>NZ_JADFFM010000001.1:2752820-3058689 GCF_015221995.1 Mucilaginibacter boryungensis
TTACCGCTTTAGCGTTATCAATTAAGAACAATGAGGTTAAAACCACAGCAGAAGTTAAAGCTGAAAGAAATGAATTGGTAAAAGCCAGCGGGCAGGAATTCAATAGCGTTAAAAGTACTATTACCAACGCCGACTAATTGAAGGGAACACTTGCTTATTTAATAAGTAAAAGCTTTTTGCTAAGCTGTTGACCGCCAACTTGCATTACATAAATGTATACGCCTGCGCTTAAGTCGCTAAGATTAGCAGAAATCTCATGATAACCAGATCCCTGATATTCGTCATCAAGGGTGCGTACAGCTTTACCAAGCATATTATAAAGCTTAATTTGTACTTTACCAGCTTGCGATAAGCTGAAGCCTATTTTAGTAACATCGTGCACAGGGTTAGGATAGTTTTGATTGATCCCTATAACCAGCAACTTTTCTTCAATTGCTTCGTTAATAGCATCAAATAAAACAAAGCTAATTAATTTATAACCCTTAGCATTAGGGTGGATCAGGTCCTGATAAAGGCCGAAATCACGTCCGATAGATTGATTAACATCGGCAACATAAACGTGGTAGCTTGCCGCCATTTTTTTATAAGCAGCATTAATTTGCTTTACTACCAAATTGCAATTCTTTAAAAACTGATTGTTCTTATCGTTATAAAACTGAATAGTAGCAATAATTGGTATTAGCTTATGTTTTAACGATTCTTCTATATAATACCGCATATTCTTTTCGGTATCAGCAATCTTCATCTTTTTATTAACAATATACTGTGCATCATTGGCACCCATATCAATTACTATAAATCCTGTTCTGCCTTCAATAGCTTTTGAAAAACGGGTTAGCCCTTGTGTAGTAGTTTCGCCAGGGATACCGTTATTGGTAATACTTACTGTTTTACCTACATAACAGCTTTCAAAATTCTTTTGTAAATCGGGTTGGAAAGAAAAACCACCCATACCTGCAACCGTGCTGGCCCCAAATGTGGTTATGTTAATACTGTCTTTACTATAAAATTTGGAGGCTGAACTACAATTTGGCGTTTGTGCAAATGCCAAATAAGAAGCAGAGTGTATAATTATACCAGTAATACAAATTATCAGCAGATAATTTTTTCTATTCTTTTTCAACGCCTAACCAATAGTGGATTTAACAAATATACAAATAAGCCTAATATTTTAATAGCCTAACTATCAACAAACTATTTTTTATATACAAATAAAATACCATATCCTATTTATTTAAACCCGATAGCGGTTACACATAAAAGTTATCTAAATGTGGCCTCCGGTGGCTAAGCAAAAACTTGTGGGCAATATTAAAGGGGAATAAAAAGGAAATATATCCCCAATCTTAATTCTAAAAAACATACTTTATATTTGCTCCAAACTAAAAAATATGCAACATATTAAACAGTATATTGAAACTAACAAACAGCGCATGCTGGATGAACTGCTTGAGCTTTTACGCTTCCCATCGGTAAGTGCCGACCCTAAATATAAAGCTGACGTACTAAAGACGGCCGGTTATGTTGCAAAAAAGCTAACAGATAGCGGCGCTGATAATGTAGAAGTTTGTAATACGGCTGGCTATCCTATTGTATATGGTGAAAAGATCATCGACCCGGCTAAACCGACCGTATTGGTGTATGGCCATTATGATGTACAACCTCCCGATCCGTTGGAATTATGGCATACCCCGCCTTTTGAGCCTACCATACGCGATGGTAAAATATTTGCCCGCGGTGCGTGTGATGATAAGGGCCAGTTTTATATGCATGTAAAAGCTTTCGAACTGATGATGCAAACCAACACACTTCCATGCAATATTAAGTTTATGATTGAAGGCGAAGAGGAGGTGGGATCGAACAACCTGGGCATTTATGTAAAAGCGAATAAAGAGCGCCTGAAGGCGGATGTCGTGTTAATATCCGATACGTCCATGATCAGTATGGAAAACCCATCACTTGAAACCGGGCTGCGCGGCTTATCATATTTAGAAGTGGAAGTTGTTGGCCCCAACCGCGACCTTCATTCGGGGGTGTATGGGGGCGCTGTAGCTAACCCCGCCACTATCCTGGCAAAAATGATTGCGTCGTTGCATGATGAAAACAACCATATCGCCATTCCGGGTTTTTATGATGATGTTTTAGAACTGACTGATACAGAACGCAAGGAATTGAACTCGGCTCCATATAACGAGGAAGAATATAAGCACGACCTGGGTGTAGATGAGCTATGGGGCGAAAAAGGATATTCTACCTTTGAACGCACAGGCACCCGCCCTACTTTAGAAGTTAACGGCATTTGGGGTGGTTATATAGGCGAAGGGGCAAAAACAGTACTGCCATCAAAAGCTAACGCTAAAATATCTATGCGTTTAGTCCCTAACCAAAGTTCTGATAAAATAACCCAGCTGTTTACCGATCACTTTCTTCAAATTGCACCGCCTTATGTTAAAGTAACCGTTACCCCACACCATGGGGGCGAACCGGTAGTTACCCCTACCGATAGCATAGCTTACCGTGCCGCTCAAAAAGCCATTACCGAATCATTCGACAAGGCGCCTATTCCAACCCGCGGTGGTGGCAGTATACCAATTGTGGCCTTATTTGAAGCTGAATTGGGTATTAAAACGGTATTGATGGGTTTTGGCCTTGATAGCGATAACCTGCATTCGCCAAACGAAAAATATGATATTTATAACTATTACAAGGGTATTGAAACACTGCCGCTGTTCCATAAATACTTTGCTGAACTTTCGGCTGAGTAAACAACCCTTACCAACAAAAAAAGCGATGGTTTCATCGCTTTTTTTGTTAAATTAACTTGAAACAGTATTATAAATTATCACTGCCTATAACAGTCCAGTCGCTAGTAGCAAATCCTTTTGATATCCAATTATCCATTACTGCCGCTATTGCGGATAGTGCCGCTAAATGAACATTGGCTTCAGCGGCAGCAGCAAGCATTAAACCGGCATCTTTACGGGCCATTTGTAATTCCCACGATGGCTGGTCGAAATTCCCCCCACTTATTTTCTTCAGCCTCGCAGGCATCATAGCCCCGGGGTTCCAATTGGCAAACAATTCGTTAACGTCGTCGGTAGATACACCTAATGATTTGGCTACGCCCAGCATATCAATAATACCCGTAGTCATGGCAATAAGAAAGCTATTACCTATCAGTTTTATACTGGCTGCCTTGCCCTCTGTAGCGCCCAGGTTAATCAGCTTGCCAGTCATTTTATTTAATTCAGGACTTACTTTTTCTATAATGGCCTGATCTCCCGACACCAGCATACTGCCGCTGCCCTCCAATGCATTTGGAGGCCCCATAAAAACAGGCGCGTGCAGGTAGATAATCCCGCGTGCCTTCCAGTTTTGGGTACGTTCAATAGCTCCATGGGTAGATGTTGTAGTATGATCTATAATTATGGCGCCGGGCTTAAAGCCGGTACTGGCCAATTCTAGCACTTCGTTAACTGTAGCATCATCTTTTAATGTAATGTGTATCAAATCGGCGCCTTTCACAGCATCAGCAGCATTTTCAAATGCTTTCGCGCCGAATGCTTCAAGTGCATCGGCCCGACTTTTAGTGCGGTTCCAAACGTTTACTTCCTCTCCTCTTTGGCGCATGGCCTTAACAAAATTGCTGCCTAACAGGCCCATTCCTAAAAATGCTTTCATATATAAATGGTATAAAATGTAGTGTAAAGTTAACGAGTAAAAATTTATTCCAGGTGATTTTTTGCCCAGCATATGATCAATTCATTCCGATCGGAGTTCCAGGCCTTTTTGTACAACTCGCGTACTACTTCAAGCCATTTAAGCTTACGGTTGTTAGCATCGCCTACATCTTCGGTACCGCCGCAGGCCTTATAATCCTCGCGCGTGGTACTGGCTATGCGGGCATAGCGGCCGGTGCGTGGTTTCAGGTCTTTATTGGTTATATGCAGGTACATTTCAATTTGCCCTGGCGTACAGGTTTTATCCTGCGCCCATTTGGTACTATCCTGCAGGTAAACGGTTACACCATCTTTAAACAGATAAGGTTCCTGGAAATTCCGCGTATACTGATCTTCATAAACAATACCAAGCACTGGGAACTGGCCGCCCGATTGCCCCCTGATAGATTGGAACAACGCGTTAGTATACTTACTATCTACACTATGTTTAGCTTCCCAGCAGGCGGTAATTATCCACATGGCCAGCTTTTGGGGCGATGGATTGAGCAGGTATACCTTCGCTGTTTTAGGTTTGCCGGTATACAGATCGTTGCTGGTACTGTATTGGTAAAGCTTTACTGGGTAACCTTCCCAGCCAGGCAGTGTATCAACTGTGGCTAATAATGTTTGCGCCATATAAGCTCTGTCCAACAGCCCTTTTGCTTTTTCAATCAGCGCCGGCAAACTATCTTTCAGATACGATGCGGGGATACCGGTTGCCTGTGCGCGGGCAATAACCGGGCATATGATGATGAACAATGCGATCAGCTTTCTTTTCATCGAAGCAACTGGTTAACTTTTACAAATTGATATCCCCGACTTTTCAGTTCCTTTATAAGCTTAGGCAGGTAGTAGTAAAATTTATCCTTACGGCGTGCATCGGTACCGATGTGTACCAGCAGCATAAAGCCATTTAGGCCGTTTGCGTTATGCTGATCGTAATTAAGGATAGATTGGTAAATTGTTTCGCTATCTACATATTTGCTGCCCATTTCGGGATAGGTGTAATCAGCATTGCTGCGGGTACCTGGTGTAAAATTGACCAGCTGTAATCCTAATTGTTTTGTCCAGTCAGCAATTTCTTTGTTATACCATTCGTATGGCGGCAAAAAATATGGCGCCTGCTTTTTGCCGATGTTTAGTTTTTTTAGTTCAGTGTAGGCATTCTCCATATCGGCAGTAAACTGCTTATGTGTTACCAGCAAGCTATCCCGCTTTAACCAATCGCAATATAGCAGGTGCTTATCTGAGTGGCTGCCTAAATAATTGCCGTTAGCCTTTAACTGATGAATAACCTGCTTAAATTTTTTATTGCGGTAGAAATTCCCCGTAAGGAAAAACGAACCATTAGCATGTTGTTCTTTCAGTGTTTTAGCAATATACATCCCGCCATCAGCAAATTCATCGCCTGTAAATACTAAGGCTATCTTTTTTGCCGATCGGTCTCCCCTGGTAATACCGCCCTGCTCCCATTGTACTTTTTTGTTTTCACGCGCCTCATTTTCTTTAGCCGCCATTAAGTATATCAGCGATGCTGTCCCATCCATGGTAGGTTCGTTGGTGCTATAATCGCCAACATCATCATGGTAAACCACTAAGTCCGATTGAAAATCGGCATACTTATCGGGCATCAACAGCGTCAGTCCCTTTAGTTTTTTATAAATGCTGCCATAAACAGGGCCGTCAACCAGTGCGCCGTTTAACGGGTATTGATAAAGATAATTTAAAGATGAATGCGGATGCAGTGGCGTATCGCCGCCAGCCGGTAAGCCGTATACCATACTTTTACCCCATGGGTTGCAGCCAAAAAGCCAATCTATGCAAGCCTGTTCCAATTCGGCATATTGGTTATCATGACTTAGCGTGCGGTACAAATAGCATTGTATAGCAAAAGATGTGGTTAGGTTATTAGAGCACCATATAAAAGGCACACCGCGCAAAAAGCCATTTTTACTGGCTTTGCGCCATACCTTATCTATACCTTGTTTATAATAGCTAATAAGTTGGGCTTTAGTTTTAGCACCTGTTTGTTTAGCCAATTCGTAGTGCCCAAAGTTGTGGAACGGGTACCATTGATAATGCCGGGCGGTATCGGCACCCATCCACGGCGTCACCTTTTCGGCCTTGCTATAGGTTAATGCTTGCTGCAGATATTTTCTATCGCCGGTTAATTCATATAAACCGGCGGCGCCCAGTTCCATATCATCTGTCCAGTTGCTTTCTTCGTAATAATAAGGCTCGCGGTTGGGGGCCGTTTGCGCTACGCCTGGCTTAGCCAAACCCAATTGGTAGGCTGACACGGACCGACTGCCCAGCAAGCCGGCATACGCGGCATCGTTATGTGCATAAAGCGTTGCGCCCAGGGCAAAAGCGCTGGTAAACTTACCGGCAACCGATGCTACCCCTGTAGTTTGATTTTTATACTTACCCAAGCCTTGTGGTTTACCGGTGGCAAAATATACCGGCCTGCCCTTACCTGGCCCTACGCCATAATCTACCATATCCTTATTGGGTAGCCTGAAGCCAAAATGATCGCGGTCATCGGCCAGTTGGGCAAACATCCAATCTTTACGGGGATGCATCTTCAACAACCAATCCAATCCCCAGCGGGCTTCATCCAGTATATCAGCCGTGCCATTAGCGCCATCAATGCCATTGGCCAGGCATTTATCGGTAAACACCGCGGGGAAATCGCGATACGCAGCCAGCAAATGGTAAGTGGCATTGGCTGATGTTGTTACATATTGCAGGTAATCGGTTGCATCGTGCCAGCCGCCCCAAACATTAATACGGGAGCTATCGGGCATAGGGCCATACATGGTATACCCATCGGTAGTATGGCACGAATCTTTTAAAAAAGGGTTAAAACCGCTGCGCTGCTGCCGCATATAATTCAGTCCAAAATCGGCCGTACCGGCGTAAACGTCATCATTGATCCGAAATACCCGCGACCTGGCATCGCCACAGTTAAGGTAATAGCTCCCGGCCGTTTTTATCACACTAAAATTTAAGCGCAGCGTTTGCTTAAACGGACCATAGCTACCGTACGGCTTCCCGGTGTTAGCTGTAAATATTACTTTATTGGTTTTGGCATCAACTAATTGAAAAGTGGTTGGGATATTATCACCCATACTTGCCCAAACCGCCACTTTAACACTTTTAATAGGATAACCTAACTGATTAATGCGTATCCACGCCGTGGGGTTAGCGCCTGGTTTAAATGCCGTTAAAAGCAAGGCAAGGCAGCAGGTAATAGCTGCAATACTATTTGTAAATGGTATTCTTTTTTCGATCATATGTAAAGTACCACTGTGCCCATGTTATAAAACTAAAAATTAAAGATCAGGTCTCAAATAAAAAACCTTATCTTTAAGAAAAATCACCCGCACTTTCCTATTTGCTTAGGCGCTGCCTGTTTCTGATCCGGCAGTTTTTAAGATATCGTTACACTACATCAGGACAAAAATCAACAGGCAATGGATAGCATAAATTTATTGGCATTATCCCTTGCAGTAACCTGTTCCTAACGCCATGCACTACTATAAATAAATTGAATTAAATCTAACATACCATGAGTAAAGACAAAGGCAACCGCGACAACAAAAAGAAATTACCAAACCCGGTAGGCAAAGGCGCACCATCCGACTATCAGGCCAGTAAAAATCGTTCGTCATCAATAGACGTTATACCCAACAAAAAGAAATAAAATGGCCATAAACGAAGCAATTGAAATGCAAGCGTCCGTATATGTTTACGATTTAAACAATACTGCCCGCGAGTTTGGTTTTAAATCAGATGAGGGCTGGGAGCTAAACGTAGCCACGCAAGACGAAAAGGTATTACTTGAAAAAAGGTATCACCCTACCATTACCGCCAAAGTATTGCCTGAAACATTATCCGAAATGTTTGGCCTGGTAAAAGACAAACTAATACAGGTAAAATCGGAAATACGTAATAACCTGCAAACCGGGGGTACCAATAATACCGAATTACAATACCTGATTGCATTTAATCCGAAAAGGCCGAGGCATTAAGGTTATTGATTAGAATTTAGTTGATTAGAGGAATGGGCATATATATTTAGCCCTACCTAATCAACTAATTACTAAACGCTAAAGTGTTCACATTTTGATAGGAATGCTTCATCCGCATCGGCGCCTATGCCACTGCTTTCGGGCATATTAAGGAAATAACCATTATAAGTTACTCCTCCAACGCACGGATCCTCCAAATGGCCCAGTTTACAGGTATCCATATCAAAAAATTGAATATTGGGGCTGGCATAAACTAAATGCAATTTGGCGCTAAGGGCTATACGGCTTTCCAGCATGCCACCCATCATACAGGGCACGCTCCGCTCAGCGGCTACATCATGAATCTTGATAGCTTCATTTATCCCGCCCGACTTTGCCAGTTTAATATTAATATAATGGCATGATTTTGTTTTTATCTGCGTACGTGCATCGTAATGGTTATATACGCTTTCATCGGCCATAATTTTAACGGGCGATAACTGCATCAATTCGGGCAACCTGTCATCAAACCAGGTACGCATAGGCTGTTCGCAGAACTCTATATCGTATCGGCCAATAGCTTGCAGCGCATACACAGCATCATCAAAACTCCAGCCCTGGTTAGCGTCGATCCGAATATGCATTTCCGGCCCCACGGCTGCCCTTATCTGCTTGATGCGTTCAATATCTTCAGTGGCGTTTTTACCTAATTTTACTTTTAAATAGTTTGCCCCGTCCTTACGAAATGCCAGCGCCCGCTCGGCCATTACCTCAGGCTTGGCTATGCCCACAGTAATATCGCTTTCAATTACGCGCGGTTGCCCACCTAAAAATTGCCACAGGGGTAAGCCCGCATTTTTTGCGGCAATATCATACAAGGCCATATCAAAGGCGCTTTTAATAGTGGTGTTGCCGGCCGTAAAATCGTGCAGTTGCTGTAAGCGTGCGGGGATATCTAAAGGGTTTTGTCCTTTCCACAGCCGGGCAAACTCGCGGGCCATTACCAGGCATGTATCCTGCGTTTCGCCAACTATCATGGGAAAAGCCGAACACTCGCCTACTCCGTAAAAGCCCGCATCGGTATGTACACGAATAAAAGTGTTCTGGGCATAGTCCATGGTTCCGGTAGCAATGGTAAACGGTTCCATGGGGATACTAAAACGGTAGATATCTATTTTGGTAATGATCATTGTTGGCAAATTTGCGGGGCTAATATCCATAATATACGGTTAACATTCAACCCGAATTTGTATTGTAAAAACAAATAGGATATATTTGTAGTTCTTCAAGTATTCAACTTTAGCCGCTTGCGGGTATTTTTATCTCCCCGCATGATCTGCGCTAATTTTAGACTTCATTTTTATTTATTATTATTCATTATTATTTAATTTATATATGGCATTACAAAACGTGCCTGAGTTTGATTATAATTCGACCAGGAAAAAATTATTACTGTCTGAATACGGTCGCAACGTTCAGAACATGGTAAAATATATTTGCGACCTTCCATCAAAAGAAGAAAGAAATAAATACGCCCAGGTTGTGATAGACCTGATGGGTTTCCTAAACCCGCACCTGCGCGATGTGGCCGATTTTAAACATAAGCTTTGGGACCACCTGCATATTATATCTGATTTTAAAATAGATGTGGATTCGCCCTATCCTATCCCATCGGTTGAAGCTATCCATTTGAAACCTGAACCTTTACGTTATCCGCATCAGCGTATCAGGTATAAGCATTATGGCAAAACCATTGAGTTGATGATTGAGAAAGCCAAAAGCATTGATGAACCAGCACGCAAACAGCATATGGTACAGGCTATTGCCAACTTCATGAAGATGGCCTATGTGCAATGGAATAAAGATTCAGTAGCCGATGAAAGCATCCTGGCCGATTTGCGCGAACTATCTAAGGGTGAACTGAAACTGGAAGAGAACATCAATCTGAACAAAGTAGAATACCGGACGGCGCCAACCAACAACCCGCGGAACAATAATCCACGAAATAACAATCAACGAAATAACAACCAACGAAATAACAACAATCAAAATAACCGTAATAACAACAATCAAAACAACCGTAACCGTAACCCCGGCGGCGGCAGGAAATATTAATTGTTGATAGTACGCACTTTAATGGTTCATGGTAAGTAAAAGATATTTATAACCTTTGCAGCGTCATGAACCATTTGCTATTTATATAGTAATTTGGCTATCAACCATGAACGATCAACTATACAACTATTTATGACCAACGCATTTGAAATTATAGGCGGCAAGCCATTAAAAGGTGAAATTATACCACAAGGTGCCAAGAACGAGGCCTTGCAAATACTCTCTGCCGTATTATTGACCGGCGAGAAAATGACCATTAGTAACATACCTGATATTAAGGATGTTAATAAACTGATAGAGCTTTTAGGTGATATGGGCGTTGTGGTAAACCGCCTTAATGAAGACACTTACACTTTTGAAGCTAACAATATTGATCTTAACTTTTTTGAATCAGATATATTCAGGCAAAAAGGGGGCAGTTTACGTGGGTCGGTAATGATAGTAGGGCCTTTGCTGGCACGCTTTGGCCGGGCATCAATACCCAAACCAGGCGGCGATAAAATCGGCCGCAGACGTTTGGATACCCACTTCCTGGGGTTTGAAAAACTGGGGGCACGTTTTGACTATAATGCCGAAACAGGTTTTTACAATGTAGATGCTTCGAACTTACAGGGTACTTATATCCTGTTAGATGAAGCATCGGTAACCGGTACGGCCAATATTGTAATGGCTGCTGTGCTGGCCAATGGCACAACCACCATTTATAATGCCGCTTGCGAACCTTACCTACAACAGCTTTGCAAAATGCTGAACCGTATGGGGGCGAAAATTACAGGTATAGGTTCAAACCTGCTGACTATTGAAGGTGTAACCGAATTAGGCGGCACCGAGCATCGTATGCTACCGGATATGATCGAGATAGGATCGTTTATTGGCTTGGCTGCTATGACGGGTTCCGAGATCACTATTAAAGATGTCCATTACAAGGAATTGGGGATCATTCCGGATACTTTCAGACGCTTAGGCATTAAATTAGAACTGCGCGGCGACGATATCTTTATCCCGGCACAAGACCATTACGAAATAGAAAGCTTTATTGATGGCTCAATTATGACCATTGCCGATGCGCCATGGCCCGGTTTTACCCCAGACTTAATCAGTATTGTACTGGTGGTAGCCATACAGGCGAAGGGATCGGTACTTATACATCAGAAGATGTTCGAGAGCCGTTTATTCTTTGTAGATA
This sequence comes from Mucilaginibacter boryungensis, assembly GCF_015221995.1. Taxonomy (NCBI): domain Bacteria; kingdom Pseudomonadati; phylum Bacteroidota; class Sphingobacteriia; order Sphingobacteriales; family Sphingobacteriaceae; genus Mucilaginibacter; species Mucilaginibacter boryungensis. The sequence goes on from NZ_JADFFM010000001.1 coordinate 2,763,854, forward strand.
AACTGCTGGATATGGGCGCCCAGATCATCCTTTGCGACCCACACCGTGCTACGGTTATTGGTTTAGATAAACAAGTACAGTTAAGAGGTATATCCATGACATCGCCTGATATACGTGCGGGGGTCGCATTGCTTATTGCTGCTTTATCAGCCAATGGTAAATCGACCATTTATAACATTGAGCAAATTGAGCGCGGCTATCAGCATATTGATAAACGCCTGCAAGCATTGGGTGCAAACATTAAACGTATTTAAGTTAACCCATATAAACAAAGAAAGCCGCACAATTTGTGCGGCTTTCTTTGTTTAAATCCTCTTCTTTGGAGAGGCATCGGTGTGAGCGTTTAAAATAATGTAAACTCTACACGGCGATTTTGCTGACGACCTGCAGCAGTTTTATTAGTAGCTATTGGCTGTGATTCACCATAACCGGTAGCTTCTATGCGTGACGCGTTAGCGCCTTTGCTCACCAGGTATGATTTTACAGACTCGGCCCTATCTTTAGATAATTTCAGGTTAGCAGCATCAGAACCTACATTATCCGTGTGTCCGGCTAACTTTAAGCTAAAATTCTTATCAATCAATAGCTGGGCAACCCTGTTCAAACTTGGGAATGAGTGTGGACGAATGGTGGCTTTGCCAAAATCAAACTCTAGGTTACGGATAGCTTCTTTAACAATTTTCCTGTCTTCTTCAGTTACGTATACCTTAACGTCTGGCTTTGCGGCCGGAAGCGGGCAACCAGCACCATCAACTTTAACACCTGCTGGTGTACCAGGGCATTTGTCAAAGAAATCAGGTACCCCGTCACCATCGGTGTCGGCGGTAAACTTGGCATTAAGTGCCGCTAAGCTGGCATTTGTTGCATCTACCTGACTACGCAGGCTGGCATTCGCAGCCCTGTCGGCATCAATTTGGTTTTGTAAAGCAATTTCCTTCATAGTATACTCGGTACGCATTGATGCTACAGGATTATGTGTAGCTAACTGTGGTTTGGATTTTTTGCCTAAAGCAAATTCCAGACCCAGGTGACCGTATGAGAACTGGTCGTAATTGTTGCCTGTAGTATAACCATCAATATTATCGCTGTGCATAAAATTAACGGTATAACCCAAATCTATATTAATACCTGGGCTTACATTGAATTTTAAACCAACACCAAGCGGTACATAAAACTCTTTGATATTTTCTCCGTTACGAAAACCGGGAGTCCCCACAGACCCTTTATAAAGCATCGGCTTATAGCCAGATAAGCCACCACCCGCCAGTACATACGGCTGCATTCCGCCTTGTTGATTGCTCCAGCTTATATTGGCTAAAGTTATTACGCCTGTTAAATCTATTGCGTAATTGATGTCTGTTTTAAAATTGTCGTAAGCCGTCCCCAGGGCAGGGTCTTTACCCTTCATTTGGCCCCTGAAAAAATTAGCCTGTATGCCAAATGAATGCCATATCTGTTTTTTAATATAAGCACCATAACCAAAGGTTATATTTTGGGTATGCCAGTCTTCTTTCCCTTGAAAAGGTGTATAGGCAGATACCGACCCAGCGTAAATGCCAATTGACCAGGTGCGAAACGAACTTATTGGTGAGAATGGTTTAACATACGTTGCCGTGGCCGCAGAATCGGGCGATTGGGCAAAAAGTTTAGTCCCCATTATTAGACCAGACACTAACAAGGAGGTTTTTTTTAACTGTAATTTCATGGTTTTATTAGTTTTAATACTGTAAACAGTATTTAGGTTATCATAATATGCCTTTAATAGCATACTGCGCATGGTTCAATATCAATGCCAGTACTGGGATAATGCCGTTATTAACTGATAGTTGACAATAACAGACCTGCTTGGACAAATTGAAAAAAATTTTAATTGCCATTAAACAAGTAGGTTACATCATAACCAAAAGGTTATACTGATAAATAACTACCTACATATTTACTATGAAGAAAGCAATGAATTTTAAATGTTTTAGTCCTAAAAAAACTACAATCTGATGCCTATTGAGGCACTATCTGATAAAACCGCCACGAATACCTGTAAGTACCCAGGTTAAAAGTAAATGTTATTTTAATTTTTGACTTAATAGGTTTTCCATCGGCGGTTGCTGGCTGGACAGCGGGCAACCTTCTTAATTGGCTTATAAGTTCCTGCGCTATATTTTCATTAAATTCTGAGGTATTACGCAAGCTGTTTATAATTCCCGACTCACTTACAGTACCCTCCAGTACTAAATCGACATTATTATACATGCTTATATTTATTTTAGCTAAAAATGGCCGCACTAACGCGCTTATTTCTTCACCAAATGCGGTAGAGCCCAATGGGTACTGTGCATTTACCATATGTTTTTGCTTAACGCCTCCACAGGCAACCGGGGACACCCGCATTTTTTCGGTATTTACATAAGGCAATACATCCTGGTTAATAAGTATGATACGTGATGCATCCGTATAATCAGACATAGGAGTAGTACCTTTTTGAAACACCCCTTTTTTGAAGGACTCTTTTACAATAGTTGTCTGGGTGGCGTCATCTGTTTTGTAAGCTTTCCAGGTACCTTCTGGTTTTCCGCCATCTAATTTACCATTCCATGTTATGCTACCTAAATTAACGGTGTAATTACCCTTACCATTATCAATAATTTTATTGCCTTTTTCATTCCAGGCGTCTATTATTTTAATATCGCCCTCACTAGCTTCAAAAGTGATCCTTGGTTTACCATTATCATAATAAACCTCCCATTTACCATCGTATTTATTGTTTTTATAACTTCCCCTCGATTGCAAATTACCGTTAGTGAATCGCGATACAAATTCACCGTCTTTTAACCCTGCATCAGTATAATTACCTTCGGATAAAACTAACGAGGGGTTTGCTTTGCTTACATCAACAAACCTTCCTTTATAGATGCGGTTACGGCTATCATAATGCGCATGGCGGATGATGGTTGCACAACTGTCTTCTATCATCTGGTAATCTTCGTTCAAAGCAAGGTTTATACTATCCTTACCAATTATGCGAAACCCAACCCTGCGCGGCGCGGTTTGTGCACAGGCATAAATACTGAATAAACAAAATAAAAAGATAAATATAGGTTTCATGAGATGTATGGTTTAAGCAGACCCAATATACAAAAAATTGTTAAAGTTGAACCTAAAACAAAAAAGGATCAACCTGCCGGCTGATCCTTTTTTGTTTATTGACTATTTTACTATGGATGAACAAATACCTTCCACTTAATATCTGCACCACCTTTTTGTAGCGTGGCCGATACCGAGCAATATTTATTTAAAGATAGTTCAACAGCGCGCTTAGCTTTGTCTTCATCAATATTACCGTATAAGTGAAACTCTATATCTACATCTTTCCATAATGATGGTTCAACCCCTGCCTCACGGTCGCCATTGATCACCATTTTATAATCACGCACATCCTGTCGTTGTTTTTTTAGTATACTGATCACATCAATGGCCGAACATCCGCCCAAACCCATTAATAACATTTGCATAGGGCGCACGCCATAGTTTTTGCCGCCGCTTTCCGGGCTGGTATCCATTTTAACTGTATGGCCATTCTGATCTGTGGCTTCGAAGCCAAAATCATCGTTAACACGCGAAAGATTGATGGTAGCTGACATGTGTAAAATTATTGTTGTAAATATAATATTTTAATTTTTTTTACTATTGATTAAATCATTTAATCCCTGTAACTTTAATACATCTAATTCGCAAACGTATGAAAACATTAATTTTATTTATGTCATTTTTTTGCGTTTCCTTCATCAGCTACGCGCAAAAACAAATTATCAGCTACGAAGACCTTAAATACTTATTAGAAAACAACCAGGGGAAAGCAGATACCTTTTTAACGGCAAAAGGTTATAAACTGGTTAAGGTAAATAAAAGAACGAAAAACCGTACATATCTGGCATGTATGGCTGATGGCACAAAGTCGGCCATTTCATTAAGGGCAGATGGCAAACGCAATTACGTGGAAATTGATACCGATGATATCTCGCAGTTTAATATGATACATAATTCGGTTGAGCAATTTTTGATCACCAACGGAAACTTCGCAGATGTACAAACATATGAGGTAAAGGATTTGGGTACTATTTATATATCCATAAATGATACGGTGCCTTATAGCCCCATCCGCAAAGATTACGACATACATTTAGTAGCCAACAGAAGCATAACCAGTTTAAATTAAACCCGGTCTTTTAAACGGATTACCAGCTTTAATCCCGACCATATTTCATCAACGGCGCAAACTTTTACGTCGACAAGGCCATTTTGTATTGCTTCGTTACGGATGATATCTTCAGTGATATCTGTTGCGATCTTAGATGCTTTTTTGGGCCATGATACCCATACCATGCCATTTTGCTTTATCTGGCCTTTAAGTAATGGCAATATGGCCAGGTACTCCTGCTGGTCTTTAACAAACAGGTGTATCATATCGTGCCCACCAGTTATCCGATCATCAAATGTCAAATCGCCGGGCAACTCATCAAACAGATCTAAGTATCCCGCTGGCGCATTAACCAGCGCTATATTAAAACCTGACTTAATACCCAGCTTTTTTGCTAATGGCGTACCCGAATATCCTGCAGGGTTCATTTCCATACCTGGTTTAAATGGTGACGCATATGGGCCACATAATCGTTAGCTAAAAACTCAACTGTATTCAAGCTTACACTATCCCGGTTATTATCACATTGTATCTCCCATCTGTCCACAGGATAATTATCAAGCACGCGCTGTATTTGCCTGTTCAGCAATTGCCAAAGTAATAGTATATCATTCGTATCAGCCTGCTGGTATTTTTGTACTTCCACCCATTCATTTTGAAAATAGACCAGCTTAAACCCTTCTTCATAAGTGCAGCGTATAAATCGTTGTAAATTAATCTGGGCACTATCGCATAAATGCCCCATAATTTCCTTAGCCGACCACTTGTCCGGTCCGGGTTTTACTTCCCAGTTCACCTGCTGATCTTTAATCCGTTTCATGAAGTCGTCTACAGTGATAAGTACAGGTATCATGATGTCTGTTTTATAATTAATATTGATATAAATATAAGCCTATCATAAATTTAATGTTCAAATGTTTATCTTTTTCTAAAAAAGGTTAACTTCAAACCCTCTAAAAGCGCTTATGACATTAAACTATATCTGGATATCGTTCTTCATTATTGCCTTTATACTCGGCCTGGTCAAATTGGTGTTTTTAGGTGATACCGAGATATTTAAAACGATGGTTGAAGGAATATTCGATTCTTCTAAATCATCGGTAATGGATATTGCATTGCCGCTTACCGGCGCTATGGCCTTCTGGTTGGGGATAATGAATGTTGGTGAAAAAGCAGGCGCTATCAATTTCCTGTCACGCATTGTCGGCCCTTTCTTTAACCGTCTGTTTCCTGAAGTCCCTAAAAACCACCCGGCTACCGGACAAATGATGATGAACTTTTCTGCTAACCTGTTGGGGTTAGATAATGCCGCGACACCACTCGGCTTAAAAGCCATGGGCAGCTTGCAGGAATTGAACCCTAATAAAGAAACGGCATCCAACGCACAAATTATGTTCCTGGTGTTGCACACATCGGGTTTACAATTGCTACCGGTAACTATTATTGCGCAACGGGCTATTTTAAACGCTACGGATCCTACTGATGTTTTTATCCCCTGTATTATTGCTACCTATGTAGCTACTGTGGTGGGTATGCTTATAGTCGCCATTAAACAAAAGATCAATTTGTTTGATCGGGTTATTATGCTTTGGCTGGGTGGCATGACCACTTTTATTACCCTATTGGTGTGGTACTTTACCGCATACTTAACAAAACAGCAAATTGGCGAATTTTCTAAAGTGGCCAGCAATGTAATGCTATTTGCAATACCCGTAGCATTTATTGTGGGCGCCATGGTAAAAAAAGTAGCCGTGTTTGAAGCCTTTATTGATGGCGCCAAAGGTGGTTTTGAAACATCCGTCAAAATAATCCCCTACCTGGTAGCCATGCTGGTGGCAATTAGTGTATTTAGAAGCTGCGGCGCGCTGGGCTACATTAACGATGGCGTGCGTTGGGTATTTACACAATTACATAGTGATACCCGCTTTATTGATGCAATGCCGGTGGCTTATATGAAGCCCCTGAGTGGCTCAGGATCAAAAGCGATGATGATAGATACCATGAAAACTTTTGGCCCTGATAGTTTTGCCGGGCGCTTAGGTTGTATTTTTAACGGCTCGGCCGATACTACTTTTTATATTGTGGCGCTTTACTTCGGTTCGGTAGGGATCAAAAAATCACGTTATGCTATCCCGGCTGGCTTAATAGCCGACTTTGCCGGGATTATTGCCGCCATATTAGTTGCCTATTTATTTTTTGGATAAAAAACCATGAAAAAACGCATTTTAATACTGCTTACAACAATTGTAATGATAAACGCCGACGCCCAGGTAAAGCAAAACCTTACGCCCGAAACTTTGTGGAAACTTGGTCGCCTGGGCAGCCAAAACATAACACCCGATGGCAAACGCATTTTATTTGGGGTTACGCAATATAACATGAACCAGAATAAATCGGAACTTAATTTTTATACAGTTCCGGTTGCTGGCGGGCCAATGCAGCAAATTACAAACGAGCCGGGCAGTAAATCTATACTCAAAATTGGTGTGGGCGGCCGGGTTACCTATATGTTTGAGGGCCGCATATGGCAAATGAATATCGATGGGGAGAACCTGACCATGCTGAGCGATAAGGCCATGGATGACATCGACAATGTTCGTTTATCACCTGATGGGAAAAAAGTAATATTCACCCGCGAGGTAGCAGCCGCGAAAATATTAGGTAAAGACAAATATAGTGACCTGCCTAAAAGCAACGCTATGGTATTTACCGATTTGAACTACCGTCACTGGGATAAATGGAATACAGGCAAATGCTCGCACGTGTTTGTGGCCGATATTAATGGCGGCAGCATCACCAACGAGAAAGATATTATGCCCGGCGAACCATATGATGTGCCTCAGCAACCAAGTGGAGGGTTAGAGGATATGATCTTTAGTCACGATGGGAAAAGTATCCTATACGTTTGCAAAAAGAAAACCGGCAAGGAATACGCCCAAAGCACCAACACCGATATCTATCAATACGATATAGCATCAGGCAAAACCACTAATTTAACCGAGGGCATGATGGGTTATGATACCAACCCAGCCTTCAGCGGCGATGGCAGTAAACTGGCCTGGCTAAGCATGAAAGAAGATGGTTACGAAGCCGATAAGAACGATATTATCCTGCGTGACAATAAAACCGGGGAAAAAATTAATCTTACCGAAAAATGGGACGAGTCAGTAAACTCATTCCTGTTTAGTAACGATAGTAGCAAGTTGTTTTTCCTGGCGGTGCATAACGGCACCGAGCAATTGTTCCAGATCGACCTGCATGGTACCTTAGGTTCGCCCACTGCCATAAAGCAGGTAACCAGTGGCCAGTGGGATATTACAAGCATAGTTGCACAAGCAGCTAATACCCTAATAGTAAACCGCACAGATATGAACCATGCGGCCGAGATATATGCGGTGAATTTATATGATGGGAGCATGCGCCAAATGACCACCATTAACAACGAAATTTATAACCGCACCCGCTTAAGTAAGATAGACGAACGCCACATTAAAACAACCGATGGCAAGGATATGCTGGCCTGGGTAATTTATCCGCCAAATTTCGACCCGGCTAAAAAATACCCAACCCTACTGTTTTGCCAGGGCGGGCCGCAATCGGCCTTATCGCAGGGCTATTCCTTCCGCTGGAATTTTCAGCTGATGGCGGCACAGGGGTATATTGTTATCGCGCCTAACCGCAGGGGTATGCCAGGCCATGGCGTGGAATGGAACCGCGAGATCAGCGGCGATTGGGGTGGACAGCCGATAAAGGACTATCTATCCGCTATTGATGATATTTGTAAAGAAAGCTATGTAGACAAGAACCGCCTGGGCTGTGTGGGCGCCAGTTACGGCGGCTACTCGGTATATATGCTGGCCGGGGTGCACAACAAACGCTTTAAAACATTCATTGCGCACGATGGATTGTTCGACCTGAAAAGTTGGTATGGCACTACCGAGGAACTTTGGTTTGCCAATAAAGATATTGGCGGTAACTATTGGAATAAAGATAATAAGACCGCAAAAAGATCATACGATAAATTTAACCCCTCAAATTATGTTGATAAATGGGATACCCCGATAATGGTGGTACAGGGCGGTAAAGATTTCCGGGTGCCTATTGAGCAGGGACTGCAAGCCTTCCAGGCGGCACAACTGCGGGGCATCAAATCAAAACTATTATACCTGCCCGAAGAAAACCACTGGGTGCTGAAACCCCAGAACGCCCTGGTATGGCAGCGCGAATTTTTTGACTGGCTGAAAGAGACGTTATAATCAAACCATGTAAGCGATGCGAATATCGCCTACATAGTTTTGACCAATTTAGGTTTATCTTTATATTTCCCTGCCGAACAAACCTTTTGCTTAAAAAGCACGTATAATAACCTGTATACCAAAAGCATACAGGCTGTTAATTATTAGGTAATTTTAGTATCTTCACAGCCCCAAATAACCGGATGATTTGAAATAGAAAAGGCTGCTGATTTGATGAAGTTTTACGCTCGATTTTCCCTTCTTGTACTCCTCTTTTTCAGCTTTATTGCCGTACCTGCTTTTGCGCAAACAATTGCGGTAACCAACAACTTTGATGCAACAATACCCTATTCGCGTGGCTCAAGCATAGCGGTACCCGTATATATAGACAATACCGCGGGTAACTGTGTAACCACTACCAATACTTACCAACTTTATTTATCTGACGCGTTGGGGAATTTTGCGCCGGCCGCTACGCCTATAGCTACTGTTTCCAATAGTTTCTATATTACCTATATTAATGCCGCTATACCGGCAGCAACTCCGGCGGGCACCGGCTATAAGGTAAAGGTGGTAGCTACTTCCAATCCATCGGCTACAATTATACCTTCAGCGTCTTTCACTATTACTACAGGTGCGGCCATCAACCCTGGAATCGATGGTCAAGCCGCGGGTGGTGGTGCCTTTGGTGTATGTAATACCACTGGTAATTTTACTTTTAATTATTTACACACCACAGGGCCTAATAGCGGTACTGTTGCATTTTTTAACGAATTATCCCAAACTACTGAAGCCACAAATAATTCGCTTAGCGGGACATTTAATGTCAGCCAATCCAATTATACCATTTTTGTAAAAGCTACCGATGGTACGAATTACGGCTCGAAAGCGTATACCTTAATTAATAATACTGCCAGCAATAGTATTACATCTACGGGTAGCAACTCTGCATGCTTACCCAACGGCGGAGGAGGGGGCGCAACGTTAACTTACAAAATCACACTTTCTGATTTGGTTAATAATTTCCCGGGTGATGTTTATTCGGTAACGTGGGGCGATAACAATTCAAATAGCTACACCTACTGCGACCTGGTAAAATCAGGAGGTATTATTAGCCATACCTACACTACGGCATCTTGCGGTAATATTACCAACGTAGGCAATAATATTTATGAGATAAATGTGCAGCCTGTAAATCCTTATTGCGGCGCAGTAGGCACACGGGTTACCAGCTACGCCAAAATTACTTTGCCAGCCTACAATAAATTTACGGGTCCATTGCAAAACGGACAGCTTGTGGCCTGTACCAATACCCCGGCAACTTTTATTAACCAGTCTTACCCCGGACAAGATCCCACCAATGGTAATTGCAACAACGCCCGGGCAAGATATACCTGGCTGGTTGATGGCGTACCTGCTAAAATCAACGCCACCTTAGCCGATCAGTTTACCACAACATTTACAACCGCGGGCGTACACCATGTGCGTTTAGAGTTACAAGCCGGAACGTCGGAATGCGGCGCTGTTTATCTTGAACAGGATATTTGCGTGCAGGACAGCCCTACACCGTCGTTCACGGTTCCGGCAGCAGTATGCGCAACCAGTCCTGTAACACCAGTGAATACCTTTGTTTTAGATAATAGTTGTTTTGCCAATACTATTAAATGGACGGTAACCGGTGGCACAGTTAGCTATGCGGGTGGAACAAGTTCGGCAAGTTTAAATCCACAATTTGTATTCAGCACACCTGGCATTTATAAAATAGACCTGGCTATAACCGATGCCTGCGGCGCTGTAAAAACCGCCCCGCAACAGCAAATCGTTGTAAATACAACCCCTGCGGCTTCGCTGTCACCAAATGCCTTTTACTGCGGCCCTCAAATATTAAATTTTAGTACTGCTGCGGGAAAAACACAAACTACATTTAGTGGTACCACTGTAGCACAGCCTACTACATACACGTGGACAGTTACCGGTGGTGCTTATACTTTTACTAACGGTACAACACTTAACAGCCAGTACCCGCAAATCAGCTTTACGAATTATGGCACTTATACAGTTTCGGTAACGCATCAAAATAATTGCGGCACGGTAACCAAATCGCAACAAATAACTATTCAAGATGCTCCATCACCTAATGCGGGTCCGCCTGCTACCATCTGCGTAGCACCCACCTACCAATTAACAGGAACAGTTACAGGAAATACGGCGAGTGTAACATCAACAACATGGACTAAAGTTAGCGGAGGTGATGGCTCCTTAACTAATGCCAATACATTGACACCCACTTATAATTTAGGGCCTAACGACATTTTGCACGGTGGAGCAATTCAATTCAAATTAACTGTCAATACCAGCCTGGGTGCACCGTGCGATGTTGTTAGTTCGTTAGTCACTATCACCATAACCCCGCCAGATGTACGGACATCAGCGGCTACGGGTACTTCGTGCTCAGGAGTCGCGCAAAATTACACCATTACCTCTACCAACTCGCCCACAGCAACATACACGTGGACCGCAACCCTTAGCTCAGGGTCGGCAACAGGTTTTACAGCCAACGGCTCAGGTAATAAGATTACCGATGCAATAGTTAATACCGATGCCAATACTGATGCTGTGATTAAATACACCATTACACCCACTACAAATACATGTGTAAGCGCACCATTTGATTACGTTGTTACCGTTCCTCCTACTCCTGTACTAACCGCCATAGCCGATGCTACAATTTGCAGTGGGTCAGCAACTAATATAGCACTATCAGCTACGCCAGCCGGCACTAAATTCACATGGACGGTTTCGGCTCCAGCCGGTACCGGTGCTACAGCACAAAACACAGCGGTTGCCGGGCCAATTGTTCAAACATTGGCAAATAATACAACACTCCCCGTAACTGTAACTTACAATATTACACCTATTGGAACAGGAGGATGTACTGGTACACCAGTTGCGGCCAAAGTTATCATTCAACCCAACCCAACTGTCGCGGACGCCAATATATCCGACCCTAGCCCTGCTCCGGTTGATGCGATCTGTAGTCAGGGTGCTACCAGCACTTATACTTTCAAAGGGAATGTCCCTACAGTTGGCACCGGCACCTGGGCACTACTTACAGGGCAATCCGGCATTGTAATTACAAACCCCCATCAATCAAACTCAACAGTTACAGGATTAATTGTTGGAGAAGTATATAAGTTCAGATGGTTTATTAATTACGATCCGGCTTGTACAACTACCAGCCAGGATATTACTGTAACAGTTGACCCGCCTTCTGTTGGTGGTACAGCATTATTTACCAACGGCACCGATAAATTGACTATTTGTAAAGGTAGTGGTGGCACTATCAATTTAACAGGTCAGGTTGGCAATGTTATTCGCTGGGAACAATCAGTAAATGGGGGATCAACCTGGACAACTATAGCCGGTGCTAATACCAATACTACCTACGTTTTTAATAATTTATCGCAAAGCACAAGCTACAGGGCTGTGGTATTGAATGGCAATTGCACTACGGCCAATTCCTCGCAGGTGGATGTCACTGTAACAGTCCCCCCGGTGCCAGCTGATGCGGGTGTCGACCAAACTTTGTGTAATGCACCTACCACTACTTTACACGGCAACACACCCCCTGCCGGCACAACAGGTAAATGGACGTTGAAAACTGCCCAAACAGCTGTAACGTTTGATAATGATACCAGTCCAAATGCTGTTGCAAGCGGATTAGCTGGAGGCCAAACCTACGTATTTACATGGACACTGGATAATGCGTCCGCCTGCGGCCCAAATACCGACGATGTAACAATAACCGATCAGCCCACGCTTGTAAATACAATTACCACAAGCAATGCCACGGTATGTCCCGGATCGAATGTTTTGTTAAGTAATGCTTCTGCTTCAGGCGGCGTATCGCCTTATAGTTACAGTTGGGAACAAAGTGTTGATAACGGCGCAACCTGGACTATTATAATTGGAGAAACCGGACCGGATGCGAACGTTAAAGTGAATCAAACATCATTATTCAGGCGGACAGTATACTCGGCGGGGAAATTATGTTCCGTGTTAAGCAACGAAGTTACTGTGACTACCCAACCGCCTGTTACAAACAATACAATAGCAGGTACCACTCCCAGTGTCTGCGGTAACGTTACTCCTGGTAGTATTACAGGCAGTACTCCTACAGGGGGTGACGGAACCGGGGTTTTCTTTTACCAATGGCAGCAAAGTATTGATAATGGGGTTACGTTTAAAGACATTAATGGCGCTACCGGGAAAGATTACCAACCACCAATACTTGCTACTGGTAAGGTTATTTTCCGCAGATTAGTAAGTACAGCCCTGTGCAGCGGCACATTTGGCAACACAAGTAACACTTATGCTATCACTACCAATGCCAATGTAACTGCTAAGTTTACAGCCACAAACCAGATAGGCTGCGCGCCGTTTAATATTACCAGCGCAAATATAGCTACCACTGCCGACCCCAACGCTTCAACCTATTCATGGTTTGCTAATGGCACACCAATTGGTACCGGTTTATCATTCCCGGGTTATAATATCCCAACCGAGGGTTCTACAGTTACCATAAAATTGGTAGTAAGCAGTGCGCTTGGTTGTGCCGATGCCAGCTATTCGTTGGATTTTACCACGCCAAAGGTAAGCTTCACCGTTAGCCCTAACAGCGGTTGCGCGGATGCAGCGACGAACAAACTGACAATAAAATTCACCAATACTTCCACCCCAACAAACGCTACGTATGTGTGGTCGTTCGGCGATGGTTCGGCTGATTATATTGGTTTTACCCCACCTGATCACGTTTTTGCGCCCGATCCGTTTGGGAATGATAAAGCTTATAAGATAACGCTTACCGCGCAGGGCTGTACCGCCTCGGCTATCAATACCACCATCACTGTATACCCCAATAAGCCCCTGGCCGCGCTTGATGTCCCCGCCACGGGATGTTCTCCTTATGCCATCAGGGTAAAAAACTTATCGTTGGGTACCAACAGCAGTTATAAATTTACCCTGCGGGATGAGAACGATAACCTGGTGCAAACTATCATTAAAACAGATAAAAGCGACGCGGTATTCAACCCGGTAAATGCCGATGTAGATATTAAAGTATACCATGTGGCGCTTGAGGCTACTAACCTATGTGGTACGCCAAGTTCAACGGGCGCATTCCCGGTAATTATTGCCCCTACAGGTATCCACCCCGCGTTAACTATAACACCGTTGAATAGCGCGGGTCAGCCAGCTGGCTGCGCGCCATTTTTGGCAAATTTCCATAACCTTTCAACAGGTGGCACCAGTTATGTATATAACGTTTATGATAGCAATTTCGCGCCGCTAAAAAGCATACCGGCTACTGGCGATATCAATTATAACTTTGATACACCCGGTACCTATTATGTTAGTGTAGGTGTATTCAGTAACTGCGCGGCGTTTTCCGAATCAGCAAAAATAAAAGTTGTGGTGTATCCTGTACCTGCGCCAGCTTTTACGTCGGATGCCAATAATACCTCATGTTCGTCACAAACCGTTACTTTCACTAACACTACGGCAGGTACGCCGGCATCGCCTGCGGCAGCAATGATATATACCTGGGATTTCGGCGATGGTACCAAATCAAATGATTTTTCTCCCACCCATACATACGATTATAAAAATTCGCCTTACACGGTTACACTCACCGCGGTAAATAGTAACGGTTGTACAAACACGGTTGTTAAAACAGGCTATGTGATTGTGCACCCACCGCCCGAAACAGAGTTTACGGCTACACCGGGATTGGTAGTAAGCATACCGGTTTATACCCTGCATTTTATTGATAAAACTAAAAACGCCCCCGTAGGCTGGACCTGGAATTTTGGCGATGGTGTAACATCTTCGCAGCAAAACCCATCTCATACCTATGCCGATACCGGGAAATACAGCGTAAAACTAGTGACCAGAACGGCTTTTGGTTGCATGGATAGTGTGACACGGCTTGTACAGGTCACCGGCGTGCCGGGACAGTTATATGTGCCAAATGCTTTTATGCCTACCAGCTTAACGCCAGAATTGCGGGTATTTATGGTAAAAGGTTCAGGGTTGGAAAGTTATACCCTGCGAATATTTAACAACTGGGGGCAGATGATATTCGAAACATCAAAACTAAATAGTAAAGGCGAACCTGTAGAGTTTTGGGATGGTAAATTTAAAGGGGTAGATTCGCCCCAGGGAGTGTACGCCTGGCAAATATCGGCGCATTTTATAAATGGTACCGATTGGGTAGGCATGTCGTACCATGGTTCGGCGCCCAGGAAAGCTGGTACACTTACATTAATACGGTAGTTATATTTAATGAAGCGTTTTAGAATTTTAACAGGGATAATAATGATACTAACAAGCTTGCACCTGCAAGCTCAGGATCATATGTATTCCCAGTTCTTTAATTCGCCGGTTTATCTTAACCCCGCGCTGAATGGTCAGTTTGAAGGCGATTTACGTATGAACCTTATTTACCGTAACCAATGGAGCAGTCTGCCGGGCGGCCCTACATACGTCAGCGGATCGATAGATTATAATATGCCGAGTTTCGGCGGCGGTGTGGGCCTTATTTTCACTCGCGGCAGCGAGGGTACGGCCTATCTTAATAAAACCAATATTTCAGGGATCTATTCCTATAGTGTAGGTTCGCAGGATTATGTGCTGTCGTTCGGTTTGCAGGCCGGTGTTACCAACCGCAGTTTAGATTACGGGAAACTGGTATTCAGCGATCAGATAGACCCGCGGTTAGGTATTGACCCAAGCCTGGTTAGTACTGCCGAATTACCGGCATATAACAATAAATTTTATTTCGATTCTGGTTTGGGTATAAACCTGGTAGCGGGTAACTTTATGCTTGGCGGTGCAGCTCAACATATGAATCATCCAAACGAATCTTTTACCGGTGACAGGGCTGCCTTGCCTATGCGTATTACCGCGCACGCCAGTTATATTTTCGATCTGAATAAATATGATAATTTGTATGATGACGAAAAATCATATATTATCCCGTCAGTAGTCGTTTATAAACAGCAGAATGTTCAATCCATCAGCGCAGGTCTTCAATATAAACGCCGCAGTGTAAATGCCGGCTTATCCTACCGCAGCAATGGCGGCGATGGGCCAAGCGCCGTGGTATTAACTTTAATTTTCGATCTGTTTATTAACCGCGAAGGGGGTGAAAAACTGCGTTTTGGGCTTAGTCACGATGTTCCGGCATCAAAATTAACTTACGGCAATACCAGCGGCACAACCGAAGGGAGCATAGGCTACGAAACAACCCTTCCAAACCGCGCCGATCCCTACAGAAAGTTTGAGGGCGCCCGCCGTTGTTACGATTTCTATTGAAATATTATTTCTATTTAGCATATTTGTTATCGTAAAAATTGACCCTAATGGCCAAAAACTATATTGATAATAAAAAAGGCAAAAAGAAATCGGCCAAAAGAGCGGCATGGGCTATTGTTATCCTTGGCCTCGCATTTATTTACATCGTTATTAAATTTGCATATAATGGCAATATAGGGATTACCGGTGGTGGCTTACCTACCGGCGAACAAGCCTATGAAGTGGCTAAAGGCTTTGTAAAATCAACTGTACGTTCAAGTAATATAGATTTTCCCGGCTCTGGTTTCCAAATGGCTAAGCGCAACGATTCTACCTACGTTATACGTTCGGTTGCAGAAATTACAAGCGATACCGGCGATAAAAGGCAAACCAATTTCAAAGTATTAATGGAATACAAAGGCGGAAAGCAGGACGAGATCAAAAACTGGTCGTTGCTGAATATTAGCGAAGAACAATAATATTCCATACCTTCCCTCCCTATGTCAGACAATCCCGAAGCCCTGGCCACAGTCCGGGCAATTATCACACATACTCAGTATCAAACTATTGTTACCAGCGGTAAACATACCGTTATTGCTGATGAGCCGGAAGATTTAGAAGGTGGCGATACCGGCATGTCGCCTAACGAGCTGCTTTTAGCCAGTTTAAGCAGCTGTACTGCAATAACTTTGCAAATGTATATTAAGCGCAAAATGTGGGTGGTTGATGATATTACCCTCGATCTTTCATTACACCAAACCGAAACAGGCATCCTGATTAAAACCGATATTAAAGTTAAAGGCCAGCTTAACGACGAGCAGATTAAACGCCTTACCTATATTGCCGATGTTTGCCCCGTTCACAAAATGCTGGTTGGCGAAATTGTGATAGCGACCAATCTTGTTAAGGCATAAAAAAACGGACCGGATATAAATCCGGCCCGCCTCAATCACTCTAAAACAATCACCTCTACTTTAGAAGTATTTTAAAACAATTATTCAGTTTTCCACTAATTAATTATTCTGATCAAAATTACTAATTATTCCAGGCTTATACTATGCTTGCATAGCTTTTGACGAAGCAATGACACATCAATTATCAGTATAGGCCACAGGGGTTTATTTAGACAGGCCTTTTACAAAAATCTCTATCAATAACAGGCGCTTATGATATATTTCTTCCAGATGTTCTTTTAGTGGGAAGCCGGTTTTTTTATGCGACATGGAACGCACTCTTACACCATGTAAAGCGTCAAGTATTAGGTCAATCATTGCCGCGGCATCATCAATAGGTTTTATCTCACCCTTTTCTACATCCTTCAATAAAGCAACTGTCAGCTGATCAATTTCAGTTTGATGAATATGCGCTATGATCTCCCATATAGTACCGGGCAGGTTTTGTTCGTTGAGCCTGAAAAAGTCGAAGAAATTATAGTTGCTAACCATAAATTCATGATGGGTATCTATCTGGGCCTTAAAGGCGCTCAGCAAATCGGTGGATTGCGCTACCCTTTCAGATAACATATCGATAAAACCCTGAGCCAGTTTTTGCATTACGGCAACGTATAGCTGACTTTTATCTGGAAAGTAATAATACAACAGAGCTTTCGACATGGAAAGATCGCCGGCTATTTCATTCATGGTTGTTTTTGAATAACCATAATGCAAAAAGCGTTGATAGGATGCCTCTAATATCTTTTCCTTTTTTATATCCTGGTGGTCGTTCCCTGAACTCATTTGTATAGATTCCTGACTTTTTAAACAAATTTATCAAATTTTCTATACAATGGCTGTTTTCAGCTCAGAAGTGACTTTGATGTTACATTTTAACTGTTATTTATACAGTTTCGGCAAGCCCTAAACCAGTACCTAAAACAATAGCATCTTCAATGCTTCCTATAATGGGGTCTATTAAATTAGCATGCTTTACCATTGTTTTACGCAAATAAAAACTACCAAATGTAGCAGCTACCGCTGTAACACTTCCTAAAATAGCCCCGGCATATAAATTCCCCCTGGAAGCCTTATAAATGCTGGCCCCCGCAATTGCGCCACTAATACTTCTGGATATGATTGCGGGTAAGGCAATACGGTCGGGCGCGGACGGCATTTTATCGCCTACAAATTCCCCTAATGCCATCACACTTAAAATATTAGCCGTTTTTGCCGATTGCATAAAATTCAATGACGATCTTTCCAATCGTTTAGAATGGTGATGGCTCAGCATTTTGCTGGTAATAGCCGGGGCGGACATAGAGCGCATACCTGCCAATATACCTAATGTAATAACCTGCCAATGCGGTTTAGTGATAACAATTTTCAAAGCGATGTATCTATTAAATCCCTGCTCAAATCTCATAATAATAACCAGCATCTGCAGGCTGTTGTTTTAGCCGGCTTATTTAATCTTAACGTTATCACTGATCAATTAAAACAAAAAGGCAGCTACGGGAATTGTTTATACAGCAACATCACGGTATATGAAAACACAGGAAAATGCCCTTGGTCAGTTGGGCAACGCCATAGGGAAAGGGTTATTAGCTGGTATTGCCGGCACAGCCGCTATTACGCTTTCTCAAATGATAGAGATGAAAATCACCAAGCGAAAACCCAGTGAAGCGCCGGTAAAAGTAGCCAAAGAGGTTACAGCTATAAAACCGTCAAACGCCGCGGCCAAAGAAAAGGTATCGCAGGAAATACATTGGGCTTATGGCACCGCCTGGGGTATAGCCCGTGGCATTGTAGGTTTAACGGGATTAAGAGGCCTCCCCGCAGCAGCCGTACATTTTGCTGCAGTATGGGGAACATCAATGATTATGCTGCCGAAATTTAAAGCTGCGCCACCGGTTACCGAAGAAGATGTCCAAACTATTGCCATTGATGGCGTGCATCATGCCGTATATGCTTTAGCCGCGGGTTTTGTTTATGACGCTTTAGACAATAGTTACCATGAAACCAAGCTGCACAAAGTAGTGAAGCAATTGAAACTGAAAGGCATACTAAAAAAGTAATTTACGGTTAAGCTATTTCACAATTATATGATATCATATTAATGCCTTTAGGTTTATATTTGAACATATAAACAGCTATCCTATGTCGCCATTAATTGAAATAACCGACCCGAAGGTTTTTGACCCTGAAACTATTATTATTGATGTACGTGCCGGTGCAGGGGGGCATGAGCGTTACCTGGCCGGACATTTACCAAACGCCATATTTGCAACGCTTGATGATGACCTTGCTGCACATCCTGAAGATCCCGCTTTTGGGGGGCGGCATCCCTTACCGGCTGTAAAGGATTTTACCGGCACTTTAACTAAGTGGGGAATTACCCCCGATAGCCATATAGTGATATACGATGATAAAGCTGCCGCTATGGGGGGCGCACGTTTATGGTGGATGTTAAAGGCTATCGGCCATAAAAATGTACAGGTATTAAATGGCGGCCTAAAAGCTGCTACCGACGCGGGGATTGTACTAAGCACTGATGATTATCAGCCTAAAGCTGCCGCAGCACCATACCCTACCCCTGCCGGTTACAACGGCACTGCCGATATTGACGAAGTGGGCGAAGCGGCCAAGAGTGACGATAAGGTGGTGATTGATGTACGCGAAAACGCACGGTACCTGGGCCTTACCGAGCCGCTCGATCTGATAGCGGGTCACATCCCTGGGGCAGAAAACCTGTTCTATGCTAAAAACATGGACGAAAATGGGAAATACCTTGCGCCTGAAAAACTTGCAGAAATGTATAGATCGGCAATAGGAAATGTAAAACCGGAAAATGTAATTGTGCATTGTGGTTCAGGAGTTACGGCCTGCCATACGTTGCTTGGCATGGCCAGTGCAGGAATTACTGAACCGAGGTTATATGTAGGTTCGTGGAGCGAATGGTCAAGGCGCGATTTGCCGATAGCTACAGATATTGTTTAAGATTGCTTAAAGCAGTTCATTTATAATGTTCAGGTCATTCCAGCCGTAGCCGCCATTAAATTCTCCGTTTTTTGTGTAAAGGCGCTTACCACCCATTATTTCGTGAAAATGGCACGAAGGGTTTTTATTATCGCCAAAAAATACCATGGAAGTGATACCCATATCTAAAAACCGGTTTGCTACCTGGCGAACCAGTCTGCGCCCAAGTCCTAAACACTGATATTGGCTTAATAGATATAGTTTGTTTAGTTCGCCTGTATAATCGGGGAAGTCATTGTGCGCATATTTTTGTCCTTTGGCAAACCCAACCAATTCCTTTTCAGGGTTCACTACCACATAACAAAACCAATCTATCTGGGCTTCTTTAAATTGATCGCGCCATTGCCATAAGCGGGTTTCAAGCGTGGGTTTGTATCTTACCATCCAATAAGTTTCATTCCATACCTGTACATGCAGGGCCGCCAAAGCCGGTATATCGCTTTCAACAGCAGCCCTTATCACAAAATCATCAGGCATGTAGCCATGCACGTTAAGCAGCCGCATGTTCTCGCGTTTAGACGACCTGTTCAACGAAAAAATAAGGCGCATAAATGCGGCTGCAGTATTTTTAACAATAGCTTTCACTTTGGTTATAATTGGCAGTATAGGTTAAAACCAATCTAAAGTTACAAATATACCCTGCTAATGTATCAAATGTGTCTATTGCAATTACTGGTATCCTGCTTTAACTATATTTACCTGTCTAAAAACCAATTTTGTAAACCTGGCAGGTGAAATTTATCCCTGTGTACACCATCAAATGAGTTTTATTTAATGAAAAACCGTTTCAAAGTCCTGCTATTTGCAGCAATATTACCAGCTTTTAGCACCTTAAAAGCACAATCTATAGATAATGGCCCGGCCGAGCGCGCCTATCTGGTAACTACGCTTACCAAAATTGCCGATCCGGTGCTGGATGCCTTAAGCAAAAATCAGTTAAAAAAACTGATGCCAGTAGAAGCTAAGGACCCTAAAGAGCGTGCATACAGCACCCATTTGGAAGCGTTTGGGCGGCTGCTGGCGGGTATGGCACCCTGGCTTGAACTTGGCCCGGATAATACGCCGGAAGGTAAACTGCGTAAAAAATATATCGACCTGGCTTTAATAAGCATTCATAATGCTACCGACCCCAAAGGGCCCGATTTTTTAAATTTCAGTCAGGGCCATCAGCCAGTGGTTGATGTCGCATTTTTTGCGCAGGCATTATTACGTTCACCAAACCAATTATGGGGTAAGCTTGATGCCGCTACAAAGGCTAATGTGATAGCAGCTTTAAAATCGTCAAGGGTGATTACCCCATCCTATTCAAACTGGCTTTTATTTAGTGCAACCATTGAGGCCGCATTATTAAAATACGATCATTACGGCGATAGGATGCGTATGGATTACGCCATAAAGCAACACTTAAATGTATGGTATAAAGGCGACGGCGCTTATGGTGACGGCCCTAATTTCCACTGGGATTACTACAACAGTTTTGTTATACAGCCGATGCTGGTTCAGACCCTGAAAACCATTGTTGATGTTGATGTTGATAGCGCCCAAAAAGCCCCTTATAAGTTGGCATTAGCACATATTAAACGCTACGCCGCTGTGCAGGAGCGCATGATATCGCCGGAAGGCACCTACCCTGTTATAGGCCGGTCCCTGGCCTACCGTTGCGGTGCTTTCCAGGCATTGGCGATGGTAGCCTTAATGCACGAATTACCCGAACATATTAAGCCGCAACAAGTGCGCGCGGCCTTGTATACTATAATTAAACGCCAAATGGAAGCACCGCAAACCTTCGACAACAAGGGCTGGCTGCAAATTGGCATTTATGGGCACCAGCCTACTATTGGCGAAACCTATATTTCTACAGGCAGCCTTTATTTATGCTCTGAAGGGTTTTTAACGCTCGGCTTACTGGCAACTGATAAGTTTTGGCAAGGAGCCGACGAAGACTGGACAAGTAAAAAAGTATGGAAAGGCATAGATGTACCTATTGACCATGCTATTGATGACAAAGAAAAATAAGTACAATGAAAAACAGCAAAGCAATTATATTATTATTAGCAGCAACGTTAACTGCACCATTTATAGCCACGGCACAGGTAAAAAATCATTTTAAACCAAAGCCTGAACTGGTAAAACTGATTGATAAAAACTTTATTGATGGGGCAAAACAGTATAAAATACTAATGAAGCATGTACCCGCTGACAGTTTACCTAATACCTATGAAAAAGGTAAATGGGTGATCATCCCATCGAACAATTGGGTGAGCGGTTTTTATCCGGGCACATTATTTCTGCTTTATCAGGCTACTAAAGACACTGCGCTTTATAACGAGGGCATGCGCAAGCTAAAAGTTATGGAGAAAGAGCAAACCATTAACTCGCATGATATTGGTTTTATGATGTACGATAGCTATGGTGTGATCAACCGCCTAAAACCTGATGCTGCTTATAAACAAATTTTGCTGACCAGCGCGGCCACCTTAGCCAAACGGTTTAACCCAACAGTGGGTTGTACCATGTCGTGGTCGTCACAGCCGGGACAATTCAGGGTGATTATTGATAATATGATGAACCTGGAACTGCTGATGTGGGCATCAAAGGTAAGCGGCGACCCCTCATACGCCAAAGTGGCCATATCACATGCTAACACCACCATGAAAAACCATTTCAGGCCCGATTATAGCTCGTATCACCTGGTAAACTACAACCCGGCAACTGGCGAGGTGATCAAAAAGCAAACCGTACAAGGCTATGCCGATTCATCGGCATGGGCGCGCGGGCAAGGCTGGGGCTTATATGGCTTTACGATGATGTATCGCGAAACTAAAGATCCTAAATACCTGGCCCAGGCCGAACATATTGCCAGCTTTATATTAAACAATCCTAACCTGCCGGCAGATAAAGTTCCCTATTGGGATTTCGACGCGCCCGGCAAACCCAATATCGAGCGCGATGCATCTGCCGGGGCAATTTATGCTTCAGCACTGATCGAGTTATCTCGTTATACATCTGCCGCCAATGCTAAGCGTTATATGGCAGCTGCCGAGACGATATTGCGCACGTTATCATCGCCAGCATTTAAGGCGGCGCCGGGTACCAATGGTGGTTTTATACTGGAACATAGCACAGGACATAAACCTAAAAAGCAATTAGTGAATGTGCCGCTAACCTATGCCGATTATTATTTTGCAGAGGCTATGCTGCGGTACAAAAACATGGATAAAAATATTGATTAGCGTAGAAACCATAGGCGTTCAGCTGGTTTCGCTAAAGTTAAAACGCTATCTTAGCACTACCAATCATATAAACATTTATCGGTGTAATTATTAAAAATGCGGTTATTGCTGAGATATATTTTAATGTGCCTTGCATTTTGCCCGCTGGTAACCAGCGGGCAAAATGCTGCTGTTAAATTCAAGCATCTCACCATAAACGAAGGCCTTTCGCAAAACACGGTTTATGGCACCTTGCAGGACAGCCAAGGCTTTGTTTGGATAGGTACTGAAGATGGACTGAACCGTTATAATGGATACGATTTTAACATTTACAAGCATACTAAAAGCCCTGCCAGTTTAACAAATAGCCAAATAACCTGCCTGTTTGAAGATAAAAACAAACAACTGTGGGTTGGTACCACCGATGGGCTAAACATTTACAACCGCGAGAAAGACAGTTTTAAAAGGCTGTATACGCAATCAAAAAAGACATCCGAGAATAACGATTATATCACTACTATCCTGCAGGATAAAGCCGGGGATTTTTGGGTAGCAACCTATGACGGCCTCAAACTATACAATCCGGCAAGTTATAGTTTCACTGCTTTCCTTATTCCTAACCCTGTTAACAACAAGCTAACTAACAAGATACAAACCATGACCTTATCCCATAATCAATTATGGATAGGTACCGGTAATGATTTAAAATTATTTGACATAGCAACTCGCAGGTTCGTCCCCCTGCCATCCCTGCTTACTGAAAATAATCTGCTTAGGAAAAGCGGGATACGTTGTATCAGGCAAGGCAAAAGGGATAATTATTGGATAGGTACCGAAACGGCAGGCCTGTTTAATTTCGACCGGCATAAAAATACGTGCATTAATTATCGCCAGCAGGCAGGCAACCCAAATAGCCTGTTAAGCGACATTGTGCGCGATGTGTTGGTAGTGGATACCAGCGAAATATGGATAGGTACGCGCGAGGGTTTAAGCATTTTGAAATCGGGGCGAATTAATAATTACACTTATGATAAATACAATCCCGAGGCTTTAACCCATAATTCCGTACGTCACTTTATGAAAGACAAGGCGGGCAACATTTGGGTAGGTACCTATGCAGGTGGCGTAGATATATTTTATGCGGAAAGTAAGAACTTCCTAAATATATCCGAACAGATAGGATTAAGACCAGGGTTAAGCCAGCGGGTAGTAAGCGCGGTTATTAAAAACCCCGACGGAAGTTTATGGATAGGCACCGAAGGCGGAGGCTTAAATTATGCCAATATTAGTAAAGGCGTATATAGGCATTATAATATTACCGATGAGCAGGCTTTAAGCGGCAGCAACATTATAAAATCACTCAGTAAAGACCCAGCAGGGAATTTATGGGTGGGTACCTATAACGGGCTTTATTATTTTGATGTAAACCGTAAACAGTTTAACCAAATTAAGTTATCAAAAACCGATAATTCTCCCGCCAGCAACCAAATCTATGCGCTTGATGCTACAACCGGTACTGTTTGCATTGGTACAAATGGCGCCGGATTACAATTTTTAACCAAAAACGGCCTGGAGGTGACGTATTTACACAGTCAGACCGATCCGCATAGCATCAGCAGTAATAATATCAGCACCATATTATCCGATAATGGCAATTACTGGATAGGCACCCAGCGCGGGTTGAATTACTTTAACAGCAATACTAAAAAGTTTACCCGGCTAAAGTTTAATGAAGGTAATGCTTATAGTTTAAGCAGCAATGCTGTTATCAGCTTGTTTATTGATTTGCGCGGGCGCTTATGGGTTGGCACCGAGGGCGGCGGGCTAAATTATTATGACCGTACCAATAACAGGTTTTATGCTATTGGCGAAAGCGAAGGAATGGGCAATGGGGTTGTACATGCTATTAACGAGGATTTGCAGGGCAATTTATGGGTAAGTACGAATAAGGGCTTATCAAAAATCGCGTTTAAGAATTTTAATTTACCATTCAATACACTAAACCTTAAAATAACCAATTACACCATTGCTGATGGGTTGCCAAGCAACCAGTTTTCTAACAATGCCACTAACCTGCACCCGGGCAGCCAGATGATCTTTGGCAGCATATCCGGCATAACGGTGTTCGATCCGGCGCATATCATTACCAATACCTATAAACCACCGGTGGTTATTACCGACTTCCTGATCCGGAATAAACCGGTTTTAGTAAGCGATGCGGATTCGCCTTTGCAAAGCCAGATCAATGAAACTAAGGAAATTACGCTAACGCACGATCAGGGTTTTATCAGTTTCCGGTTCGCCGCTTTAAATTTCATTAATCCTGATAATAACCATTATGCCTATAAGCTGGAAGGCTTTAAAGGTGATAACGACTGGCATTATGTAGATAATCAGCGGATGGCCACCTATACTAATTTGGATGCCGGTACGTATGTTTTCCGGGTAAAAGCAGCCAATAACGATGGGGTTTGGAACAACCAGGTAAAATCCATTAAACTAATTGTGCTGCCGCCCTGGTGGAAAACATGGTGGGCTTACTTAATTTATGTGGCCATTATTGGTATGCTATTATACCTGTTCTACTCCTATTCCATTAAAACGGCAAGGCTGACTAACGAATTGGAGTTTGAACATTTAAGTCACCAGAAAGACCAGGAGCTGGCCCAAAGGAAGCTGGCCTTCTTTACCAATATCTCGCACGAGATCAAGACCCCGCTTACGCTGATACTGGCCCCGTTGGAGAAACTCATCAGGCTGAATGAGAGTAATAATAAGGTGCAAAACCAATTGATGTTGATGCAGCGTAACGGCGAACGGTTGATCAGGCTGATCAACCAGTTGCTGGATTTTCGCAAGTTTGAAGAGGGTAATATGAAACTGCAGGCGGCTGAAGGGAATGTGGTGCGATTTATTAACGAGATCGTAATATCGTTTGAAGGGTATGCTCAATCGAAAAATATTACGCTTGTTTTCAAATCACAATCACCCGATATCCAGGTTTATTATGACAGGGACAAGCTGGAAAAGATATTTTATAATTTATTATCAAATGCTTTAAAATTTACTCCAGATGGAGGTAAAGTATCAGTAAATGTCAAGACGGAAAACGGTAGTTTATTGGTTGATGTAGAAGACAATGGCGTGGGCATCCCACCTGAAAATATTGAGAAGATATTTAACCGTTTCAACCATTTTAGCGAACCAGGCAGAAGTATTAGCGGCACAGGTATAGGCCTCTCGTTTTCACAGGGACTGGCAGAACTGCACAGCGGCAGTATTAGCGTTGAGAGTACCGTTGGCAACAATACCGAACGCGGGCACACATGTTTTACAGTGAAACTGCCTTTAGGTAAGTCGCACCTGAAACCCGATGAAATAGTAGCTGATTTTAAAGATAGTGAACGCATTGAACAATATCTGTTGCCATCAATCCACAAAAAGCAACCGATTGATGCTATCCTTCGCCCGGTAGCTGAAGATATAGATAAACCCGTGATGCTGATAGTTGAAGACAACGCCGAAGTGCTAAACTTTGTGGCAGCTAACTTTATGGCCGATTACAATGTCCATATAGCCCATGATGGCGTTGAGGGTTTAAAATTGGCAACAGAGCTTATACCCGATATTGTGATAAGCGATGTAATGATGCCTAACATGAACGGCATTACTCTTTGCAGCAAGATAAAGACCGATACGCGTACCAGCCATATCCCGGTAATATTGTTAACTGCCCGTACTCCGCTGATATTTAAGCTTGAGGGGCTGGAAACCGGTGCCGACGATTATATTACCAAACCTTTCAGTATTGATATATTGGAAACCCGCGTACGCAACCTGGTCGATTCCCGTAAAAAACTGCGCGACCGTTACCGCAAAGAAATTAGTCTGCAGCCGCAAAACGTAGCCATTACATCGCCAGATGAAAAATTCCTGGCTAAAGTAATGGCCTTTATTGAACGCAATATGGCCGAAACTACTTTAAGTGTGGAAGAGTTAGGTAAAGAAGTGGGCATGAGCCGGGTAACCCTATACCGTAAAATTAAAGCGCTTACCAACCAAACCGCTATTGAATTCATCCGTGGGGTGCGCATTAAACGCGCTGCACAGTTATTAGAGCAAAATAAATTTAACGTAAGCGAAGTAGCTTATATGGTAGGTTTTATTGATGTAGATTACTTTAGAAAATGCTTTAAAGAGCAATATGGCCACACCCCTAAAGAATATGCTTATTCGGCCGAAAAGTAAATCCTGGATTATTTCAGCAATGCCTTATTTATCTTACCAATTAAACCCGGCCCTTCATAAATAAACCCGGTATACAACTGCACCAGCGACGCCCCTGCATTCAATTTTTCTAAAGCATCTTCGGCAGAATGAATACCCCCAACCCCTATTATCGGGAATGAACCGTTTGACTTTTTATGCAGGTAACTGATCACCTCGGTTGATCGGTGTGTTAACGGCTTACCGCTCAATCCGCCTATTTCATTTTTTAATGTTTCAGGAGACGACAAACCTTCGCGACTGATAGTTGTGTTAGTGGCTATTACCCCTGCAATGCCGCTTTGCTGTACAATCTCTACTATATCGTCCAACTGTTCAGTGGTTAGGTCGGGCGCTATTTTAAGCAGTACCGGGCGAGTGATGCCATTTTTATGATTACGTTGTTGCAGTGTACTTAATATATTAAGCAGCGGTTCTTTTTCCTGCAAAGCGCGCAATCCCGGTGTGTTTGGTGAGCTAACATTTACCACAAAATAGTCTACCACATCAAACAGGCGGTCGAAACATTTAATATAATCGTTAACGGCTTCTTCATTGGGGGTTATCTTGTTTTTGCCAATATTTCCGCCAATTATAATGCGTTGTTCTTTGGAAGCGTGGCTTTTACGGTATTCGCTGATCTTTTCGGCCATGGCATCTACACCGTAGTTGTTAAAACCCATCCGGTTAATGAGCGCTTCATCAGCCGGCAACCTGAACATGCGGGGTTTAGGGTTTCCATCTTGCGGCAAAGGCGTAACGGTACCCGTTTCAATAAACCCGAAACCCAGGTTGGCCATTTCTTTTATCAATACGCCATTCTTGTCAAAACCTGCAGCTAAGCCAACAGGGTTTTTAAACGTCAGGCCAAATACTTCACGTTCCAGCCTTTTATCTTCTACATTCCAAATAGCGCGACTGATTGCGCTGCCGCCGGGTAGTTTATTAATCAGCTGCAGGCCGTCGGTTACAAAATAGTGGACATTTTCAGGATCGAACTTGAAAAGGATGGGCTTAATGAGCGAATACATCCCGCAAAGTTAAATTTATTTAAGTTTTAGCCAATAACTGATAGTCCGGAGTGCAAGGTTTTAAATATATTTGTTTATCCGGTAGTCAATCTTTCCTGACTATGATCTATAAACCATTTAACTATACCAGAATGAACAACACCCGCCGCTCTTTTATTACCAATGCTGCAATAGGCACACTTGCCGCTCTGTCTATACCTGAACTTGCTTCATCAGCTTTTGCGGAAGCTAAAGGTAAAAAAGTAAGATTAACTGAAAATGACATTGTCCTTTTCCAAGGCGATTCCATTACCGACTCGGGCAGGGACAAAAAGAAAACCGAGGCTAATAACGTAGCCTGTATGGGCAGTGGTTACGCGCTGGTGGCCGGTTCGCGCTTACTGGTTGATCATCCTGAAAAAAAACTGCAGATATACAACAAAGGCATTAGCGGTAATAAAGTATACCAATTGGCCGACCGATGGGACGAGGATTGCCTGAGCCTGAAACCAAACGTACTTAGTATTTTTGTTGGCGTTAACGATTACTGGCACACACTTAACCCAAAAACTCCGTATACAGGCACCATTGAAACTTACCGAACTGATTATAAAAAACTGATCGACCGCACTAAAGCCGCATTGCCCGACGTGAAATTGATCATTTGCGAACCGTATGCCATTAACGGCGTAAAATCGGTTACCGATGCCTGGTACCCAAAATTTCCGGAGTTCCAGGTAGCGGCGCGTGAAATAGCCGAACAGTACGGCGCTGCTTTTGTACCCTTTCAAACTGTAGTTGATAAAGCCCTGAAACAAGCCCCCGGCAATTACTGGAGCAACGATGGCGTACACCCTAACATGGCTGGCATTACACTACTGGCGCATGCATGGCTGGAAGCGGTGAAGGGTTAGAGGTTGAAGATTAGTTAATTAGAGATTAGTTACCACCCTTTAAACTAATCTCTAATTAACTAATCACCGTTTTTAAGCTCCGCTTAAAAACCGTATCTTTGCGCGCAAATGATCGCTATAAATAATCTTACGTTCGAGATAGGTGCAAGGGCATTGTATGATGAGGCTAACTGGCATATTAAACCTGGTGAAAAGATAGGCCTGATTGGGGCTAACGGTACCGGCAAAACCACTCTTTTAAAAATGATCGTAGGCGAATACAAGCCTACTTCGGGTACCATATCTATGGCTAAGGATTTAACCATGGGGTATCTTAACCAGGACCTGCTCTCCTACTCATCTGATAAAAACATTGTACACGTAGCTATGGAGGCTTTTGAGCGTCAGAACCAGTTACATGATGAGATAGAGGCTTTACTGCAAAAACTGGAAACCGATTATAGCGAAGACCTTTTACATAAACTAAGCGATAAGCAGCACGAATTTGAACTGCTTGACGGCTATAATATTGAATACAAAGCTCACGAAATTTTAGCCGGTTTAGGCTTTAGCGAGGCCGATTGCCATCGCAAGCTCAGTACCTTTTCAGGCGGTTGGCGTATGCGTGTAATGCTGGCTAAGATCCTGTTACAAGCCCCTGATATTTTGTTACTGGATGAGCCTACCAACCACCTTGACTTACCCTCTATCCAATGGCTGGAAGATTATCTGAAAGCTTTTAGCGGCGCTATTATCATCGTATCGCACGATAGATGGTTTTTGGATAAAGTAATTAACCGCACGGTTGAATCGCGTAAAGGTAAACTGAATGTTTATGCTGGCAATTACACTTTCTATTTAGAAGAAAAAGCGCTGCGTGCCGAAATACAACGCGGGGAGTTTAAAAACCAGCAGTCGAAAATAAAACAGGAAGAACGTTTGATCGAGCGTTTCCGGGCTAAGGCATCCAAAGCAAAAATGGCGCAATCGCGCATTAAAATGCTTGACAAAATGGAGCGCGTGGATGATGTGGATGATGATAATCCTGAAGTTAACTTTAGCTTCAAATTCAGCAAGCAATCCGGGCGTCACGTTGTGATGTTAGAGCATATCACCAAAAAATACCCCACTATCGATATTTTGAATGACGCCGAAGCCGTAATTGAAAAAGGCGACAAAATAGCTTTGATAGGCGCCAATGGTAAAGGTAAATCAACACTGTTGCGTATTGTAGCAGGCGCTGATAAGGATTTTACCGGTAAAGCCATTGTTGGCCATAACGTTACGCAAACATTCTTTGCGCAGCACCAGTTAGAATCGCTGCACCTGGAAAACCAGATATTGCAGGAATTGCAGGCCTTCGCGCCAAAGCATACCGATACCGAGTTACGCTCGATATTAGGCTCATTCCTGTTCACAGGTGATGATGTTTTCAAAAAGATCAAAGTGCTTTCGGGTGGCGAAAAATCGCGCGTGGCATTGGCGAAGGCACTAACTGCCGACGCAAACTTCCTGGTACTGGATGAGCCCACCAACCACCTGGATATGGCATCGGTTAACATCCTGATCCAAGCCTTGCAACAATATGAGGGTACGGTTATCGTAGTATCGCACGATCGATACTTCCTTGATAATATCGCTAACAAAATATGGTTTATTGAAGATCAGAAGATCAAACAATATCCGGGCACTTACCAGGAATACGAAGAATGGGCGGCAAAACGTAAGTTGGAACCCAAAGCTGCGCTACCTGCTCCCCAACCTAAAAAGGAAGAAAAGAAACCCGAACCGGTTAAGCAACAGCCCACTGAAAATAAATATCAACAGCTAAAAAAGCTGAATCAGGATCTTTCAAAAATGGAAGAGCAAATTTCTGCTTTGGAAACTGAGGTTAAACAATTGGAAGGAAAACTTGCTGACAGCGGCATCTACAACGATGCTAACAAGCTAAAGGAAACCAAAAGTGCTTATCAAGCAAAACAAGGCGAATTAAAATCGCTGCAAGCCAAATGGGAAACCCTGGCTGAGCAGATAATGGAGATGGAAGCGTAGTTACAGTCCGGAAGACCGAAAGTCCGGAAGTAAAAGCATCATCTCCGATATGTCATTGCGAGGAGCAGTGAAGATGTGTGTTGGGGCGACGCGGCCATCCCGTCGCTTGTAAACTTACTATGAGATTGCTACGCTATCGCTCGCAATGACAAGTTTTTTATTATTTTAGATTAATACATCAACATTATACCACACATGAGCAAGATCTGGCAAAAAACAACCGACGTTAACGCACTGGTAGAAAACTTTACCGTGGGGCGCGACCGTGAGTTTGACCAGCAAATGGCAGCCTTTGATGTACTGGGTTCATTAGCGCATACGCAAATGCTGCAAAGCATTGGATTAATGAGCGCCGATGACTTGCAACTGGTTCAGCAGGAACTGAAAAGCATTTATGCTGATATTGCTCAAAACGGCTTTGTGATTGAGGATGGTGTAGAAGATGTGCACTCGCAAATTGAATTGCTGCTTACCCGACGCATTGGCGAGGCCGGCAAAAAAATACACAGCGGCCGCTCGCGTAACGATCAGGTTTTGGTAGACCTGAAATTATTCTTCCGTAACGAATTACAACAGGTAGTACAGGAAGTAAAAGGCCTGTTCGATCTGTTATTAAGCCTGAGTGAAAAACACAAGGATGTGTTGCTACCGGGCTACACCCATTTGCAGATAGCCATGCCGTCATCGTTCGGGCTATGGTTTGGCGCTTATGCGGAAAGCCTGGCCGATGATCTGGAACTGGTGTTGGCCGCTTATAAAATCACCAACAAAAACCCTTTAGGCTCGGCAGCCGGTTATGGTTCATCATTCCCTTTAAACCGCACCATGACCACCCAACTACTGGGTTTTGGCAGCCTGAACCACAATGTGGTTTACGCGCAAATGGGGCGTGGTAAAACCGAGCGGATCATTGCGCAGGCGCTATCGGCTGTAGCTGCAACCATAGCTAAAATGGCTATGGACCAGTGCTTATACCTGAGCCAAAATTTTGCCTTTGTAAGCTACCCCGAAAACCTGACCACCGGCAGCAGTATTATGCCGCACAAAAAGAACCCCGATGTTTGGGAAATTATGCGCGGTAAATGTAACCGCCTTCAGGCCCTGCCAACCGACGTTGCCATGATGACCACCAATCTGCCATCGGGCTATCACCGGGAAATGCAATTGCTGAAAGAATTGTTATTCCCCGCTTTTGCCGAATTGAAACAATGCCTGCACATGGCTAATTTTATGTTGCAGCATATTACCGTGAAAACCGATATCCTAAACGATCCTAAATACGCTTACCTGTTTAGCGTAGAAGTAGTAAATCAAATGGTATTGGATGGCACGCCCTTCCGCGATGCTTATAAGCAGGTAGGGCTGGATATTGAACAAGGTAACTTCAATCCCGATAAAAAGGTAACACACACGCATGAAGGCAGCGTAGGCAACCTGCACAATGAACAGATAGCAGAAGCGATGGATGCCTTATTACAGCAATTTAAATTTCACGAGGTGGAAGAAGCGGTAGCCGCTTTAGTGAAATAACTTTGTGTGTGTGTGTGTAGGATAAATCAATAGTCCAGATACTTACTAACTTTTAATTGTACCGCATCGCCTTCGGTATATTTTCCAAAATGGGCATTCAGCACCCGGAGTGTTAGTTTATCGTGCGCTATCACCAATTCCTCGTAAAACCCTTTAAATAGTATTTGCTTAACCGTCCAGTGGTTCTCGGTGAAGCTGGGCGTAGTGGATGCCCACTCGGGATAGATCACTATATTATCTTTTTCAGTACTGATACCGCAAAGCTTTGCCTCGGCATTACTCAATACATTACAATTGGTAAGTAAACGCGCGGTATATAAATTTTCAGGATGTTGATATAACGATTTAGGGTCACCGTGCTCCAGTATTTCCCCGTCTTTTAAAACAATCAGTTCATCGGCCATAGAAAGTACTTCAGCGGGATCGTGCGAAACCATAATGACAGTTAAACCGGTTTCCCTTACCACCCTGCGGATATCCTGCTGCAAACCCTCGCGAAAAGAAGTATCTACCTGGTTAAAGGGTTCATCCAAAAGCAAAACCTGTGGCTGGGTAACCAGGGCACGGGCTATAGCTACCCGCTGGCGCTCGCCCCCGCTTAAGTCGGCTACGCGTTTGGTTTCAATACGCTTCATGTTTAGCTGTTGTAAAACAGCTTCGGTTTTGTTTCGCTTAGCCTCCAGGTCTGTATTGGGCAGCAGAATGGATATGTTGTCGTAAACCTTTGCAAAAAGGTTCATATCATCGGTTTGCTGGGTTACCATTTTCATGGCGTCATGCCCCGGTATCAGTTTTTCTTCGGGCCCCCAAACACGTTCGCCCTTAAAATATACCGTCCCACTATCAGGGGTAATTAAGCCGAACAACATATGCAGCAAAGTAGTTTTACCGCTGCCGCTGGCCCCAATTATAGCCGTGATTTTGCCCGGGGTAATGGTCAGGTCGGTTGGTTTTAAACCCGCCGTTTGCACGCCGGGATATATTTTACTGATAGCAGTTGCCTGTAGAAAAGAAACATTAGTCATTAAGACAAATGTAATGAATAGGGTTTATTCTACCGTGGCTACAGTTAATTATCTGTCGCGGGTATTACACAATAAAAAAGAGACAGATGATTTATCTGTCTCTAAGCTATGTAACTATATGGTGGGTCGGTTAAAAACCTACAGTGAAGCCGAATGATACGTTCTTCAGGCCTTTTTGAGCAGCGGTATCAAACATGTCATTAAAGTAGTACTTAGCAAATATGCCTATGTCACCATGGCCTACACGGGCTACCGCGCCGTAACGGAACTTGGTGAAGTGGTAGCCATAGTTCATTTTTTGTTTGCCATATTCATCGCTGATCTGTTTCATGCGGCCGGTAAGCAGCACCCCAAATTCAGGGCCTAACACATAATGCCATTTGGTGCCGTTGGCGTTATCTTTCGAACGAAAATCGAACATTAAAGGTACACGTAAGTAGGCAGATGAGAAGCGGTCTTTGCTGTAATGTACTGCATCATTAGTATACTTTAGGGCGCTTTGGTCGGGATCGCGGGTAATGGTGATGTCCTTACGTAAACGGATCAGTTCCCAATCGAAACCACCAGCCATATATATTTTAAACGAGCTGTTGAAGCGGTAACCAGCCTGGAACACATCGAAACCCACGTTACTAGTTTTCCACGAACGGTAGCTTAAGAAATCATTTGTTGGTGATAGTTTAAAACTGCCGTTATCAAGCAGGGTGGTTAAACCCAGATCAAACCTTGAGAAGGTCAATCCCATTGAAAATCCCGGCGCTTTCGATCTTCTTTTTGATGAACTATCGCGCAACGCTTTAGTGCCAAACGAGAAAGTATATTTTCCTTTTTTTGTAGTTGTACTATCAGTTGAAGCTGATTGAGCGAACACACTCATAGCTGCCGCGCTAAGTAAGGCGGTAAAAATTAAACGTTTCATATTAGGGTTATATTTAGATTGAGAATTTATTTTACTTTTTTCACTTTTAAAATACCCAGGTTTATCCCGGTAATGCTGTCACCTTCGTCGGTATCGGTAAACTCAATGATCTTGTCGTCGCGTTTATCTACAGCGGCTATTACTTTGTTTAAGAAGCTGCCTAAGCCGTGCGCTTTGTGCTTCTGAACAGGTTTTGCTCCACTATCGGTATCGGTATTATCTGATGCCAATATCGGCTTGCTAACAAATCCTTGTGTATCATCCGCAGGTTTCAAGGTTATCGGACCGTCAGGTACAACCGGCGTAGATACTGCTGGCTTCGTAGTAACAGTTGCAATTGTTTGTTGATTTGTATTTGGCACTATCACTTGCTCACCTGCTTTCGGTTCAGATTTTGTAACCGCAGGTTCGGTTGTTGTTTGCGGCACGTGGGTATGTTTCACTACCGCCGCTATTTGTTGTTTTGGCTGGACGTTTACAGCAGTTGCAACGTGTGTAGCCGGTTCAGTTACCTGCTGATTTACACTTGGCTGTTGTGTACCTGTTACCGGTTTAACCATTGTATTTTGTGCCAGCCTGTTATTTTTAGGTGGATTAGTAACCACTTCCTTCTTAGGCAAAAAGAACAATCCTGCCGATACCAGCACCAATACGCTGGCTGCTATCCTTAGCAATGGCACATAGCTTTTACGTTGTGCAGGTTGATGCATTTCACGGCTGATATTTGTCCAAACGTTTGCCGATGGTTCTATTTCGTAGTTATCCAGCTTTGCGCGGAATAAAGCATCCATCTCTTTATCTTGCATACTCATAGCGGTTGCCCTCCATTTTTTCTATCTGTTCTTTTAATATACTGCGCGCCCTTGACAGTTGCGACTTTGACGCCCCTTCTGTAATGCCTGCTATCTTAGCAATTTCCCTGTGGGAATAACCTTCCAAAGCATACAGGTTAAACACCATCCGGTATCCCGGTGATAGCTGCTGTATCAGCGCCATCAGGTCTTTCGCGTCCAGATTTTCGGCTGCCAAAGGATTTACAGATTGTTCATAGCCCGATTCTTCTATATCAACCACCTGCATCATTTTGTGGTGTTTGCGGTAATACTCAATCGAACTATGTACCATTATTCGTCTTACCCATCCCTCGAATGATCCCTCTCCCCTGTAATCCGCAAGTTTTTGGAACATCTTTATAAACCCGTTTTGCAGCATGTCCTCTGCCTCCATCCGGTCAGTTGCGTAGCGCATACAAACGGCAAGCATTTTTCCCGCAAACTGTTTATACAACAGTTCCTGCGCCTTGCCATCCCCCGCTTTACTGCGACTGATCAATTCATCCGTTGTGATATGTTTCGGTTTTAAAAACATCATTTGAAGGTAAGATGATGAAAGTTGCCGAATGGTTGCATGGGTTGCGAAATATTTTTTAATAATTTAATTATGCTAAATTTAAATCATTAAGCTGTATTATTCCCTACTTATGAGAAAAGCCTTTTTATCGCTGATGATTTGCTGTATTTCTGCATTGCAAACAATAGCCCAGCACGCATCTGATAACTATACGCTTTTAAAGCCCGACCGTGTTTTCGACGGCAGGGAAATGCACAATAACTGGTGGGTGCTGGTAAATGGCAGGCATATTATGTGGGTTGGCGAGGCTGCAAACGCAAAGTCTCCGGTCTCGACAAAAGTGATAGAACTTAAAGGCACAACGCTAATGCCGGGAATGATAGAAGGCCATTCGCATATGTTCCTGCATCCCTACAATGAAACCTTGTGGAATGACCAGGTGTTGGTGGAAAGTCGCGCGGAACGCACGGCGAGGGCTGTAAACCACGTTAAAGCTACTTTAATGGCTGGTTTTACCTCGGCGCGTGATTTGGGTACCGAGGGCGCCATGTACGATGATGTGGGCTTAAAAGACGCTATTGAAAAAGGCGTTATTCCTGGACCGCGATTAATGGTGGCTACCCGGGCCATTGTGGCTACCGGCAGTTATGGCCCCAAAGGGTTTAACGATCAAACCGAAGAAAGCATCCCCAAAGGCGCTGAAGAAGCGGATGGTATTGATGCCCTGACACGGGTCATCCGCTCGCAAATTGGGAACGGTGCTGATGTAATTAAGCTTTACGCCGATTACCGTTGGGGTTTGAATAACACCTCTGCAGCCACATTTACGGTTGACGAATTAAAACTGGCGGTGCATGTAGCGGGCAGCGCAGGCAGATATGTAGTGGTGCATTCAGGTACCGAAGAAGGCATGCGCCGATCTATCGCTGCTGGCGTACGCACTATTGAACATGGCGATGGCGGCACACCTGAATTATTTAAACAGATGAAGGAAAAAGGCATAGCGCTTTGTCCTACATTAAACGCTACGGAATCAATTAACACCTACCACGGCTGGCATAAAGGCACCGACCCGGAGCCTGACGCTGTAAGACAAAAGCACAAAATATTTACCGATGCTATGAAAGCCGGCGTTACTATTTGTATGGGTGGCGATGTGGGGGTATTCAGTCATGGTGATAACAGCCGCGAAATGGAACTAATGGTAGAATATGGCATGAAACCACTTGATGTGCTACGCTCTGCAACATCTGTAAACGCGGAAGTGTTTGGCATGAAAAATCTTGGCGAAATAAAACAAGGTTATTTAGCCGACCTGGTAGCCATTGACGGTAACCCTGCCGAAGATATTAAAACATTGAAGAATGCAAAGTTAGTGATGAAGGATGGTGTGATATACAAGCAACCTTAATATGAACACCAATTTCGATCCATTCCCGGTAATAAGCACCGAGCGATTGATCCTACGGGCACTTACTTTAACTGACAGCGGAGAATTATTTAAGCTACGTTCGGACGAGCAGGTTAACCGATATCTTGACAGGCCGCCTACCACTACCATTGAACAGGCTGAAGCTTTTATCCATAAAATAGCACAGGTCGTACAAAACCGGGATGGTATCTATTGGGTCATTAGTCGCAAGGATGAACCCTCGCTCATTGGCACCATATGCTACTGGAACTTCAATGTCGACAAAGCCTCGGCCGACATTGGCTACGAACTTATGCCCAAATATCAGCGACAGGGTTTAATGACTGAGGCGCTGCAAGCGGTAATTGATTATGGCTTTGACAATATGCGGTTGAAGATGATCATCGCCTTAACCCATCCTGATAATGCAGTTTCAGCTAAGCTATTAAAACGCACTGGGTTTGTTTTGGATGAGCGTTATGGGTTTGTGAGTGAAGATAATGCTGAAGGGCAGGTAGTTTATATATTCTCTAATTCAAATTAATATGAAAATAAGGTTAGTTATTTTCTTTTCCCTTTTTCTCAAAATGGCGCTATGTCAAAATTTAGCCGTGACAAAAAGGAGTTTAGTTAAATTGTTTAAATCAAGTATACAACAAGAATCCAGAAAAACTATTTCCATTGGTTCTGGGACCTGGACAATTTGCAACCAAGACAGTGCCTTTTTTAAATCGCCAATTATAAGGTTATATAGCAACAAAAACTATTTCTATCAATTAGACAAATGTTGCGAATTTATTAACTGGACCTTCTATCGAAAAGATCTTTTTCTTCAATCAGATTCTCAAATATGCAACGAACCAGCATCAGCTGGAGTAAAGTCCAAATACTATCAAACCCAAATAACCAATAAAAACGGAAATACAATTTTACTAATTAAGAGCCGTGAGGGTGAGGAACAAAAATTTGAAGTTATAGAAATAAATAAAATACCGTTAGCGCAAAACAATTCTACAGATGAAATAATTTTGAAAAGGATATAGCTACTTCTTCTCCCTTATACGCTTATACAGCTTCACAGCCAGCATCAGGATAATTGAGAGCAATACAATTCCAACAACGCCATATATCCAGTTTACCGCGCTTTTCAGCACCGCTAAAAACACAATGGCGAACAGGAATATAGTGGCTACTTCATTCCAAATGCGAAGTTGAGTTGACGTCCATTTGAAGACGCCATTACGCATTTCCTTCATTTTATTTTGACAGATATGCTGGTAAATACCCAAACCAACTACAAAACAAAGCTTTACATGCAACCAGGGTTGCTGCAGCCAATATGGGTTTAATATCAGCATAATAATAGCCGCCGCTACTAATAATATAACTGATGGTATAGTGATGATCCACCACAGCTTGCTTTCCATTACCTCAAACTGTTTAGAAAGGATGGTGCGGTCAGGTTCGGGCTTGTCCTGCGCTTCGGTGTGGTAAATAAATAGACGTACCATGTAAAACAGCCCCGCCATATAGCAGACTACAAAGATGATGTGTATGGCTAAAACGTATTGGTACATTTATTCAAAGTTTGTCATTGCGAGCGACAGCGTGGCAATCTCGTAGCTTGCAAATCATTCTACGAGATTGCCGCGTCGCTACGCTCCTCGCAATGACATTTATTAATATCTAAATTCCTTAATCACCTCTACCGCGTACTTTACATTATCAAATGGGATATCGGGCATAATGCCGTGGCCCAAATTAAATATGAAGCCGTTAGTGCCCTTCATCCTATCGAACAGGCGGTAGATGCGTTCTTTAATTACTTTCTTATCTGCGTATAAAATATGCGGATCAAGGTTGCCTTGTACAGCTATATTTTGCGGTAAGCGCTGCTTAATATCCAACAGGTCAACATTCCAGTCTATGGATATGACATCCGGCTTGGCTTCGGCCATTAGCGGCGCGAAAACCGAACTACCTTTGCAGAATGATATTACCGGGATATCCTTGCGGTTCAGTTTACTGATGATCTCGGCGATATAACGGTGCGAAAACTCTTTATAATCATCCCATGCCAAAGCCTGTGCCCAACTATCAAATATCTGGATGGCGTTTACACCAGCGGCAATTTGCAAGTTCAGGTAGTCAGCAGTAACTGTTGCTATTTTAGATAATAATTGATGCGCCATTTCAGGTTCGTTGTGCAGCATCAGCTTGGTCAGCTTAAAATCTTTTGATGACCCGCCTTCCACCAAATAACTCATTACCGTAAAAGGTGCGCCGGCAAAACCGATCAGCGGAATGCTGCCGTTTAAACGTTGCTGAATAACTTTAATAGCATCGGCCACATATTGCAGTTTATCACCTACATCAGTTTGTAAAGCGTCAATATCGGCCTGTGTACGTATGGGGTTAGCAAATTTCGGCCCTACCCCAGCAGTAAAGCTCAAGTCCCCACCCATGGCTTCGCCGGTAACTAAAATATCCGAGAACAGGATGGCAGCATCAATACCCAGCAAATCAACCGGCAGCATGGTAACATCGGCGGCAATCTCTGGCGTTTTGCACATTTCCAGGAACGAGTATTTGTTTTTTATTTCCCAGTACTGGGGCATAAAGCGTCCGGCCTGGCGCATCATCCATATGGGCGGGCGTTCTGTCTTTTCTGAAAATGCGGCTTTTATAAATAGTGAATCGTTCATGCTTCTTATTCGGGCGTCAAGAATTGAGCGTCAAGAATCAAAGGAAGTAATTTGAACTCTTCCCTGATTCCTGATTCTATTTTCCTGAATCTTCCTTATGGTGTTTTTTTAATACTTCTTCAATCTGCGAAATTACGCTTTTCATTTTAGCTGTCACCTGCTCCTCTTTATCTTTTGCCAGTTGCAGGTAAGCTTCAGCTTTTTCATATTTCCCGTTACGAATGCTGATGTTGGCTACATGTACCAACGCCGCTACATGGTCGTTCACTGTACGCAAAGGATATTGCGCAGCCAGTTCATAATGCTGCTCGGCTTCTTCAAAATCCTGTTTCTGCATGCAAATGCCGCCCAAAATAAACTCGTAAAAGCCGCGTCGTTTTTTGCTTAATAAGTTGGGGTTTGCTATCTGGCGTAATAAGCTTTCTGCTTTGGCATATTCCTTTTTATGGAAATATTTAGCAGCCAGGATGATCGGCCCTTCTTTAAAATACCCCCAAATTAAAAGGATAACAAACAGCAGGACAACGCCTACCAATTCATAGCTATGCTGATAAGCAAAAAAGCCCATCAGCAATAAAAAAACGACAATAACTAAAACCCGGGCTTTATTAGTGAACATTAATGCTGATTATCGGTAAACTTATAACCTACGCCACGGATAGAATGGAAATATACCGGGTTTTTAGGATCGGGTTCAAAATATTTACGGAAGGTCAGGATAAAATTATCAATAGTACGGGTTGATGGATAAACATCATAGTTCCATACGGTTTCCAAAATCTGCTCACGCGATACGGCATCATTACGGCGCTCTATCAGCAATTTCAGCAGCATGGTTTCTTTTTTAGTTAACGGGGTAATAGAACCGTCTTCGTTTACCAATTCAAACGAGTTGAAATGAATGGTTTTCCCGCCAATTTTATAGCTGTTAAACTCTTTCAGGTCTTCACCTTTCAGGCTGCGTTTCACCAGGTTATTTACACGCAGGATCAGTTCTTCCAGATTGAATGGCTTGGTCAGGTAATCATCAGCGCCTTTTTTTAGACCCGATATTTTATCCTCGTTAGTATTTTTTGCGGTAAGGAACATAATAGGCACCTCGGTATTTTCCAGGCGGATAGTTTCAGCAACTACAAAACCATCTACCTCGGGCATCATCACGTCCAGTATCACCAGGTTAAAACGCTCTTCTTTAAATATTTGCAGGGCTTTTTTGCCGTTAGTAGCGGTAGATACCTTGTAACCTTCAAGCTCAAGGTTTAATTTGATGGCTTCTAACAGATGCTCTTCATCTTCGGCCAGTAAAATTCTTTTTTTGCTAAGCATGGTATATAAGATTTAAAAGATTGAACAATGTATATTATTAATTTATACAGATCAATCAATTGCTATTCCGAACAGGTGTTTAAGGGGTTTATTTACATCGCAATGATAAAAACCCTTAAACCATTATTGTTTT
This sequence comes from Mucilaginibacter boryungensis, assembly GCF_015221995.1. Classification (NCBI taxonomy): domain Bacteria; kingdom Pseudomonadati; phylum Bacteroidota; class Sphingobacteriia; order Sphingobacteriales; family Sphingobacteriaceae; genus Mucilaginibacter; species Mucilaginibacter boryungensis. The sequence goes on from NZ_JADFFM010000001.1 coordinate 2,805,440, forward strand.
GTGACAATTTGTCTTAATCTATGACAATTCGCTTAAAACACCACTTCAAAAATACTTCCCGCCGGGCGATTATCACGTACATGTATGGTAGCGTCGTGCTTATCCAATACCTGTTTAACTATGTATAAACCTAAACCCGTGCCTTTTGTGTTCCTTGTATCCTCGCTGCCTACACGGTAAAAACGTTCAAATATACGGTCTTTCTCATCATCGGATATACCGATCCCCCTATCAGCTACCTGTAAATAAATGCCGTCATCTTTCCTAAACAGTTTCACACTCACCTCTTCGCATGGTTGCGAATATTTGATGGCATTTTCTACCAGGTTAGTTACTACCGATGACAAAGCGAATTTATCCCCGGTGATCTCTATTTTAGGTTCAATCTCCGCATTGATCAATTGCTGGTTAAAATCGCATTTATTGATCTGCAAACGGTTCACTACACTATCCACCAAAGCCGACAGGCTGAACTTCTCTTTAGGAAAGGTGTACGATTGATTTTCAATTTTTGATGCCAATAGCATATTTTCCACCAGGTCATCCAGCCGCTCTACATCAAGCAAACATTTATCTAAAAAACTTACGATCTGCTGCCTGTTCAGATCGCGTTTGCTGATAGTTTGAAGATATAGTTTAATGGAGGCCAGCGGCGATTTTAACTCGTGCGTTACCGATAGCAGGAAATTCTTTTTCTGTTCGTGCAGCCTTCGTTCTTTGTTCACCGTTTTATGTAAACTCCAGGCGCCCAGGGCAAACACCATTAAAAACATCGAGCCCTCGCTCAACACCATGCCTATGCGGGTTGGCTGCAATATTACCAAACGATACCCCCACCAAAATAACTGCGCCAGCGCGTAAATGATGGTAGCATAAAATATCACAAATGGCTTCTTCATCGGTTTGCAGTTTTAAGTATCCAGTTCACAGCTATTTGTTAAAAACTATATCCAAACTATCAAATATAGCCAATTTTGTTTTTTCCATATCGTCGGCGGTATGGGCTGCTGATACAAAACCAACTTCGTAACCCGACGGGCCCAGATATACGCCACGGTTTAGCAGTTCGCGGTGAAATACTTTAAAGTGCGACATACTGCCGGCATTAATTTCATCGGCCCTGCGGATATGCTCCTGCCCTGTAAACGCGAACCAGAATATAGAACCGATCTGGAATATCTTAAAGCCGTAGCCTTTTTCGGCAACGTACTGTTGTATGGCAGAAACGAATGCTGTTGTCTTCGTCTCCAGATCCTGGTAAAAACTTGGTTTTAACAATTCTGTTAGCTGCGCAATGCCAGCGCCCATGGCTACCGGGTTACCCGATAATGTCCCGGCCTGGTAAACCGGGCCTTCAGGTGATATATTGCCCATAATGGCTGCCGAAGCGCCATACGCGCCAACCGGCATCCCGCCGCCTATAATTTTACCGTAAGTGATGATATCCGGCTGTATACCATATAATCCTGCCGCGCCTTCAAAGCCAACACGGAAACCGGAGATCACCTCATCAAATATCAGCATGGTACCGTTGGCAGTACATTGCTCGCGCAGGAACTGTAAAAACCCTTGCTGTTGTAACAGCAACCCATTGTTAGCCGGTATAGGCTCGATAATGACTGCGGCTATCTGATCTTTAAATTCTTCAAATGCTTTTTGTAAAGCTTCCCTGTCATTAAGCGCAATAACTATAGTTTCATCGGCAAATGCTTTGGGTACGCCTGCTGATGAGGTTTCGCCGAAAGTTACCAGGCCTGAACCTGCCTTAACCAGCAGCGCATCCACATGACCGTGATAGCAGCCTTCGAATTTTAATATTTTGTCGCGTTTGGTATATCCCCGCGCCAGCCTGATAGCCGACATTACCGCCTCGGTACCCGAACTTACAAAGCGTATCTTTTCAATGAATTTGTTGTTGGTCAGTATCAGTTCAGCCAGTTCATTTTCCAACGCGGTTGGCGCGCCGAAGGACATGCCGTTCTGCATCACTTCAATCACCTTCTCGCGCACAGCCGGATGGTTATGCCCAAGGATCAACGGCCCCCACGAGCAACAGAAATCGATAAACTCGTTACCGTCCGCATCCCAAATATGACTGCCATTACCCTTCTGGATAAACAGCGGTGTGCCATAAACCGATTTAAACGCCCGTACCGGCGAGTTTACCCCACCCGGGAAAAACGTCTTGGCCTTCTCATACAATTCCGCAGACTTGGTCCTGCTGATATCTTTTATTTCACTCATTGTATAGTTTCAATTGTCATTGCGAGGAACGTAGTGACGTGGCAATCTCGTAGTACGCTAATCAAATTACGGGATTGCCACGCTATCGCTCGCAATGACAAATATTATTTAGGTTTCCTTCTAATCTCTAATTAACTAATCTCTAATCTCTCACCTACAACCACTTATTCTCCAGCACTTCCTTAGCGTGATAGGTCAATATGGCACTGGCCCCTGCCCTGCGCAGGCTGGTCAGCACCTCGGCTACGGCGCGCTGTTCGTTCAACCAGCCACGTTCAGCCGCGGCTTTCAGCATGGCGTATTCACCGCTTACATTATAAGCTGCTATAGGCAGTTCGGTATTGTCTTTTAAAAGTTTTATTACGTCCAGGTAAGGCAAACCCGGTTTTACCATCAGGAAATCGGCACCTTCGGCTTCGTCAAGCTGGGCTTCAATTAAAGCTTCACGCTGGTTCGCCGGGTTCATCTGGTAAGTTTTCTTATCGCCAAACTTAGGCGCCGAATTTAATGCATCCCTGAAAGGGCCGTAAAACGCGCTGGCATATTTAGCACAATACGACATGATACTTACGCCGCTAAAGCCATTATCATCCAGCACCTGCCGTATATAACCTACTCTGCCATCCATCATATCGCTTGGCGCAATAATATCGGCACCCATGCGCGCATGTGCCAGGGCCATCTTACCCAACACCTCTAAAGTTTCGTCGTTCAATATTTCGCCGTTCTCCACAATCCCGTCGTGGCCATCGCTGCTATATGGATCCATCGCCACATCGGTAATTACACACGCTTCCGGAAAGTTTTGTTTTACCTGTTTAATAGCCCGCAAGTACAAACTTTCCTCGCGGTGGCTTTCAGTAGCATATTTATCTTTTAGCTCTTCGCTGATGTTCGGGAAAAGATCAAATGATTTTAACCCAAGCTTCATACAGCTTTCCACTTCGCGTAACAGATTATCTATGGAATATCGGAAGATACCAGGCATTGAAGCCACCTCGGTTTTTTGATTGTTACCCTCAATAATAAATAAAGGGAATATCAGGTTAGCCGCGCTTATGTGCGTTTCCTGCACCATTTGGCGTATTACTTCGCTTTTTCGGTTTCGTCTTGGTCGTTGTAGCATATGCCCCTCCTAAATCCTCCCCGGAAGGGAGGACTTAAACAATTTAAGTTTACAAATAGCCCTCCCTTCCGGGGAGGGTTGGGTGGGGCCTATAGCCCAAACACCGCCTCGGCCAGCCCAACTTCATCGGGCGAGAAAGGCAGCGTATATTTTAATCCTAATTCGGTTAGTTTATTCCCGGTTGATTTACCTATGGCTATCAGTTTTTGATTGAAGTCCGCCAGGTTATCACTGAAATAAGCTTCTACGTTTGAAGGGCTGGTAAACACCAACACTTCGGCATCTGAAGCCTTTACTTCATCAACCAGTACGGTTTCGTAAACCGGCAGGTCAATGATCCGGGTAGCAGCCGACATTTCCTTTTGCACACTGCGCATAGCGCTTTCCGAACCCGGAAACAATACGGTATGCCCATTGGCAAGTTTGGCAAAATCGCGACCTACCTGCGCAGTATCCCCGCTATCGCCCACATAATCGGCTAAGTGCCCGTTACGGCGCAGCATATCTTCCGAGCCGGTACCCATCACCCCAAATTTCACCTTTTTAGGGAACAATGGTTTCAGGTTAAAGAAATACTCTACGGCATTTTTACTTGTAAAAAATACCCAATCCACACTTTTCAATATGTACGAATCGAACCGGGTAATTACCGGTACAGTACGTATCAGCGACCGGCCTTCTATTTCTATCTTATGCTTTTCTAGCGCGCGGCGGAAATAGCTTTGTTCAGAAACATCGCGCGAGATAAATACCTTTTTAGGGAATTGCCTGTTTTTAGCATAATACGTTAATATGCGTTCTTCAATTCCTTTAATATCTTTTGTCTGGATAAACAACCGGTCGGGAAATTCATCGCCTTCATCGGCTTTCGAAACAAATATCTGGTACTCGCCATCGTGCTTACGGCAATAGCAGCCTAAAGGTAAATGACAGCCGCCGCCAAAGCTTTTTAGCACTTTGCGTTCTACGGAAAGCTCTTTAGCCACCTTTGGATGGTTCAATGCCTGCAAAGCTTCAAACAGTTCGCTATCTGTTTCGCGTATCTGTATAGCCAGCACGCCTTGTGCCGGCGCGGGGATAAATTCGGTTGGGGTTAGCTCTTCTACATGAAACTCGCTCAAATCGATACCTAACCGGCTAACACCGGCTTTGGCTATCATAATAGCGTCGTATTTTTCGTCACGTAGCTTGCCTATGCGCGTAGGTACATTGCCGCGCAATTCCTCAATTTCAAGATCGGGGCGTACGGCCAGCAGCTGGGCCTTGCGGCGGTTGGATGAGGTGCCTACCATCCCGCCAAACTTTACCGATAATTTATGTTTAACCTCTACGCAATCTTTCAGAATCAGCAACAGTTCAGCCGGGTCTTCCCGTTCTGAAACTGCCGCGATAATGAGTCCCGGAGGGTTTTCTGTGGGCAGGTCCTTGTGCGAGTGTACCGCCAGGTCAATAGTACCTGCCAATAATTCTTCTTCCAGTTCTTTAGTGAAAAAACCCTTGCCTTCCAGCTTATCAAAGCTCAGGTTCAGGATACGGTCGCCCTGGGTTTTTATAATTTTAAGCTCGGCAGTAATATTTATTTCTGCCAGCCTGTCCTTAACAAAATTAGCCTGCCATAAGGCCAATTCGCTTCCCCGTGTTCCTATAGTTAATTTTCTTTCCAAAGAGAGAGTTGTCATTTTCCAGCAAATTTAACTTTTATACGAGATTTATAGTAAACTTTGTTGTAATGTGAGGTTGGGTTGACGGAGGGTATTAATAGTTGTTATATAGTTGAGATATAATTTGATTAAGTTCATACTGTTCGCAGCCATATTCTGCAATTTCCCCAAACGTTTTGTAAGTCGATACGTTGAACCCTTCTTCTATATCATTATACCAAACCGCTTTCTTTCCATATATAGCAACCACCCAAAAACCACCGTTTTCATTACCATGTTCGTTTTCCATCCATTTTACCGGTTCAATGCTTATAAGTTGCCAAAATTTTTCTAATTCAGGTGACAGCAATTGTTCAGTATTACTTATTGTTTTTAACAACTCTTTCAATGTAATTGGAACCCACATATTGTAAAGATAACATTCTTTGAAAACGAGCGTTCAGTATTCCATCGCTTCCGACAGCCCCGCTTTCCGCTGCAAATCCTCCTTCGTCCGGGTTTTCCGCTACAATCGGGTTTAGGTTTGATGGTATTGAAGTAAATATTTGGCTAAAGCCGGTATTGATTTATTGTATTCCGTTGGCTGAAGCCAACGGCAATGTATGATAGGGATGAATGATTACATCAACAAATCGGGTTTATTGCTCTTTCATGGTAATGATTAAATGCATTTAAAATTGAATTCATTGCCGTCCCATTTATGGGGCGGATAAAAACAAACGCAAGCATGGCTTTAGCCAAACTTATCTACAGGAAAGTCTTCAGGATATATTACTGATTGATCAGTATCTCTTTAGCCATCACCATGGGTACGCTGATGTACTTTTTCTCCATGTAGTTCATCACTTTCTCCAGTATCTCGCGCGATTGCTCGTCCATGCCCTGCACTTCCTCGGCAAAAACAGAATTGATGGCCGTGTTGCGGATCTCTTTGATCTTTTCGGGTACCTGGCGCATGGCCAGTTCAATGCGGCGTTGTTTTAATTGCGGTAAAAACTCGTTGATATTTTGGTTGATGATCTTTTCGGCGTGTACCAGTTCCTGGTAGCGTTCCTGGATATTCTTTTGGGCAATCTCGTTTAGCGAGTGTACTTCTATAAAGTTAACCGCAAATTTTTCCAGTATTTCCGGGTCGGTATCGTTAGGGATAGCCAGATCGACGATAGTCTTCTTTTCGGTGCAGCCGTTTAATAACTGCGCGTAGATTTCGGGGGTAATAACCGGTTGTGTGGCCGATGTACAGGTAATAATTACATCAAAACCCTTGTTATAGGTTTTCAGCGCTTCCAGGTCGTACGCCTCGCCATTCAGGTCGGCAGCCAGTTCCTGTGCTTTTGATAGCGTACGGTTAAATACCGCGAAGTTGCTGAACTTATGCTTTTGCAGGTATTTGGAAATATTACGGTTGGTTTCTCCGGCGCCGATAATAATTACACGGGCATTGGTGCACAATTTCAGGTCGCGTAGTTTGCGGTAGGCTAACGATACTACCGAAATTGGGTTTTTGGAGATATTGGTATGGGTATAAACTTCCTTGGCAGCTTTAACAGCGCAACCCATTACCATACGCAGATGATCGCCGGTAAGGCCGGCCTCGCGGGCGCTTTCATAAGCTTTGCGTACCTGGGCAAGTATCTCTTTCTCGCCTACTACCAGGCTTTCCAGACTGCATGAAGTGCGCAGCAAATGGTTTAAGGCTTCCTGGTCTTCGTATATACTGGCAGCCTCTACAAACAAATTAGTGTGGTGGCTGCACAGACCCATTTCCATGGCTTCAATAAACTTGCAGGCAAAGGCTTTATCAACCACCTGTTCAGTTGCCATAATAAACGCTACGCGGTTACAGGTAGCCAGGTAAAAAATTTCTGGAATATTAAATTGATCTTTAACCTGCCTTAGTTTGGGTAATAGGCTGTCCTGACAAACTACCAGCTTTCCCAGTTCCTTCAACTCGACTTGTTTGTGCGTAAAAGCAATAACCTTTAGATACTTCAAAGCAGTTTAAATTATAACCCAACAAAAGTAACACGCCATATTGGTTGCAATGTCAACCCTTTGTCAAACACTTTAATTTAGAATGTTTTTAAATTGATAGTTAAAAAACTGGTTTACAATTTATTACAAATAAAATAAATCTAAAATTTGACCATTTTTGCATCTTGGTCAATACCCGTATCCAAAAAAGTAAGCTTAAAAGCCCTAATTATGGGTTACCTGTTAGCAGGCGATAATCATTTTGTACACCCAAGCTTTTACATTCCTATTATTCCCCTTTATATTTCCTTTTCCAAATTAATGAATGTACTGATGGATAGCATAGGAAGTAGAAGCCTCACCCTGCCCTCTCCTTTGGAGAGGATTTAGGTGAGGCTCCTGTGATAAACCTTTCGTTACCGTCCTAAAACCCGGCATCGGAATCGCCGGTTGCTACTGCCCCTGCCAAAGCACAACCCATACACAGGTGATTGCGCCAGCCGGCCAATTTCTTTTTGGTACTTTTTCTTTTTTGGCAAAAGAAAAAGTACATCCACTGGCTTTAATTATCTGATTTACCTGTGCTGATGAAATACTAAAGAACGACTTAGCATACCGGGGATAGTTCGCTCCGCTCACTATGACGCGGTGTATTTACCCACCCATCGCATAAACCACAATATTCACCCCAAACTTGGTGTTATCTTCAGCAAGGAAACGCTTGTTGCGGAAATCGTAATCCCATTCGCAGCCATAGTCTTTATTGCTGTATAGCACGCCAATACGGCCTTTTATTTCTATGGCCTTCAGGTAGTCGTGCACCAGGTCGTCGCCCCAACCGTTTAGTTCAAAAGTGGTATTGGGCGGACCTTTTTCAAACTTAAAAAAAGCGTTATAGATGTTGTGATTGTTAGGGATCTTCTTCAGCGCGGCAGGACCAAATAAGGCCGCCATCTGCGCTTCGAACGATTTGGCGAACAGGCCGTCAATATCATGGTTGCAATCATCTACAAACACAAAGCCGCCGTTCTCTACATACTTTTTAAAGTTGGCGCGCTCCTGGGCATCAAACTGCACCAGTTTATGCCCGCTCAGGTAAAAGAAAGGGTAATTAAAAATATCGCTGCTGCTTAGGGGCACAACCTTCTCCTTCGCGTCAAACGATATGGTAGTATATTCTAATAACGAGTTGAGGATATTCGACGGCATCCTTTGATCGGTATCCCAATCGCCGGAATGGTAGCTTAAACGGGCAAAAGTAAATTTCGGACTAACAGCCATGTTTGTTAAAACTCTAAAATTAGTATAAAATTTTATGCGGAAATCACTTTTCATTATTGGCGTTGTAATTTTTACGATACCTGCTTAAGTTTTTTACAATAACAGCCCTTTATTGTGTAAAAACAGCGCTATATTGTGCTATCTAACAATAAATGGCTTGTAAGCTTTAATTCATTTAAGCCTGCGTGCATAAAAATTAACTATGACTGCCGAACTGACGGAAAAAGAAATAAAATCACTGCTGGACAAACTTCCGCAATTAAAAACCGAGATACAGAAAGTAATTGTTGGGCAGGACCATATCCTGGATGAACTACTGGTAGCTTTCCTTGCCGGCGGGCATTGCCTGCTGGAGGGGGTACCCGGACTGGCTAAAACGCTGATCGTAAAAACCATGTCGCAGGCGCTGAAACTGGCTTTCAGGCGCATACAGTTTACTCCTGATTTGATGCCGACGGATATAATCGGTACCGAAATTTTAGAAGAAGACCATGCTACCGGTAAGCGTTTTTTCAAGTTCAATAAAGGCCCCCTATTCGCCAATATTATTTTGGCTGATGAGATAAACCGCACACCGCCCAAAACACAGGCAGCGCTGCTGGAAGCCATGCAGGAGTTTGAAGTAACTTACGGTGGGCAAACTTACCCGCTGGACAAGCCCTTCTTTATCCTGGCTACCCAAAACCCTATTGAGCAGGCTGGGACCTATCCCCTGCCTGAAGCGCAGCTTGACCGTTTTTTGCTGTTAATTAAGATAGGCTACCCTACCGACCAGGAGGAGTTTGATATACTGAACCGCACCACAGGCACTAAAAAAGCCGATGTGCAGGCTATTATATCAGCCGAAGAGATACAGCAGGCGCAGGCATTAGTGAGACAAGTAAATATTAATGAAGATTTGGTACGATACGTCAGCCAGATCATCCGTGCTACCCGGCCTGATACCACAACCGTACCTTATATAAAGGAATGGGTACGCTGGGGTGCTGGTCCACGCGCAGGGCAGGCGCTGATATTGACGGCTAAAGCGCGGGCATTACTAAAAGGCCGCTACGCCGTGCTACCCGAAGACATCCACGCCATGGCTTACCCGGTACTGCGTCACCGCATACTGATGAACTTTAAAGCTGAAGCTGAAAATATTACTTCGGACAGGGTGACTGAGGAACTGATAAAAGTAATTGAACGGCCGAAGGCTTTATAAATGTGCAAATATGCAAGTGTGCGGATGTGCAAATTAATTTTTTGATGATCTCATCTGCACATTTGCATATCTGCACATCTGCATATAAATAGACATAAACATATGCTCGATCCCAAAGTATTAATGACCATTAAGGATTTGCCATTACTGGCAAAAACGGTTATTGATGGCTTTATGAATGGGTTTAATAAAAGCACAGTTAAAGGCCCGGGGTTGGAATTTAGCCAATACCGCAGCTACCAGCCCGGCGATGACCTACGCTGGCTGGATTGGCGCATGTTTGCCCGGTCGGACAGGTATTATATCCGCGAGTCTGAGGTAGAAACGAGTATATCTGTGCGGTTTTTAATAGATGCCAGCGCCAGCATGAACCACGAGGACAATGGCCTAAAAAAGATAGATTACGCGCGTTTTCTGGCGGCATCGCTGGCTTATCTGGCTAACCTGCAGGGCGATTCGGTTGGACTTTACACTTTCCAGGATGGCGGTTTGTTCTCGTTGGCCTCTAAACCCGATCCGCAGCATTTAAAGCGTTTATATTATCATCTGGAGGAGATTAAACCCGCGGGAAAATTTACGCAACCGGTGCATTATAAAGAGCTATTTGCAGGCAACGGCCGAAAGGAGATGCTGATATTCATTACCGATATGTATCAGCAAAACGGCGAGATCAGTAAATTACTGGATTCCTTGTCGGCCCTGAAGCACGAGGTTATTGTTTTCCAGTTGATGGGCCAAAATGAGCTTGACCTTAATTTTAAAGGTCATTCTACGCTGGAAGACCTGGAAACCGGGGAAACCATACAGATCAGCACGCAACAGGCCAAAGCTTACCAGGAAAGTTTGCAGCAGCATTTATCCGGCATCAGGATGGAATTACTGGGCAAGCATATAGTGCACCGATTAATCAGCACCGCCGAACCGTTGGATAAAGCGCTAAGGGATTTTTTGGTACAGAGGAATAAAACATAAAGAAGAGTGTCATTTCGACCAGCGGGAGAAATCTTCTAAGAGCGATAAGTAAGCGTAGAAGATTTCTCTGTCGTTCGAAATGACAATATAAAAACTTAAGACTCAGAACTCAAGACTTGATACTTACCACCCCCATATGGCTTTTCGCGCTGGCTGCTATCAGCATCCCGGTGGTGATCCATTTGTGGAATATCAGGCCGGGCAAAACGCTGAAGGTGGGCAGCATTGCGCTGTTTACGGAATCATCGCCAAAAAGCAGCCGCAGTTTTAAGTTGATGGATCTGCTGTTGCTTTTGTTAAGATGTGTTTTGTTGGGATTATTAGCATTAATACTTGCAACACCCTTTTGGCAAAAGCAGCTAACAACAAGCAAAGCCAAAGGCTGGGTATTAATTCCCGAAGGAAATTACAGTTACGTTAAACAGCATTACAAAGCCGACCTGGATTTTTACGCCAGCAAGGGGTATGAGTATCATGTGTTTAATCCGTCGTTTGCTAAACTTGATACCGCAGCTGTCGGTAAAACAAAATCAGATACCATTTCAGACGATCATCTTAACTACTGGCAGTTAGTCAATCAACTTAACAATACCGTATCACCCAATACGCCTGTCGCGCTGTTTACACCGAATAGCCTCAGCCATTTTTCAGGTGAAAAACCAGCTACATCTTTATCTCTTAATTGGCATACTTATACCCCTGCCGATTCAGTTGATACCTGGCTGGCTGGCGCCTGGTTAAAAGCCAATGGCGATATCCGCGTGGTGCAGGGTACTTCAACCCCATCCGGTACTATTTATCAATACAACGATATTAAGAATGGTGGTCAAACAGGTTCAAATTACCAAATTGGGGTTGAGCATGGCACGCCAGTAGTCAGCTTTAAAAATTCTAAAATAGCCGTAGATACCGTCACGAAGCGCATTGCCGTTTATGCAGATAAAAACGCTCTCGACGCTAATTATTTAAAAGCCGCGTTGGATGCCGTCGCGCAGTTATCACAGCGTAAAACTGTTATCAGGATATATAATCAGCCCGAGGCTATTCCCGCCGGGCAAAGCTGGTTGTTTTGGTTATCGGAAAAGCCGATTGAACAAGCCATAATTGAAAAAAACAGCAATGTATTTTGTTACCAGGGGCGCCAGGCGTTCAGCGTTAATTCGTGGATGAGCAATGCGGATAGTTATACCATAAAACAGGGGCTATCAAAAATTGCCTTGTATAAAACCACAAGCCAGTCCCCGTTTGCTGATGCCATATGGACGGATGGGTTCGGCAACGGCATCCTGAAAAAAGAATCTGGTAAAACCAATGTTTACCGTTTCTTCAGTCGCTTTAACCCTGCCTGGAACGATTTGGTATGGAGCGAGGAATTCCCTAAATGGCTAATGCAGTTGATGAATACCCAGTCGTTTAATACAATTGGGCACGATCGTCGCGCGCTAAGCGCTGATCAAATAAAACCCGCATACGTAACAGGCACAAATAAACTGATTACAACGCCCAGAACAGCGATAGACCTGTCACACTATTTATGGTTGGCGTTGATGGTAGTATTTTTCACCGAGCGCTGGCTGGCGCACAAAAACAAACAGGTATTGGCAAATGGCTGAACAAGGCGCACATAAAATAAATAGCTTAAAGCAAAGGTACATTGGCTACCAAATATTGGCCGATGTAGTTTTGTCGCTGGCTATTGCTTTGCTGTTGTTGGCCATAGCAAATTACAGGGCGGCCGTGTCACCGTGGTGGGGTTTATTGGCTTTTGTAGTGATATTAATTGTTTTATTATTTATCCATAAACCCTGGCAGATAACACCGATATCCGTAACCACATTCTTAAACCAGCATTACCCCGAACTGGAAGAAAGCGCCGAACTAAGCCTGAAGCGTGAAGGTGAGTTAAGTTTACTGCAACGCCTGCAATTAGCAAAAGTTGAATCAGCTTTAACGACTATCCCGGCTACGCCGAGGCCTTTTATTCGCAAAGCAAAGGATGCGGGGCGGATACTATTGATATCGTTAGTCATATCCGCATTTATTCCCCGCATCCGGACAACGATCTTTGCCGATCCGATACCGCCATTGTCTGAACTTAACAGCAAAGCAGAAAAGGTGCTGCCACAGATATCGGAACTGAAATTAACCATCCATCCCCCTGCGTATACCGGCAAGGCCGCGCGTGAGCAGGATAAATTTACCATCCTGGCCGAGGAAGGCTCGACCGCGCAATGGCATATCAGCACCACCATCGCGGTAAAGCAAATGAGTTTGCTGTTTAACGACCATGACCGCATCGCCCTGATACCCGGTGCCGATAAAACAAGCTGGACTGCGCAACGCAGCATTGATAAACCCGGCTTTTACCAGGTGATTATTGATGGTAAGGCATCAGACCTGTATCAAATAGAAACTATAAAAGACAACGCCCCGCAAATTCATATTAAAACACCCAAGCAATACATTTATATTGATGCGGGTGAAAAACCGCTGGTTAACCTGACTACTACCGTTACCGATGATTATGGCGTCAGTAACGCGCTAATCTATGCCACCGTGGCCAAAGGCAGCGGTGAGGGTGTAAAATTTAAAGAGTATCAAATACCGTTCGGGCAATCATTTCAAAGCCACAGTGCGCAGTACAGTTTGCAGCACTTATTCGATCTTCCTAAGTTGAATATGGAACCGGGCGATGAACTATATTTTTATATTGAAGCGCAGGATAACCACCAGCAAAAAAGCCGTACCGATGTTTATACCGTTTCCATTCAAGATACCGCGGCTTTGCTGAGTATGGATGGTATTGTGAATGGTTCGAACCTGAAACCTGAATATTTCCGCAGTCAGAGGCAGATTATTATGGATACGGAGAAACTGCTGAAAAGTCGGGATACGCTGGGTAGAGACAAATTCAACAGTATGTGCGGCGACATTGGGGCCGACCAAAAAATGCTGCGCTTGCGTTACGGTAAGTTTTTGGGCGAGGAAGAAGAATCCAATGTAGGCGGCATGGGCGAAAATGCCGAGTTATCCAAAGCCGAAAATTTCAGCAATGCGGCTATGATATTGGATGCCATGACCGACAAACACGATAACGCCGAGGACGCTACTTATTTTGAGCCGGCTATTAAAGCCCAATTAAAAGCTACCCTTACGGAAATGTGGAATGCCGAACTGCACCTGCGCATGTACAAACCCCAGGAAGCCTTACCTTTTGAATACAAGGCCCTTCGCTTGCTGAAAGACCTGCAGCAAAAATCGCGCGCTTATGTGGCTAAAACGGCTTACAAACCTACCCCGCTAAAAATGGAAAAACGCCTAAGCGGCGACCTGAGCAAGATCAACCAGCCATTAAATCAACAGGAAATAAAACCGGGTAGCGATGCTTACGAAACGCTTAAAAACGCGGTGCAATTGCTGGAACAAATAAAACTAACCCGTACCTACAGCGATGCTGATAAACACCTGTTACAACTGGCCAAACAACAATTAAGTTTAAAAGCATCAGCGCAGCCGGGCGTTTATTTAACGGCCGTAAGCGCCATGAACCGGATTATCAGCAACACGCAGCCGAACATGCAGGATATTGACCTGGTTGAACGCGCCATACAGCGCACATTACCGCAAACCGCGCAAATGCCGCAAAGCAAATCCATCGCGCCGGATATGGGCTTATCGCAACACTATTTCCAAAACTTAAAACGCAGGCAGTAATGAATTGGAATAGTGTTGTAATAATCGTCTGTATTTTAATAGCCGCTTTCGCGATCTACCGGGAATATTTGCGGGCAAACAAAGCGCATTTAGTTTGGCGTGTGGTTGCTGCTTTGGTTGCCATAGTTGCGTTAGCCTGCATTGCCCTACCCCTCACTTACAATGCCGATCCTCAAAAAACAACCGCTAACGGCAAAATATTACTTACGGAAGGTTTTGATCCTGATAGCCTGAACAGAATTGATAGCCTTTACACCTTGGATAAAAGCATCCATCAGCAATACCCTAAAGCCAAACTGCTGTATAATATAGACCAGTTATTTACGGATAGCATGCACATAGCGCCAATAAATGTTTATGGATATGGTTTAAATGAGGATGAATTGAAACAGTTATCTGGCCGACCCATTAATTTTCATAATTCGCCAATTCCGGATGGATTTACCGCTGTGGGCTGGACAGAAAAGTTAAAAGCAGGACAACAATTTACAGTACAGGGGCATTACAAAAACACCTCGGTAAAACCTTATCAATTGGTGTTAAAAGGATTAAATACTACTTTAGATTCCGTAACCATTCCCGCTAAAGCTGAACCTGCATTTACCTTGGCTACTACGCCAAAAAGCACAGGCCGGGTTATTTACCAGTTAATAGTCCTAAATGGTAAGGATACTATTAGCCATGAACAGGTGCCGGTAATTATAGATAAAACCGAACCCTTGAAAGTTCTAACCTTATCCTCATCGCCTGATTTTGAGAGTAAATTCCTACGTAATTGGCTGGGAGCTAATGGTTATGGGGTATCATCACGGGCCCTTATCACCAAAGGGAAATTCGGGCAGGAATATCTGAACATGGATAAGCCCGATCTTACCCACATTAACACCGCGTTACTCAACAAATTTGATGTTGTTATCGGCGAACTTTCTGAATTAAAAAACCTAAGTCCGGCTGAAAGTGCCGCTTTGCAGCAGGAGGTTACCCAAAAAGGATTAGGACTGATTGTGCGCGCTGATAGTTCCGATAAAAAAGCATCATGGGTACAAAGCGGGTTCCCGGTAACATATATGGCAGGTAAACAAGCGGCCCTGTCCCCCCTATTTGTGCAGGGCAAAGGGAAAACAGGTAAGTTAAATATCGACCCCGTTTATATTAACCAGCAAAGCAATACGCAATCGCTGGTTACCGATCAGGCCGGACATTTGTTGGCTGGCGTAACGCTGAACGGCGCGGGGAAAATTGTTTTCACTACCGTTAATAATACGTATAGCTGGATGCTATCGGGCAATAAAAATGATTATACAGCTATATGGTCGCTGCTGATAGATAAGGCCGCGCGCAGGCTACCAGCTATGGAAAACTGGTCGGTTATTACCTCCCCATCATCGCCCGGTCAGGCTGCGGAACTGATCGTTGAAGGCGGGGTACCTTCCGGCGGGATCGCGCTGAATAAAACAACTGTTTACCCGGCACAAAATCCGGCAATACCGTTTCAGCGGTCAATTACTTACTGGCCATCTGCTTATGGTTGGCAACAGGCTTCGCAACAAAATGGCAAACTGTATTGGTGGTATGTGTGGAAAAACAAGGATTGGCAAAGCCTTAAAGCGGCAAAAAAGATAGCGCTGACCAGTCGATATGTAAAGGCTAATTTGGCTGGCACAGCTGTAACAAAACAAATACATCAAAAAACCCGTGCCGCAGTACCAAAAATGTATTTTTATATCTTATTTTTAATCGCAGCCACTTTTTTATGGGCCGAAAGCAAATTCGTCAACTAAGAAAACTCAACTATACAAACTAACTAAAACTAAAAAACAAAAGGAGGACAACCTTGAAACGCAGAGATTTTATTTACTTATCAGGCCTTGGGGCCGGCGCTATGATGCTGCCGGACCTGTCTGCTTTTGGCAAGTCTATTAATGCCCAGGATTTACTGGCACCTATAGATGCAAAGGCAAAAAAGGCATTAGCCGATGTGGCGCTTAATGCGGCCCGTTCGGCAGGCGCCAGTTACGCCGATGTGCGCATTGGCCGTTACTTATCGCAATTTGTGGCCACCCGCGAACAGCGCGTGCAAAACGTATCCAACAGCGAGTCGTTCGGTGTGGGTATCCGTGTTATTGCCAACGGCTGCTGGGGCTTTGCCGCAACTAATGATGTTACTAAAGAAGGCATGGCCAAAACAGCTGCGCGCGCGGTTGCTGTGGCTAAAGCCAATGCCAAAATTGGCGGTAAACCAGTAGAGCTGGCGCCGCAAAAAGGCTATGGCGAGGTAAGCTGGAAGGCACCGATAGAGAAGAACGCCTTTGAAGTGCCTATCAAAGAAAAAGTAGAATTACTGTTGGCAGCTAATGCCATTGCTACCAAAGGCGGCGCTAACTTTGTTAATTCGGCCATAGCTATGATCAATGAGCAAAAGTACTTTGCTTCAACCGATGGTTCTTACATCGACCAGGATATCCACCGCATATCGCCAAATTTCCAGGTCACCCGGATAGATCCGGATACCCGTGAATTCCAGTCGCAGCCATCGTTAAGTTCGCCAATGGGCATGGGTTATGAATATCTTACCCCGTTAGCTTCTGAAAAAGTGACCGGCGTAGTGACCCGTTACAAACAACGTTACGATATGCTGGAAGATATTAAACAAGCTACAGTTAACGCCGGCGAGAAATTAAAAGCACGTTCGGTTGAACCGGGTAAATATGACCTGGTGTTAGACCCATCGCACCTGTGGTTAACCATTCACGAATCTGTAGGCCATCCTACCGAGCTTGACCGTGTACTGGGTTACGAAGCTAATTTTGCAGGCACCAGCTTTGTATCATTGGATAAACTGAATTCAAAATCGTTTAAATACGGCAGCGAACATGTAAACATCCATGCCGATAAACTGCAAAAGGGCTCGTTAGGCGCGGTTGGTTACGATGATGAAGGCGTAAAATGCGGCGAATGGGAAATTATTAAAGATGGTGTGCTGGTGAACCTGCAGGCCATCCGCGACCAGGCCAAAATGATCGGTCTAAACCAATCGCAAGGCTGCTGTTATGCTGATAGCTGGGATTCGGTACAATTTCAGCGTATGCCTAACGTATCGTTAAAGCCCGGCAAAAACCCGCTTTCGCAGGAAGATATGATCAAAAACGTGGAGAAAGGCATCTTCATTGTCAATAACGGTTCCTTCTCTATAGATCAGCAACGCTACAACTTCCAATTTGGCGGTCAGCTATTCTATGAAATTAAGAACGGAAAAATTGTCGGTCAGATAAACGATGTGGCTTACCAGGCCAATACGCGCGAATTCTGGAATTCATGTGCAGCCGTGTGCGATGAGCGCGATTACCGCTTAGGCGGCTCGTTCTCTGATGGTAAAGGCCAGCCACAACAGGTAAGCGCCGTATCGCATGGTTCGGCTACCGCGCGTTTTAATGGGGTAAATGTTATAAACACTAAAAGAAGGATCGGGTAATAAATATGGCAATGTATACTAAAGAAGAAGCACAGGCTTTATTAAAGAAAGTGCTTAGTTATTCAAAAGCCGACGAATGCGAAGTTGGTTTAAATTTTCGGATGGGCGGTAATATCCGCACGGCGCAAAACGCCGTTTCAACAGCAGGCGAAACCGATACAACTAACATATTTGTAAGTTCAACCTTTGGCAAAAAAACCGGTTCGGCAAGCATTAACGAGTTTGACGATGCATCGCTTGAAAAAGTAGTACGCCGGTCTGAAGAATTGGCGCAATTGGCGCCCGAGAACCCCGAGCACATGCCATTGTTGGGCCCGGCTACATTTAAGCCTTCGGCAACATGGAACGCGGATACCGCAGCGATGACGCCGGATACCCGTGCCGAATTAATAGCCCAAAGCATGAAGGCAACCAAAGAGGCTGGCCTGGTACAGGCGGGTTTCCTGGAAAATTCATCAGGCGGGGCGGCAGTAATGAATTCAAAGGGCTTGTTTGCCTACAATAAATCATCGGATGTTACTTTCTCTGTTACCACCCGTAATGATGCAGGTACCATCTCAGGTTACGCGGCCCGCGGTTTTACCGACATTAAAAAACTGGATACTTACGGCGCTACTAAAATTG
The DNA here is from genome assembly GCF_015221995.1 of Mucilaginibacter boryungensis. Taxonomy (NCBI): domain Bacteria; kingdom Pseudomonadati; phylum Bacteroidota; class Sphingobacteriia; order Sphingobacteriales; family Sphingobacteriaceae; genus Mucilaginibacter; species Mucilaginibacter boryungensis. Next base: position 2,823,712 of record NZ_JADFFM010000001.1, read on the forward strand.
CTACTATGAAGGCCAACGCTTCGAAAGATGCCAAAGCCATTGAGCCGGGTAAATACACCGTAATTTTAGAGCCTACCGCCGGCGCCTACATGCTGGAGAATATGTTCCGTTTTGATGCGCGCAGCGCCGAAGAAGGCCGCAGCTTTTTAAGTAAAAAAGGCGGTACCCGTTTAGGCGACCAACTGATGGATGAGAAAGTAACCATTTATTCAGACCCATTCGACCCGGACTTGCCCAGCGCTACCTGGGACAGGGATGGCCTGCCTCTGGAAAAAACTTATTGGATTGAAAAAGGTGTGGTTAAAAACCTTAGCTATTCGCGCTACTGGGCTGAAAAGAAAGGCGTTAAACCGGTACCCGGCCCAAGCAACATTATTATGCAGGGCGGCAATACCAGTCTTGAAGAGATGATTGCCAGCACCGAGCGTGGGATATTAGTATCCCGATTATGGTATATCCGTATGGTCGATCAGCAATCGTTGTTACTGACCGGGCTTACCCGCGATGGTACGTTTTATATCGAGAACGGTAAGATCAAATACCCGGTTAAAAACTTCAGGTTTAACGAAAGCCCGGTTATTATGCTGAACAACGTGGAAGCCCTGGGCAAACCCGAGCGCGCCATCAGCGTAGAAAGCTACCGCAGCTACATGATCCCGCCAATGAAAGTAAGGGACTTTACCTTCAGCTCGCTAAGCGACGCGGTTTAAGTTCTATTAAAAGCAAAAAAGCCCGAATGGGCTTTTTTGCTTTATAACCGTTTGTCATTTCGACCGGAGGGAGAAATCTTATACGATATAGGTGTGCGTGTAATTTCTACCGACCATATCAATTATTTCAAACAAACACATGTGGAACTACAATTTCTACGTTTATATACTTACTAATCCTGAAAGAAAGTTTTATATGTTGGCGTTACAAAAGATCTTAAGGTAAGAACCCAGCAACACTATGAAAACAGGGGTGATAAAAGCACATTCGCGGGCAAATTCTACTGTTATAATCTTGTTTATTATGAGCATTTCACTCACATAGAACATGCTATAGCGAGGGAAAAAGAGATTAAAAAATGGCGCAGAGAAAAGAAGGCTGCTCTGATTGAATCTGTTAATCCTGGATGGAGATTTTTAAATGAAGAGATAGATCAGTAAATTATTCTCATCATACGTATAAGATTTCTCCTCACCTCGTCTACACATCCCCTACGTGGTTCGTCGAAATGACAGGGTGATGAGTAGCGAGTATGTGAGATACACTACTTCACCTTCCATTCACCAAACGGCTTCACCGTAGCGCAATTAGGGCCGCCATCCTTTGCCTTGCCGGGTACCTGGGTTTCCAGGCATAAACTTGTATCGCTTAAAACTTGTTCAACCATATCCCAGCTAATGTCCCGCAAGGGCACCTTTAACCGGCGCGACCATTCCGAATCCAGTTGCCCGGCTATGGTACCAATATCCAGATAGATAAACTTTTCCGACACCGGCCCCTGCACAAACTTACCGACGAAACCCGGCGTCGGATCCTTCTGCTTGTCACCCTTAATTTGTATGATCATGGTAAAAGTGAGGTCGCCTGTGCCCGAGCGTTGCTTTTGTACGGTTTCAAAGTTATTGCCCGAACCTTTTTGCAATCCAAAGTCTACTCCGGCGGGTGGGTCTTGTAGTACGATACGAAGTTGTAGTTCGTTATTCATTGCGCATTTTGAAATTACATTACTACCCCTTCAACAGAATGCAGGGCCACGCGGTTACCTTCGGTATCAATAAACACGGCCATATAGCCATATTCGGGAGCGATATGTGTTTTTGGGACTACGATCTTACCGCCCGCCGGCTCAATCCTGTCAACTATGGTTTGAATATTAGGATTAGCATTCAAATAAATTAACGTGCCCTTATCTTCAGATGGTGTGTGGAAACCGCCTGAATCGCAAAGGGTACCGCCTACACCTTTCATCGGGTCGGTTAACGGGAAAAAGCACATCTTCATGCCGGGCATATCCATCCGCTGCATGGTGATATCGAAAACTGCTTCGTAAAATTTTTGTGCGCGTTCCATATCCGTAACCGGGATCTCGAACCAGCTGATGGCATTGTCAAAAGTCATATCGTTTTAGGTTTTACTTTACCCGAAGATACTGTTTTCCTTCGATTTATAAACCTATCCATTGTGATCTCAGGGTTATTAAAACATCAAATTTATGGTTTACACTTTTTGGCACATGTATACTATCAAAATGTTGACTATCAATATTTTAAATTAAAAAATAACCCAAATTTTGTAAACCATGTAAACCATGATTTGGCGCTTAATGACAATCTCAGCAATATTAACCAATGACAGCGAAGCGTAATGACTAATGACTACTATGCGCCGCCTCCCAGCCTATCATAGCTGTCTTGCGGACTGCGCCCCAATGGTACTGGCCAAAATCACCCGTCGACCGGATAACCCGGTGACATGGGATCAAAAAAGCAACCGGGTTGCTCCCCACCGCGCTGCCCACCGCCCTCGAGGCATTTGGCGCCTGGATACTTTGCGCCAGCGAGCCGTAATCGGTTAGGCCGCCCATGGGTATCCGCAGCAGTGCTTCCCATACTTTAAGCTGGAATGGCGTGCCCTTCAGGTGAAGCTTTACCTGGTTTAACTTTTGCCAGTCCTGTGTGAAAATGTACAGGGCATTTTGCTGAATAGTATCAACCATCTGGTTATAATTAGCGTTGGGGAATTGCGCGGCAAGCAGCTCAAACCCCGCTGTCATATCATCTGCGAAAGCCATATAACAAATGCCTTTATGGGTTGACGCGATAAGTATCTGCCCGAAAGGTGTTTCGGCAAAGCTGTAGTTGATGCTTAATGATTGCCCGCCGTTTTTGTACTCAGCCGGGGTCATGCCTTCAATGTTCATAAACAGATCGTGCAGGCGGCTTGTGCCGGATAGGCCTGTTTCAAAAGCGGTGTCGGCTAAGGTTGCACGGTTTTGTTTAAGCAGGTTCTTGGCATAATCGATGCTTAAATACTGCAAAAACTTCTTGGGACTAATCCCGGCCCAATCGGTAAACATCCGCTGAAAATGGAACGGGCTGATGTGTACTTTTTCGGCTACTTCATCTAAGTTTGGCTGGGCTTTAAAATTGTCTTTTAAATAGGTAATGGCCTCAGCTATGCGCTGGTAGTTAATTGCTTCCTGGGTTTCCATGTGTTTCAAATTTATGAAACAAAAGTATACCGCAGGCAAAAGCTATAAAACCCGAAACTTGCGATGTTTTTTTACCTATTTTTGGCCAGTTCATTATACTACCGAATGGGTTACAACAGCTTACAATCCTGCCTCACCGATCTTGAAAAAAGCGGGCACTTAATCCGCATTAAACAGGAAGTTGACCCCTATTTGGAAATGGCGGCCATACATCTGCGCGTATTTGAACACCAGGGCCCGGCCCTGCTTTTTGAAAATGTAAAGGGCAGTAAGTTCCCGGCGGTATCTAATTTATTTGGCACGCTGGACAGGTCACGCTTTATTTTCAGAGATACGCTGGATAAGGTGAAAACATTGGTCGATATTAAAACCGACCCGATGCAGGCTATAAAACATCCGTTTAAATATGCCAATACAGCGCTGACAGCTTTCTCCGCCCTGCCTATGAAAGTTAGCAAGAATGCCCCTATCAACTTCGGCAAAACACAGATCAGCGAGTTACCGCAAATTGTAAACTGGCCTATGGATGGCGGGCCTTTCGTAACCATGCCACAGGTTTATACCGAAGATATTGACAAACCCGGCGTGATGAATGCCAACCTGGGTATGTACCGCATCCAGTTAGCCGGAAACGAATATATACTGAATCAGGAAATTGGTCTGCATTATCAATTGCACCGGGGCATTGGTGTACATCAAACCAAAGCCAACGCAAAAGGCCAGCCATTGAAGGTGAGCATATTTGTAGGCGGGCCGCCATCGCACCCGGTAGCGGCGGTAATGCCCTTGCCCGAAGGGTTATCTGAAATGACCTTCGCGGGAGCTTTGGGTAACCGCCGGTTCAGGTATTTTTATGATAACGAAGGCTTTTGCATATCTGCCGACGCTGACTTTGTGATAACCGGCACCGTGATGCCGCATGAGAACAAACCCGAAGGCCCCTTTGGCGACCATTTGGGATATTACAGCCTAACGCACACTTTCCCGTTATTGAAAGTGCATAATGTGTATCACCGTAAGGATGCGATATGGTCGTTCACTGTGGTTGGTCGTCCACCGCAGGAAGATACCAGTTTTGGCGCGCTGATTCATGAAATAACCGGCTCGGCCCTGCCACAGGAAATTCCGGGCCTGCATGCCGTAAACGCGGTGGACGCGGCTGGCGTACACCCCCTGCTCTTTGCCATTGGCAGCGAGCGTTACACGCCTTATATTAAAGAGCGCAAACCACAGGAGATCCTGACCATCGCCAACCATATTTTTGGGAAGAACCAACTGAGCTTGGCCAAATACTTATTCATCGTTGCTAAAGAAGATGACCCGGCCTTGAATGTAAATGATATTGAAGGCTTTCTAACCCACATATTAGAGCGTGTCGACCTTACCCGCGACCTGCATTTCCACACCCGCACCACTATTGATACGCTTGACTATAGCGGCAGCGGGTTAAATTCTGGCAGTAAGGTTGCCATTACGGTAGCGGGTGAGATTAAGCGCGAGCTTTGGAAAGAACTACCTGCAGGATTTGATCTGCCTAATATCTTCACCGGCTTTAAATTGGCCATGCCGGGTATATTAGCGATACAAGCGCCTAAATATACTACGGAACAGGAAACCAATACACAGATTGAAACCCTTAACGACCATCTGAAAAACCAGGACCTGAACGGGTTACCGCTATTGGTTTTATGCGATGATGCCCGCTTCACAGCCCAAAACATCAACAACCTGGTTTGGGTAACCTTTACCCGCAGTAACCCATCGCACGATATACATGGTATTAACAGCTTTACCGAGCACAAACACTGGGGCTGCAAGGGCCCACTGATCATTGACGCGCGCATTAAACCACACCATGCCCCTGTGCTGGAAAAGGACCCTGCGGTTGAGAAGCGAGTGGATGCATTGGGGAAGAAAGGCGGTGCGTTGGAAGGGATTATTTAATGCTTTCACCCTCTAATGTCATTTCGAACGAACCAGGCGCAGACTGTGTATTAGCGTGAGGAGAAATCTTATATATGAAGCCCGGCTGCGCTTATAAGATTTCTCCTACGGTCGAAATGACACTGCGTTGTTCCCTATTGCTGAATAATCAGCAACAGTTTCTGCGGCGTTTCGTAAGTGAGTTGTTTGTATTTAACCACCTGCGTACCCAGGCAAACGGTATCTACTTTATTATCCTTATGGGTGATGTATATTTTACCGCGCACATCGGGTTCCTGATCGTTGTCTATCACTTTCATATCGCCCAACACGCGCATTAGGGTATCAATACCGGCTTTGCTTATCACATTGGTAACCGTCGGTTTCGGGAAGTATTTATCAAAGCTTTCGCAGGTAATGCGGAACATGGTTTGGCGGCCCAGTTCGGTATTTTTAATGGTAATGCTTTTAATGTCGTCAGAGGGGTTAGCCTTTTTGTTTTGGCATGCAGCCAAAAGGATTAGCAATGAAAATAATGTGATGTAAATCTTTTTCATATTCTTCTAACATAAGAGAGAGTCACAAAATTTTGTGACTCTACATTAAATACCACCTACTTCAATTCATCCAGCACCCGAAACATTTTCTGCTTAATTACACCTGATGACCCGCTGTAATTATTCACCATAATAGAAAAGCATAGTTCACGACCATTATGGTTTTGATAACCGGCGTAAGTAAGTACGTTGTTGATGCTGCCGCTTTTCATTTTCATGTTATTATAAGTAGGCAAGCTTTCATAAAAATCGGGGAACCAATCGGTGGCCTTGTCAATTTTTAGAATGGTGGCCATAGTCCGGGTGGTTACCCTGTCGCCGGGAGAGAGGCCGCTGCCGTCGACGATATTAAGCGAGTTGGGGTCAATACCTTTGGCCTTCCAAAAATCCTGCAAAACCTTAACGCCATTGGCAGTAGTTACCGGCTTACCTGCTTGCCAGGCCAGTGTTTTAATCAACTGCTCGGCATACAGGTTAATGCTTTTCTTATTCAGCCAGTAAACTATCTTGCTCAATGTAGGCGAAGCAATGGTGAGCAGTGGTTTTTGTATCACCGGCACCGGCTGGTTTTTTGTGTTCAATGTATTAACGGATTCGGCAGTGCCGCTAACATTCAATCCTAAACGTTTCAAGGTATCAATTATACGATAAGCCATATCATAAGCCCCGTCCGGCAGGGCTACAGAAATACTTTTTTCAGATTTATCAACGGCATAACTCCCACGCAGATAGAAGGTGGTATTACCTACAGGCAGCGAGGGATATGCCCTATCACCTGTCCCGGCGGCACCATTGATAAGCTCACTTTTAAATTGATAGTAAGGCATGGCGGGTACAACGTTTGTAATCCCTATCTGGCTACCAACCGGGCCTGTTTTTAATTTGATATCGAACTGGTTTTCTCGCCACACTAATCCCGATGTCCCCGAACCGTAATAGCTGCCGATATCCTGCCATATCCAGCCTTCGGGGATAGATTGCGTACCGAAAGCAGATTCATCACCGATAACACGGCCGTTTACTCTTTTTATTCCGGCCTTTTGAATGGCCGAGGTAATGACACTTAATACCGAATGTTCTTTAGTATTTTCATAACGCCAGCTGCCCAGTGTCGGGTCACCGGCACCTTTAATAATGATATCGCCGTTAAGGGTACCGTCGGCAGTAATAGTACCGGTATAACCAACCTTGGTTTGATATTGAAAATCTTTACCTAAAAGAAAAAACGCTGTGCTTGAGGTGATGGTTTTCAGCGTAGATGCCGTCGCCAGACCCATATCAGCGTTATTGGCAAATACCACTTCGCCGGTTTTGGCATCCAGCACGGTTAACGATACCGATGCATAACGGCACTGGCTATCCTGCTGCAAGCGCCCGTATGCGGTTTGCAGTTTTTGTTGCAGATCCTGCGCCGAAGCGCTTATGGTAATTATAAATAAACTAAGCAGCAGCGGTTTCTTCACCCTCATTTTTATTGTTACGATTAGCTATATAATAAATAGGTACACCAATTAAAACAATGATAAGGCCAGGCCAGGTATATTCCTGCTTGTATATTAACAATAGTCCGCAGAAAGCCAGGCCCATTAAAATGTAAATAACAGGCAATACCGGGTAACCAAAGGCTTTGTATGGCCGCTCGGCATCGGGGCGTTTTTTCCTTAAGATAAAGATGCCGAAGATGGTAAGGATATAAAATAATACCACCACAAACGATATCATATCCAGCAGGTTACCATAAGTACCACTAAGGCATAATATAGAAGCTACCAGGCACTGTATCCATAAACCAAACTCGGGCACGGCGGCTTTATTAAGTGTGCCTGTTCTTTTAAAGAACAAGCCATCTTTTGCCATGGTATAATAAACACGCGCGCCGGAAAGAATCAGGCCGTTATTGCAACCAAAGGTTGATACCATGATCATCAGCGCTATAATGATGGTACCTATATTACCGAATATTACAGTCGATGCCGCTACTGCTACCCTATCTTTTGGCGCCGAAGCAATATCGTGCAAAGGCAAAACTGCGGTGTACATTACGTTAGCCGATACGTAAATGATGGTAACAATAAGTGTCCCCAGGAAAAGGCTAAGACCGATGTTGCGCTTAGGGTTTTTCATTTCCCCGGCAATAAAGGTTACGTTATTCCAGGCATCGCTGCTGAATATAGAACCTACCATAGCTGCGGCAATAGCGCCTAAAGCCACGCCCGTTGTTAAGCCTGTATTTAAGCTATTACCGTTCTTATCAAGACCGTGCATTTGCCAGGCGTTGGCCCAATTGGCATGCCATATCTCGGGCTTCATAGCCAACAGGCCGAAGATGATCAACCCAAATAAACTTAGCAGCTTGGTTAGTGTGAAAGTAGTTTGGATGATCTTACCGCCCTTTACGCCACGGGTGTTGATATAGGTAAGTACCACTATCAATGCTATGGACACCAATTGCGCGGCGCTTAAAGTAAATGTGTGTCCACTACCCCACGGCATGCTGAACAAAATATGATCCTCACTGAAATAAAGCTTTAAACTATCGGGTACTACATAAGCCGCAAACTTAGAAAACGCCACCCCTACCGCAGCAATGGTGCCGGTTTGTATCACCGCAAAAAAGCTCCAGCCGTAAAGGAACGCGATCAGTTTGTTGTACGATTCTTTCAGGTAAACATATTGTCCGCCCGCTTTGGGGAACATGCCGCTCAGTTCGCCATAACTTACGGCAGCGGTCAGGGTCATAAAACCGGTGAGCACCCAAACAGCGATGAGCCATCCCGATGAGCCAACATTGCGGATAATATCCGCGCTTACAATAAATATCCCCGACCCTATCATTGATCCGGCCACCAGCATGGTGCCGTCTAAAAGGCCCAGGGCGTGTTTCATTTTTGGTTTCCCGGTGTTCTCCTCCATGTGTTTTGGTGATTGGTTTAAAGTCCTAAGCTATTAAAAAAATCGTAATTGATTAAAAAAACGGCCATAATTATGCATTTAAAGCACTACAACTCCATATTCATTAAAGTCTATTAAATATTCCTGTTGTTAAGAAAATAAGTTTGGTAATTTGCAAGTAAGCCTTATTTTTACACCCTTTCGTTTTTTAACGTATAAAACAAATAATAAACCTAATAGATAACTATGGATTTTTTGAACACTTACTTAATTTACCTTATTCCTGTTTTTGGATTGATTGGTATCCTGGCCATGATCGTTAAATCGGCCTGGGTTACTAAACAAGAAACCGGAGACGCCAACATGAACGAACTGGCCGGTTACATAGCCGATGGGGCCATGGCGTTTTTACGTGCTGAATGGAAAATACTAAGCTACTTTGTAGTAGTTGCAGGTTTATTATTAGCTTATTCGGGTACCACTGTGGCTACATCAAGCCCGGTTATTGCCATCTCGTTTTTAATTGGCGCGTTCCTTTCGGCATTTGCCGGTTTTGTGGGGATGCGCATTGCTACTAAAGCAAACGTACGCACTACCCAGGCTGCTAAAACAAGCCTGGCGCAAGCCTTAAAAGTATCGTTTACAGGTGGTACAGTTATGGGTTTAGGCGTAGCTGGTTTAGCTGTAATGGGTTTAGGTACCCTGTTCATCATATTTTATACGGTGTATGTTAAAAACACCGGCGGCGATGTAAACCACGAAGCTATGGCTAAGGCGCTCGACGTATTGGCAGGTTTCTCGTTAGGTGCCGAATCTATCGCGCTATTTGCCCGTGTGGGTGGCGGTATTTACACTAAAGCTGCTGATGTTGGCGCCGACCTTGTAGGTAAAGTGGAAGCCGGTATCCCCGAGGATGACGTGCGTAACCCTGCTACTATTGCCGATAACGTTGGTGATAACGTAGGCGACGTTGCCGGTATGGGCGCCGACTTGTTCGGATCGTACGTGGCAACTATGCTGGCTACCATGGTACTGGGCCGCGAGATTGTATCACATGATGCTTTTGGCGGTATTGCCCCAGTTTTATTGCCGATGGTAATAGCCGGTTTAGGTTTGCTGTTCTCTATCGTTGGCGCTTCATTCGTGAAGATCAAAAACGAAACCGACAGCGTTCAGAAAGCATTGAACCTGGGTAACTGGATGTCTATCGTATTAACTGCGGTGGCCACCTTTTTTGTAGTGCGCTGGATGCTGCCTGAAGGCTATTTACATTTAATACGCGATGAAGATGCTACCGGCGCTGTTAAAGAAGGCGCGTTGGTTTTTGATAAAACCGGCGTATTCCTTTCTATTATGGTAGGTTTAATAGTAGGTACTTTAATGTCTATCATTACCGAATACTATACCGCTATGGGCAAACGCCCGGTGCTGAGCATTATCCGTCAATCATCAACCGGGCATGCAACCAACATTATTGGTGGTTTAGCTATCGGGATGGAATCGACCGTATTGCCGATCATTGTATTAGCAGGCGGTATTTATGGTTCATATCATTTTGCGGGTTTGTATGGTGTATCGGTTGCTGCAGCCGGTATGATGGCCACTACCGCTATGCAATTAGCTATCGACGCGTTTGGCCCTATTGCCGATAACGCCGGTGGTATTGCCGAAATGAGCCAACTGCCTGAAGAAGTTCGTCACCGTACAGATAACCTGGATGCTGTAGGTAATACTACTGCCGCTACCGGTAAAGGTTTCGCTATCGCGTCGGCGGCATTGACCTCACTGGCTTTATTTGCAGCCTTTGTGGGTGTTGCAGGTATCGAGCATATTGACATTTACAAAGCCGACGTTTTAGCCGGTTTATTTATAGGCGGTATGATCCCGTTCATCTTCTCGGCCTTGTGTATCTCGGCTGTAGGCCGCGCGGCTATGTCGATGGTGCACGAAGTACGCCGCCAGTTCCGCGAAATACCGGGCATTATGGAGCACAAAGCCAAACCCGAGTACGAGAAATGCGTGGAGATCTCAACCAAAGCCTCTATCCGCGAGATGGTTGCTCCGGGTTTGATCGCGCTGATCACCCCTATCATTATCGGTTTTGTATTCGGCCCTGAGGTATTAGGTGGTTTATTGGCTGGTGTTACCGTATCGGGCGTGCTGATGGGTATTTTCCAAAGCAATGCCGGTGGCGCGTGGGATAATGCTAAAAAATCATTCGAGAAAGGCGTGGAAATCAATGGCGAGATCTACTACAAAAAATCTGAACCGCACAAAGCTTCGGTTACAGGTGATACTGTAGGCGATCCGTTCAAAGATACTTCAGGCCCTTCAATGAATATCCTGATCAAGCTGATGTCTATCGTATCGCTGGTTATTGCGCCTCATCTGCATAAAGAAGTGAACCAAAACAAGCGGATACAAAAAGAGTTACAACAGCGCTCTATGATCACTCATGTGATACACGCTGATAAGAAAGCATAAATTGTTGCTGGTGGACAACACCAACAACGGCATTCAATCATAATAAAAATGGCCCCGAAAATCGGGGCCATTTTTATTATAGTACACTTTTGAAATGCCTTTTAGCAGATGATTACAAATTGCCCGCTAAAAAACTTTCTATCTGTTTACAACTAACCAGGAACGGTTTATGATCGATAACGATATTGACCTGCTGACCGTTAATGGTATAACTGCCGCTGATGTGGCTGCCCAATAAAGGTACGCGGATAGTCCCGGCGGTCTCATCGCCTTCAGCGGTGCCGCCCTGGGCGGTTACTTTCGATTTTAAAGTCTGGATCATCACGCTTGCCGGCTGGGCAAAATTGATGGTGAGGTTACATGCCATAGTAAATTATTAAGGCGCAATTGTACGGTTTTGTTTTGGATGATTAACACTTAAAAATATTTAGGTGTAAATACAGGCAGCCAAATATTAAAATACCAAGCAATATTTATTAACCACAATGATAAATACTAATATTATTAGATAATTGTTGATAAATATAGCCATTGTTAATAATTATCATAACCAATTATTACGATTACTACATAAATTAGCTAATGTTTAATATTAAATATATATAATTATGAGTAAGTATTATGTTAACAACCATGCACAAGCAAGTGGCGACCATGAGGTGCACAAAGAAGGTTGTAGTTGGTTAAATCAAGTAGTTAGTAAGACCTATTTGGGTGATTTCTCTAGTTGTTCTGGGGCTGTCACAGAAGCAAAAAAGACATATCCAACAGCCGACGGCTGTGCATATTGTTCACCATCATGCAATAAAGGTTAAATCATGAATAAAAAACAATCTTCACCAAAAGAAGCCAGTAAAGCTTCAAAGGTTTTACAAAATCCGAATTCTTCAAAAGTGGCAAAAAGCCTTGCAGGTTCTGTGTTATCACAAGCCAGTGGAAAGAAGAAATAGTATAACTTAATTTTATGGAAACTAACTGACTGCCCTTGATGATAAATCAAGGGCTTTATTATTTACAAAATTTAATTTTAACTGCCTTCCGTTACTGCCAGTGTCCTCTATTTGTTACGCCCACAAGGCCGGTAGATTATTAATCATCCTATGCGATTGCTATCGCTTAGCAATGACCATATGATTAAACAGCATTATCCGCTCAACCTAAACCTGATAATAGTGTAAACCCCGGAATGAAGCGCAGCGCAATGAGGAGTTGGAACGGATAGCGGGGCTGCCGGCTGTTATGAAAAACTGGCTTTCATTTACAAAACACTCTTTAACTTCATTGCGAAGAACAAAGCAATTGCAGAGCTATACAAAACCGATATACTCATCGGGAGATTGCTTCGTCCCTCGCAATGACGGGATGGTGATAGGGCTTAAGAGTTTTAACTTAAGACTTTACGACTTTCAACGCCCCACCTACATTTATTTCGGCATTTCGTATCCGTACTATCTATTCCTTAACCTGTTGGCCTCAAAAAGTACTATATAATTTTGTTTTAAAACTTGTTTGTTACAATGGCAGTTTTATCATATCAATAAAATTAATTAGGTTTGGAGAACATGAACAAACTTTACTTTAACTAAACAATGAAGTTATTTATTAAGAAACCTATTAAGCAACTGATGGCTGCATCGGCCGAAACAGAAAAAAGCTTAAAAAGAACACTGGGTGTCGGCTCGCTGATTGCCCTGGGTATTGGCGCTATTATTGGCGCGGGTATTTTTGTGCGTACAGCAGCGGCAGCAGGCGAACATGCTGGTCCGGCCGTTACTATCTCCTTTTTAATTGCAGCCGCAGGTTGCGCGCTGGCCGGTTTATGCTATGCCGAGTTTGCCAGTATGATCCCTATCGCCGGTTCGGCTTACACTTACAGCTATGCTACCATGGGCGAGTTCATTGCCTGGATCATAGGCTGGGATTTGGTGCTGGAATACGCCCTTGGCGCCGCTACCGTATCTATAGGCTGGGCACAGTATTTTAACGAATTTTTAGAAACTTTTTTCCATTTCCACATACCGTTCCAATGGTGCCATTCGCCGTTTGAAACCTCTATCACCACCGGCGGCATGTATGCCGACCAGGTAGGTGTGCATGGTATAGTTAACCTGCCTGCTATATTTATTATCCTGCTGCTTACACTGTTGCTGATAAAAGGCACGGCAGAATCGGCCGTGGTAAATAACATTATTGTAATTGTTAAAGTGGCCATTGTATTAATGATCATTACTCTGGGCTGGCATTTTATTAACCCGGCTAACCACACTCCTTACCTTATCCCTGCTGATAAAGGCAGTGTGGTAACCAGTACCGGCACCATAAATTACGGCGATACGTTTAACCACGGCTGGCTGGGTGTACTGCGCGGTGCAAGTGTGGTTTTCTTTGCCTTTATTGGTTTCGATGCCGTATCTACCGCAGCACAGGAAGCTAAAAACCCGCAAAAAGATATGCCTAAAGGCATCCTGATATCACTGGTGTTCTGTACCATCCTTTATGTGCTTTTCTCGCACGTATTAACCGGGTTAGCGCCTTATACCGATTTCCTGATCAAAGGTAAAGAAGCTTCTGTAACTTATGCTATTAAAACCTTTATGCCTGGTTATGGCTGGTTAGCTTCGCTGGTAACTGTGGCTATTTTGGCCGGGTTCTCTTCGGTTATCCTGGTGATGCTGATGGGGCAAACCCGTGTGTTCTACACCATGAGCACCGATGGCTTGATACCGTCAATTTTCTCTAAACTGCACCCTAAATTCCGCACGCCATACAAATCGCAGTGGTTATTCTTTGTGTTTGTATCGATATTTGCCGGCTTTATCCCCGACCGTATTGTTGGTGACATGGTAAGCATTGGTACCCTGTTTGCGTTTGTGCTGGTTTGTTTAGGCATAATGATACTGCGCAACACCGACCCGAACATCGAGCGTCCGTTTAAAACCCCTATGTATATGATCGTTTGCCCGCTGGGCGCCGCCATCTGTTTATGTATGATAGCAAGCGAAGGCTGGGAAAACTGGGCACGATTGATCGTGTGGTTGCTGATAGGCTTTGTGATTTACTTTGGTTATTCGGTTAAGCGCTCGCACGTACGTAAAGGCGTTATCGATATCCCTAAAGACCCGATCAACCCTAAATATGTGGAATAGTATTCCTATATAAATTTAACAAAAAAGGCCCTGATATATCAGGGCCTTTTTTGTTTGTAATAGCCAGAGATGTGTAACCTGCGGATCGATCACTCCATCGGATTATTATTCTTTTGACCAGCTATACTTTTTCATTGCATTTTTGTTTAGCTTTAACTTACACGCCTAAGAAACAGTTTTATGAGCTCATATTTTATCCTCGATCCCAAGCAGATCCTGTCTGTTACCATGATACTATTTGCCATTATTGATATTTTGGGCGCCATCCCCATTATTATCGATCTGCGGCAGCGCGTGGGCCATATCGAATCGGAGAAGGCCTCGGTAGCTGTTTTGGTGCTGATGGTGCTGTTCCTTTTTGTGGGCGAAGAACTGCTGAAAATTATAGGTTTAGATATACCCTCGTTTGCTATTGCCGGTTCGCTGGTGATATTTATTATCGCTATGGAAATGATACTGGGCATAAAGGTGTTTAAGGAAGAAGTTTCCTCTACAGCATCCATAGTCCCCCTCGCTTTCCCGCTGATAGCCGGCGCAGGCACCATGACCACCCTGCTATCGCTGAAATCGCAATATCAAACCCAAAACATTATTGTAGGTATTGTGCTGAATACTATTGTGGTTTACCTGGTGCTTAAAAATGTAAAATATTTAGAGCATTTATTGGGCAAAACCGGTTTAGATATTTTACGAAAAGCCTTTGGCATTATCCTTTTAGCCATAGCCATAAAACTATTCAGAAGCAATACACATTTGTAGCATTGCGAATTCAATTATTGGCGGGTTCAGATTTATAGTATTATCGGCCTTCTACGCTTAATCTATGGTTTTTATAGGGTACTTAAATACTGCAAAATAACCTTTGTGGCATAAATTAATTACTAATTTAGCAGCCCATTCGCCTTTATTATGTCGGTAATTGTACTTACTTTAATCATCCTTATCGGTGCTTATTTCGCCGGGCTGCTGGGTTCATTAACGGGCCTGGGCGGCGGGTTTATTATTATACCGCTGCTTACCCTGGGCCTGCATGTGAATATCCATTATGCTATCGGCGCTTCGCTTGTGTCGGTCATCGCTACTTCATCCGGCTCGGCGGCAGCCTATGTAAAAGAAGGGATCACCAATATACGTATCGGCATGTTTTTAGAGATAGCCACTACCATTGGGGCGCTAGCCGGTGCCATGCTGGCCCTGCATGTGCAAACGCATGTAATAGCCGTGATATTTGGATTAATACTTGCCTTTTCGGCTGTAATGTCGTTCATTAAAAAGGTGGAGGTAATAAATGCCGAAGGCAGCGCCGCGGCTACTGCGTTGCGGCTGAACAGTACGTTCCCCACCCCCAACGGACCTGTAAAATATGGTGTATGTAATGTTGGCGGCGGTTTTTTTATGATGGTGTTTGCCGGTTTGATATCAGGCTTGCTGGGTATAGGCTCAGGTGCGCTGAAAGTACTGGCCATGGATACCATTATGCGCATCCCTTTTAAAGTATCAACCACTACCAGTAATTTTATGATAGGCGTTACCGCGGCGGCCAGCGCGGTGGTGTATTTACAGCGCGGTTATATAGACCCGGGCTTATCCATGCCTGTAGTAGTGGGTGTATTATTAGGCGCGCTAAGCGGATCGAAAATACTGGTACATACCACCTCATCGGGCTGGTTGCGCTGGCTGTTTACTATTGTAGTGGGCATACTGGCATTCCAAATGATATACAACGGCTTAACGGGGAAAATATAATGGCGGCACAACCAAATTTTAAGGATAAGGATATGCAGGTGGCTATTGGCTGGGTGCTGCGTGTGGGGGTTATTGTATCAATAGCCGTAGTATTTTTTGGCGGGGTGGTTTATTTGTACCGGCACGGCCATAGCCTTACCAATTACAGTACATTTAATGGCGTCCCCGATTTTGTTAACCCCTCGGGCATTATTAACGGCATACTGGCCTTCAGGGGCAGGGCCATTATACAAGCAGGAATTTTATTGCTGGTAGCCACCCCGGTACTGAGGGTATGCTGCTCGGCAATTGGTTTTATTGCAGAAAAAGACTGGTTGTATACCGCTATAACTATCGCAGTGCTGCTGATCATCTTCATCAGCATGCTAACCGGGCATGCCGGTTAATTGGTGCCGGGATTAACGCGTTTCAAATCCTCGTTATTACCGGTAGTATGTTTACGTGCCGCTTTTACCGAACTTTTCCCAAAACGATAAGTAAAACTCAGGGAATATATCCGGGTTTCTCTCTTATCATATCCAACCATGTTTAAATTAGCATAATCCGTACTGTAGCGGTTACGGTCGGTATTAAAAATATCTTTTGCGGAAAAACTAAGGGTGGCACGTTTGTTAAACAACCTTTTGCTAAAGCTGGGCATAACACTATAGTTGGCCCTATAGTTATACATAGCATAAAATGTATTTACCTCGTAATCGGCATATAGTGCAAAAGTAAGGTCGGCAGGTAATTGTACTTGCTGATTAACCTTAAAAATGGCATCGGGGGTTGTTTTATTAAGGAGCCCGGCATAATCAACATAATGCTGCAAATTAGCATCAACATCAAAAAATGCCGACCACTTATCGTTAATGGTAACAGGGGCGGTAAGTTCAATGCCGTAGGTAGTAGCCTGTTTCAAATTTATTTTCCCGGTAATAAACAATCCCGAAATATCGCTTTGGGCGAAGTAGGTAAAATTGTTATAATCGCGCACAAAAGCAGCGTATAACTTAGCGCCGAATTTGTTTTTATAAGTATGTGTAATGCTAATATTATCCTGATATGATGGCTTTAAGTAAGCATTCCCTGTGGTAATGTTGTATCTGTCCTGGTACGCTATCAGTGGGTTTAAGTCGCTGTAATTAGGACGGTCAATACGCCTGTTATAATTAAATGTTAAGCTATGATTGGTGTTTAGTGTATAATTAAGCACCACCGTAGGGAAATAATCAGTATAACTACGTTTCACGCTAATGTGATAGTTAGGATTATCAGCGTCCGATCCGGTATGCTCTACGCGCATACCCAACAAGTAATTAAATTTGGCCGATGGTGTGGCTATATAATTGATATAAGCACTACTGATATTATCATTATAATTAAACTGACTGCTAATTAATGGGTTGGGCGTGTGCACATCGTTAACCACGTTATCAAAACGTTGAATATTATCGTTTGTTGCAATAATAGTTTTCAATCCTGCCTCCAAACGGCGCCCCTGTGATATCGGATTAATATAATCTACACGCCCCGAAATATTCATAATATGGGTTGGCGCTTCATTACGGTAAAACATAGGGTTGCCAGTAATATTAGTATGTACATTATACATCGTACTGTTCAAATCCTCGAACGAATTGCGGTTATATAAAAAGTAATCAGCATCGGCAGATATGGTTTGGTTGCTTTTTCCCAGTATGCCGCTGTAATTAAGATTATAATTAATGGTATTTATGCGCCGGTTTAGTACCGCTAAGGTAGTTAGAGACGAGTCGGCAGCAGTACTGGTTCCAATAGTTGTTACGGTATTTTTATCAATAAAATTATTACTAAAAGAACCTACAACTAAAAATCCAAGCGTGTGTTTATCATCAATACTATAATCCGCGCCAAAATTATAAGTACTGCTGTAAATTTTCTGTTGATTATAATAATGCTCATCATACCTGGCTGTGCTGCCAACATACCTGTCGATATTGATCGTATGGTCGGTATGATTATCATTAAAAGCATAATTTCCAAAAAAGTTTAATTTTTTGGTGCGATAGTTTAATGCTAACGACGGCGTGAGCTTATAAAAATCGCCGTACCCTGCCCCCATGGTAACCGAACCGTTAAACCCTTCATCCTGTCCTTTTTTTAAGATGATGTTTACAATACCTCCTGCCCCTGTCGCATCGTATTTAGCCGATGGATTGGTAATTAATTCTATTTGGTTAACACTACCGCTGGGCATATTCTTCAATTGCTCTGCCGCATCTGCCGATGCAAGATTAAGGATACGCCCGTTAATGGCAATTGATGCTTTTTGCCCTCCCCGCAATAAAACATCGCCGGCCGAATTAATGCGTACACCTGGCGCTGTGCCCAATACATCTAATACACTTACTCCCTCGGCCATAATGCCCTTTTCAACATTTAATACGGTTTTATCATACCGGGTTTCAATATATGCCCTGGGGTTGGTTATAGTTACTTCCTTTAAGTTTATGATATCCGGATGCAAAGTTATGGTTCCCATGGAAACCAGGCCCGAACCACTTACTACAATAGATTGACTTGCATATTTCTGATAACAGGGATGATGGATGCTTACAGCGTAGGTGCCGGGCAAAACATTATTGAAACGAAAAAGACCCTTGCCTTTAGTGATTGTTGTGTTAACTATAGCCGAATCGGGCAGGTGAATTAGTAAAACTGTGATGGTGTCGTTCAGTGCTTTATTCGGCAAAACAAACTGCCCCTGTATACCGGAAAACTTATTTTGCGAATTAGCACTGCTGCATAGCAATAAAATGAAGCCTGCTACGAAGCACCCAAAAGATATCCTCATTAAAATAGCCGAGTAGAATTTAAACTATATATATCCTGTATTAATCTTGTGCAATATAGTAACAAAATTAATACATCGTAACAAGGTTGGATAGGCATTATACGTAATATTCTCGTGAAAGTTCTTATAATTACATATTTCCCCTGCTGTATTTTTAATAATTATACACGCTGAACAGCGTCATAATTATTTTAAGTTTGCATAACATATAATTGACAATGAAAAAACTGCTTCCGTTAATATTTACACTGCTATTTGCTTCTGTGGTTTATGCACAAACCGAACCTGCCAATTACGGGGTAATTGTAAACAAGTTTAAACTGTTTTATAACAGCAACAAACCCGATAGTATTTATAAAATATTTGGGCCCGAAATGCGCAATGCTTTAACAGCCGATCAATTTAAGGCCACAACTGCTCAGTTAAAAACGCAATTGGGCGCATTGAACCAAACAACTTTTACTGGCTTTAACGACCCTATAGCTACATATGATGCCGCTTTCCAAAATGGCACACTTACTTTACGCTTGTCACTAAATAAAGCTGGTCAGATCATCGGGCTGCTTTTACAGCCTGCACAGCCAAAAACTACAGCAGCGACTGCAACCACATCAAGCGATCCGGATATGATAGAAATCCCCGTAATGCAAAAGGTATTTACAGGAAATATTGCCGGGACATTGGGTATACCTAAAAAGGCAACAGGCAAGGTGCCGGTAGTGCTAATTATTGCCGGCTCGGGGCCTACCGACAGGGATGGTAATAACCCGTTAGGGGTTAGTGCAAACAGTTATAAGTTATTGGCAAGCGCCCTAGCAAAAAACGGCATTGCTACATTACGTTATGATAAACGTATGATTGGCCAAAGCACCAGCAATACTAAAGAAGCTGACTTACGCTTTGATGATTATGCCGATGACGCCATAGCCCTGATAGGTATGCTGCATAGTGATGCCCGTTTCTCAAGCGTATTTGTGCTGGGCCATAGCGAGGGTTCGCTGGTAGGGATGCTGGCCTGCGCCGACCAACCAGTAGCTGGTTTTATTTCTGTTGCCGGTGCTGGCGAAAGAGCGGATAAAATACTTACTGAACAACTAAAATCGAAACCGCAGTTTGTGCAGGATGCTTTTAAAGTTGTACTGGATAGTTTAAGAAAAGGCAAAACTACCGACAGGGTCGACCCATCGTTATTTGGCCTGGCCAGGCCAAGTGTACAACCCTATTTACGGTCGTGGATGTACCACGAGCCTAAAGCCGAGTTGAAGAAATTGAAGATTCCCGTATTGATATTACAAGGCACCAACGATTTGCAGATAACTGTAGCCGACGCCGAAAAACTGAAGAAAGCCAAATCTGACGCTACACTGGTTATTATCCCCGGTATGAACCATGTTTTAAAAGATGCCCCTGCCGATAAGGATAAAAACCTGGAAACCTACAAAGACCCTAACCTGCCTATTAAGCCGGAGTTGGTGACGAACATTGTAGCGTTTATAAATAAGTTAAAGTAATATAATTAAAACCCCTCTTCCACCGCAAGCGAAGAGTGGGCGACCAGCGAAACATGGTCGGGGTGAGTTTACCCCTTCCACGCTCCAAGCAACCTGCGGATCACAATAATTTCCGCGGTGTGATAAGCGTTATGGTCGGCTATTTGCAGGGCTTCACGCAAAATGGTTTGTCCGCTGCCATGGGGTATGGGGGCATAAATGTCCGAAGATTTTAACAACCCGATAAACTCGCTCAAATCATCATTAATTTGCTTTACCGACCTTTTCCAGGCATCATCATCTGCCGGGAAAGCTTCTTTTGGCCAGTATTCATCGGGCCATTTAGGCGATTGGTGGTTGCCATCCTTACTAAATTCCAGCATATCCCATTGCGCTATCCTGATGTGTTCAACCAATTGCCAAATGGAATAAGGTAAATGGTTTGTCTTTGCGCCGCGCAACTCGGGCAGCAAACCATCCAAAGCTTTTTTCAAGCTGGCATGCGCGCCGCCGCCTTGCAGCAGTTTTACTAATTCATCAATTAAGTTTTGCTGATTATCCATACGCTAAATAACGCATTCCTATCCGAATAGTTGAAGCATATTGTATTTTAAAAAATAGCCCTATTAATATTCCGCCTAAAAGTTTTAAGTTTATAACGCCAATCAAAAATTGAAAAACCGGTGAAAAAACTGATCCCCATATTTATTATAGTGCTGCTGGTATATGCCTGTAAAAAGGATGGCAGCACCCTGCCCCAGGGCCAGGTAGATAATGATGCCTTTACAGCCTATGAAACTCATTTTTTAGATGCCCTATGGAAGCTTGACCCAAACTGGGCTACAGAAGTAGGCTACCATAAATACGATAGCGTATTGGTTATCCCAAATTCATCAAGCCGGTCGGCTATGCTCAATTTCACTAAGGTGCAAATGGATTCGCTGGCCAAATATAACCCGGGCACTTTATCGGATGCTAACCGCATGGATTACAAGATGATTCAAAACCAGCTGGATGCCACACAATGGGCCCTGCAGCAGGAAAAAGCTTATGAATGGAACCCGGGCACATATAATGTTATCGGCAGTTTTGCGCATATTCTTAATGAGCATTATGCGCCGCTTGCCAAACGCTTGCGTAGTTTTTATCAAAAAATGGAAGCTATCCCTGCCTATTATAAAGAGGCGCAGAAGCAAATTAAAAACCCCGTACCCGAACTGACAACACTGACTGTTGAGCAACTAACCGGCGGGGTAAGTGTAATTGAAAAAGATTTTGCCGATTCCCTAAAGAAAACAAACATTCCGGCGGCCGAGCAGAAACAAATGCTGGCCCGCGCCCAGGCATCGGCCGATGTGATAAAGAACTTTGCCACCTGGCTAAAAAACATGAAGAACGACCACCCGCGCAGTTTCCGCCTGGGTAAGGAGTTGTACGAGGGTAAATTTAAATATCATATCCAATCTGCCGGGACTGCCCAACAGCTATACAACGCGGCCGTGGAGCGTAAAAAAGACCTGCATGGCTATATGGCTAAAATTTGTGTTAAACTATGGCCTAAATATTTTGGCCAGGCCCCAATGCCTAAAGATAGCTTGCAAATGATAGCACAAATGATAGATACCTTATCGGCTAAGCATGTAAAACCCGATGAATTTCAAGGGGCAATAGAAAAGGAAATACCGCAACTGGTATCGTTTATTAAAGCTAAAAACCTGATCACCCTTGACGACAGCAAGCCGCTGGTGATCCGTAAAGAGCCTGCTTATATGGCCGGCGTTGCGGGCGCGTCTATCAGTTCGCCGGGACCGTATGATAAAAATGGCAATACCTATTACAATGTAGGCAGCCTTGCGGGTTGGTCGCCCGAAAAAGCGGAAAGCTATTTGCGCGAGTATAACCAATACATTTTGCAGATCCTATGCATTCACGAAGCTATACCTGGCCATTATACCCAATTGGTTTACGCTAATAAATCGCCCAGTCTGATAAAATCGGTATTAGGTAACGGCGCTATGATTGAGGGCTGGGCGGTATTTGCAGAACAGATGATGCTGGAAAACGGCTTTGGCAATAACGAGCCCGAAATGTGGCTGATGTGGTATAAATGGAATTTGCGGTCGATATGTAACACCATAGTTGACTATAGCGTACATACCGGCAATATGGATAAAGACGCCTGTGTTAAATTCCTTACCCGCGAAGCTTTTCAGCAAAAGGCTGAAGCCGAAGGCAAATGGCGCAGGGTAAGTGTTACCAGCGTACAGCTTACCAGTTACTACGCGGGTTATAAAGAAATCATCGACCTGCGCGACGCTTACCGCAAAAAGCTGGGCGATAAATATACCGTGAAAGAGTTTAACGAGCGGTTTTTAAGCTTTGGCAGCGCCCCGGTTAAATACATTAAAGAAGTAATGCTGGGCAATAAACCTGCCGATAATGGTGCAAAATAGAATTATAATAAGCTTATTAAAAAGTTAACACCAGCTTTGCCGTAAATATGGTTAATGTATGTATGTTTGTACATAATAATTTATCACTATGAAAAAAGCGTTCCTATCACTCATTCTATTCGTGTTATTTTTTAGCACAGCCATTGCGCAGCAATTAAACATTGGCACCTATAACCTGCGTTATGCCAATGCTACCGACTCGGCGCGGGGAAATGGCGGGGGGCAACGCTACCCGGTTATAGCGCAGATCATCCGGTTTAACGATTGGGATATTTTTGGTACGCAGGAAGGGTTACGCCCTATGCTGGATAACCTGGCCGATAGCCTGCCGGGTTATAAATGGCTGGGCATAGGCCGCGATGGCGGTGATAAGGGCGAACACTCGGCAATATTTTATAAGACGGCTAAATTTAAGCTGCTAAAAAGCGGCAATTTCTGGCTATCGCCTACCGATACGGAACACCCTAATGTAGGCTGGGATGCGGCACTGACCCGGGTATGTACCTGGGCGCAGTTCAGGGAAATAAAAACAGGCTATGTGTTCAATTTCTTTAACGTGCATATGGACCATATGGGTGTAGTTGCGCGTCGCGAAAGTGCAAAGCTGATCATGGCGAAAATGAAGCAAATGACCGGTGATATCCCCACCATCCTGACCGGCGATTTCAACACCGATCAAAAATCGGACGCTTACTCAACACTTAACGATTCCGGCTTATTGAAGGATTGCTACCTGCTGGCGCCGGTAAAATTGGCCACCCAGGGCACGTTTAACGATTTCCAGATCAACACTGATAGCCAATACCGCCGGATCGACCATATTTTTGTGACCAAACATTTTAAGCCGCTGCGCTATGCTATTTTAACCAATACCTACCGTGGCAAACTACCATCAGACCATTACCCCGTGGTGGTGATTTTGAGCAGGTAGTATCAAAGTCAAAAGTCCGAAGTTGTGAGTTAATTGCATTAGCAACTAAGTATTCACTACTTCGGACTTTTCATTTAGAAACTTCGCCTCAAGACTTTAACTCAGAACTTAAGGCTTAAAGAATTATCTCCACATACCTGGAACCCACACGTAACCACCGCGACGGCGGTCCCAATGGCCTGGTACCCATACGGCATGTGGACGTGGTGGCGCAGCCCAATAACCGCCATGCCATACATAACTACGGCCGCGTGGTGTCCAGTCTTCTTCAACCCATACGTGCCTTGGCGATGGTGCCGGCGGGCGGCGTACCACTACTCTATTTACCGGGCGGCCTAAACGCGCCCTTACTACTATTTGTGCTTCACTAACATTAACGGCGGCTGTTAATGCAGCGGCTACCATTAAACTTTTCCAGATTGTTTTCATATCGGTATTTTAGTTTTATTGAAATATATGACAATGCAATCGGCAATTGGTTTAAAAAAAGTCCATGGACTATAGTAGGTGATTCTATCTTTTCAACAAATTTCCAGCGATAGGGATAGTAGTGGTTTAGCCGGAGCGATGGATTTGCGTTCAGATTATGGGCCCGAAACGCAGCCACGTATAGCCCGGGCCGTAGGCATCGCCACATGATTATGATAAGGTAATGATTACTTCATAATGGTATACCATTATCAACACTTCGTTAGGCATGTTTTCAGGCGTTAGAACGACTTTCTTATTTAAAAGAGTCGAAACTTTCTTCATATATTCTAAAAGTTTCAAGTGGTCGTCTATCGAATTGATCTCGGTAGGTGTAATATCATTTTCAATTTCGCTTTCTATAAAAAAATGCGCATTTACTTTAATACCGTCTAAATAAACACTCGCTGTATAACGGTCTGCGTCTAAATCATCCCAACCTTTTAATACTTTATTAAAATCAATTTGTGTTTGCTTGGTCGCCAGATCGTAGTTTGGGAAAGTTACCGGATAATTTTCATTTACAAACTCGACCCAAATTTGCCAATCTTTTTCAGTTGTATCAAAAATGTATATATCCCTCAACGACCCATCAATAAAGTAAATATTTTCTCTAAGTTGTTCCCAGTTCATGATTAAAGATATTGACTTTATTTTGTTTGTTATAATTTCCCCATTAACCATGAACCATCATCATGAACAATTATTATCTTCGCTACCATGTCACCAGTTGAAGCCAAACAACGTATTGAAACACTTTCGCAGGAGTTAAAACAGCACAGCTACAATTATTATGTACTGGCCATGCCTGCCATATCCGATTATGAGTTTGATAAAAAATTAGAAGAACTATCCGCACTGGAAAAGCAGTTCCCCGAGTTTTTATTGCCCGACTCGCCTACTCAAAAAGTTGGCGGCGAGATCACTAAAGAATTTCAAACCGTGCGGCACCGCTGGCCTATGCTATCGCTTGGCAACACCTATAACCAGCAGGAACTGATCGACTTTGATCAGCGTATCCGTAAGGCCATTGGCGATAATTTCGAATATGTTGTCGAGCTTAAATACGATGGCTTAAGCATGAGCCTCACCTATAAAGATGGCCAGCTTTTGCGCGCCGTTACCCGTGGCGATGGCGTGCAGGGCGATGATGTGACCACAAATATCCGCACCATCCATAATGTGCCTAAAAAACTAAAGCAAGGAAATTATCCGGATGAGTTTGAAATTCGGGGCGAGGTGTTTATGCACCTGAAAGCCTTTGAACGTTTGAATAACGAGCGTATAGAGAACGGCGAGGTACCTTATGCTAATCCGCGCAATTTTGCATCGGGCACGGTGAAATTGCAGGATAGTACCGAAGTTGCCAGGCGTCCGCTGGATTGTTTCCTTTATTTCCTGTATACCGAAAAGCAATTATTTAAAACCCATTGGGAAAGCCTGCAGGCTGTGAAAAGCTGGGGCTTCCATGTGAACGAGCATAATAAACTGTGTAAAAACATCGATGAAGTTTTTGAATTTATAACCTATTGGGATAAGGAGCGCCATAACCTGAGTTACGATATAGACGGCATTGTTATTAAAGTAAACAGCTATGCGCAGCAGCAGGAACTGGGTTATACAGCAAAATCGCCGCGATGGGCAATATCCTATAAATTTAAAGCAGAACGGGTGGAGACCGAATTATTGCAGGTTACCTACCAGGTGGGCCGTACCGGGGCAGTTACCCCCGTGGCTAATTTAAAGCCTGTTTTGCTTGCTGGCACTACTGTTAAACGCGCCACCCTGCACAATGCCGATGAGATAATGGAACGCCTGAAACTACACGAACATGATACCGTTTATGTAGAAAAAGGCGGCGAGATCATCCCGAAGATCATCGGGGTAAACCTGGATAAGCGCAGGCCTGATGCCGAACCTATACAATATGTAACCAACTGCCCTGTATGCGGTACCGAGTTGCTGCGCAAGGAAGGTGAAGCCGCCTTTTATTGCCCTAACGATGAAGGCTGCCCCCCGCAAATAACTGGTAAGATACAGCACTTTATTGGCCGCAAAGCCATGAATATTGACGGCCTTGGCGATGAAACTATTAATACGTTGTACAACCGGGGCTTTATCCGCCATATCAGCGATCTGTATGAGTTGCATAAGCATACCGACGAGTTGAAAAAGATGGACCGCTTTGGCGAACAATCCATTAATAATATGCTGGAAGGCATAGAGAAATCGAAGCAAATGCCGTTTGAAAAAGTGCTGTTTGGCTTGGGCATCCGTTACGTGGGCGAAACTGTAGCCAAAAAGCTGGTAGCGCACTTTAAAACTATTGACAACCTGATGGCAGCAAGTTTAGAGGAGCTGACCACCACCGAAGAAATTGGCGAGCGCATAGCCCAAAGCCTGATAGAATATTTTAGCGATAACCAACACCGTGAACAGATTGAAAAACTGCGTGCCCAGGGCTTGCAATTTGTAGCCGACGATAAAGAAGTGGTTTTGGCCAGTGATAAGCTATCGGGTATGAACTTTATTATCTCGGGCACATTTGAACAGTTCTCGCGCGATGAATTGAAGGATATGATAGAGGCTAATGGCGGTAAAATTTTAAGCAGCATATCTGCCAAATTAAATTATTTAGTAGCGGGCGATAATATGGGCCCCGCCAAACTGGAGAAGGCCACCAAGCTAAACATCCCTATTATCAGCGATGCGGAATTATTGACGATGATAGGGTAAGCAGTCAAAGATCCGTCATTGCGAGGAACGAAGCAATCTCCCGATTAGCAGAGCGGTTTGCATAGTTTGGATATTGCTTCGTTCCTCGCAATGACGCTTATATATAGCTTCTTCTAAATTTTCAAAACAAAAACCAACCCCAAATGCTTTACTATATACAGTAAAGCATAAGCCATGTTATATAACCAAAATAACTTGCGGGACGAACAGGACGATCAATCCGCAGTGCAGCATAAGGACCGGAACCTTTCGGGCATGGAAGGCCAGCCTATGGGCGGCCACAATTTTGGCAGGGATGGTAAGCCAACCATGGGCGATGATAAAGACAATCCATCGCGCTATGCGGGTAACACCAATGCCTACTTTAACCGGGTAGCGCCAACCGAAGAGGATACCGCTAACAACAACTTTAAAGCCGCATATCAGCAAGGTGAACCCGATTACGACGCGGCGCAGCCAACAAATAATATACCTGGCCCGCAGGAAACGGCAGACCAGCAAAAGGTTGGCGGTAATAGTAACCAGCAGGAACAACAAGAGCAACAGGGGCAATGGGATAGCGGCAACAGCACCCAACAAAGTGACGACGAGCCGGAACATATAGAAACATAATATTCCCTCTCACCCCTGAGGTAATGTATATAAAAACAAAAAGGCGCTTATTGCGCCTTTTTGTTTTTATAGGTAATTCTTACTGATACTGAATATACATTGGGTAAGGTGATTTCTTCAATACCTCCTGTGGCGTTAGCATGTGGTGCGGGGCCTTCTTAATATCGTTTTTGTAGAACAATTTAAAGCCGGTGAACTGCACAGGTTCGCCCTGGATAAAGTAGCGCCAGGTGCCCTCTTTCAGGTCAGGTTCGCCCCAGCCGTCCATGTCCATCACTAATTGAACTTCGGGGCGCAGCTTGATGTTCTTATAGTTGGTTACCATCTTTTTAGTAAAGCGGTGCACTATTAAAATTTTGGGCGGCAGGTGATATTTGTTCACTAAACCTTTCAGATAGTTTGAAACGTAATTAATATCCTCAGCATCGTAAGTACCAATCTTTTTACCCGGTCTTGAACCATCTTTCATAGAAAACTCAGGGTCCATACCAAAATGTACATTCGGCAAAGCCAGGTATTTCTCTAACAATGGCAGTTCTGTGTGGATATTACTTAAAGCTACCTGCACATCAATAAACACAATAGCATTTATTTTTTTAGCCAGTTTTAACACGGTATCAATTTGCCTAAGCGGCATGCGGTTACGATATTTACCATCCTTGCCGGGATCGCCGCTGGCTACTACAGCAATGTAATGTAATGCTGGAATGGTTGGCGTTTTAGGATCGGCACGCTGCCAGTTTTTTACTTCGCCTTTTAGTTTGGCCAGCATTTCGTTTGGCGGTATCTCACCTAAAATACCCATTTTCTTTGCATACAGGTTACCATAAAACGCAATGATACGTTTGTATGGTAAAATAGCGCCAGGCAATGGGTACGGTGTGTTTTTTACAGGCCACCTGCCGGTAGTATCGTTATGCGCCATGCGTTTCATTAACGAGTCGTACTCCTTCTTATCAATGGGCGGATAAACTACTTTAACCGGCGTTGTATCGGCTGCAGGTGCAGCTTCGGCAGGTTTTGCAGCTGTATTGGCGGTGGCAAGCGTTTTATTTGCCGGTGTGCCATTTTTACAGTTTGAAAATAAGGCTAAAGACAACAGCAGTAACGGTACTGATAAAAGTAAATTCTTGAATTTCATTTATTGTTTTATTTACAGGTTTTGTGTGTATCCTGGGCCACGCAAAATAGCACCATTTCTGTTACCATTATGCTTAAAGTTATCAACAGTTACAATCCCGTTAACCAACACATATTTAAAGCCCTGTGAATAGGCATGCGGCTTTGCATAGGTCGATTCATCGTTAACCGTTGCGGCATCAAACACCACCACATCGGCAAACATACCGGGCTGTAATAAACCCCTG
This sequence comes from Mucilaginibacter boryungensis, assembly GCF_015221995.1. Classification (NCBI taxonomy): domain Bacteria; kingdom Pseudomonadati; phylum Bacteroidota; class Sphingobacteriia; order Sphingobacteriales; family Sphingobacteriaceae; genus Mucilaginibacter; species Mucilaginibacter boryungensis. The sequence goes on from NZ_JADFFM010000001.1 coordinate 2,852,534, forward strand.
CCAGCCAGGTGGAATTTTTGCGCTGGCAGCGAGGTCATTTTCCGCACCGCATCTTCCAGGCGCAGCACTTTTTCTTCGCGCACGTAATGCCCCAATACGCGGGCATTTGTGCCATATCCACGCGGGTGGGGAACGCCCGAGCCAAATAAACGGATGCCCGAATCGGATGCTACCATGGCCAGCGGGTATTTCATAATGTTTTTTACGTCATCCTCATTCATCCCATGGAAAACCATTGCCGCGCTTCCAAGTTTGGTGATATCCAGTATGGTTTCAATCTCGTTAGGAATATTATTTTTACGGCCTTTTTCGATATTGATCTGTTGTATGTTTTTTCCGTTAAGTGTGGTATCGGCATCGCAATGGGCTATAAAAGCATAGTCGAAATGATCGCGCTGGCGCTTTTTCATATCGCTGATCATTTCCTTAATCACCTTTTGATGGATAACCGGATCGTCCAGGCGTTTATATACCGAATCGCGGCCGCCATCCAGCAGCCAATCGGGTAATAGTACGTTCAATGTGGTACTGCTGGCGGTATATGGGTATTGGTCTACCGTCACTTCCAGGCCTTCGGCACGGGCTTTTTCAACCATGGCAATCATTTCATTACTGCGGTTCCAGTTGGGTTTACCCACTTTAAAGTGCGATATCTCTACCGGCATGTTTGCCTGGCGTCCAATATCTATAGCTTCGGCAATGGCTTCAAAAACCTTATCGCTTTCGTTCCGGATATGCGAAGCATACACCCCTTTGTATTTAGCCGCTGCCTGGGCTAAAGCCACCACTTCGGGCGTTTTGGAATACAGCCCCGGCGTATAAATTAAACCGGTTGAGAAACCCACCGCGCCATCGCGCATGGCCTGCTCCACAATATCCTGCATTTTTTTCAGCTGAACGGCGTCGGGTGTAACAGCGGCCTGGCCCAATACAGCCCGGCGCACATCATTATGCCCCACAAGCGATGCTACGTTGATAGATAACTTAATGCTGTCCAGGCGCCTGAAATATTTATCCAGGTTAATTTCCGAACCGCCGCAGTTGCCGGTAATAACAGTAGTTACGCCATCGTAAATAAAGTTATCGGCCGTGGGAGTTTTCTTTTCGTCACCTTCAATATGGGTGTGCACATCAATAAACCCCGGCGCTACGATTAGCCCGGTAGCATCGATATTTTTAGCGGCCTTTACTTTCGAAAGATCGCCAATGGCAACTACCTTGTTTTTCAAAATACCTACATCGCCATAAAACCAGGGGTTACCGGCACCGTCAATGATCTTGCCGTTACGGATAATGACATCATATTGATTTTGTGCCATGGCCCAGGCAGGCAGCAGGCAACATAATAGCAGGAGTTTCAGATAACGCATGTAGCTAAAATACGGGATTTTATTGATTCTAATCTACAAGAAATAATTTGGCTGAAGCCCCTTTCTTTTATTCTTTAACCGTTGACTAAAGTCAACGGCAATGAATGTTTTACAAATAATTGCGGCCATACATACAGGCGTATATTATTAAGAAATACTACATTCATTGCCGTCCCATTTATGGGACGGACAAGCAACTTTATAGGTTGGCTTTAGCCAAAAAATATTACGCCGTTTTAAAAAACTTCCCAAACACGCCAAGCGGCAGTTTAACGCCCGATGTAGCCTGCAAGTAAAGCTCCCCTATTTCCAGGTTTTGCACTTTGGGGAACGAGCCACGGATAAGGTTTTCTACAATTACCGAGGAAAAGCCTAAAGAGTAAGTATTCAGTATCAGGAAATGCTCTTGTGGGTCCAGCAGTTGCACTACGTCCTGCATCATTTCCAATATATGGTCTTCCAGCTTCCACTTCTCGCCGTTAGGGCCGTGACCGTACGCAGGTGGATCGAGGATAATTCCGTTATACTTTTTGCCGCGTTTTAGCTCGCGTTTTACAAACTTTAAAGCGTCCTCTACCATCCAGCGGATGTTGCTTAATCCCGATAGCTCCTGGTTTTCGTTAGCCCAGGTTACTACTTGTTTTATCGAATCGACGTGGGTAGTATCGGCGCCTGCCGCGCGGGCCATTAGCGATGCCCCGCCCGTATAGGCAAACAGGTTGAGCACTTTTGGCTCGGGTGTTTTAAACTTTTTTATGTTTGATGAGATGTAATCCCAGTTAACGGCCTGCTCGGGAAATATACCTACATGCTTAAATGAAGTTAGCGCCAGGCGGAATTTGATGGCCGCATCGTTGTTTTTATATTCCACATGCCAGCGGTCGGGCGTAGCAGGGTTTTTCTTCACCCATTCGCCCGATGTTGCCGACCGCCCTTTAAACCTGATATGGTGCAAGCGCTGCCATTCAGCTGCAGGCAGGGCCTTGGCCCATACCGCCTGTGGTTCGGGGCGTATCAGCACTACATTGCCAAAACGCTCTAATTTTTCAAAATCGCCGCAATCAATCAGTTCATAATCTTTCCAGTGGGTGGGCGTAAGTAGTTGGATCATCTTGTAAGTCTTGAGTCTTAAGTTGTAAGTCTTAAGTCGATTTGCAAAGGTAGTAATTAGCGGGAAAGTGGAAAACTCACCACAAACTAAGTCCTGTCTTTCGGATTTCCTGACTTACGCGGCCTTTCGGGCTACAACTTATTCTTCGCCGCGCGCATAAACTTGCTGGCAAATACAAACTCGTTCAGTTCTTTATTGTCGGTGTGGGCTATTTCCTTGTTGCTGCCTTCCCACCATTTCCGGCCGTCGTGCAAAAAGATAATATGATCGCCGATACCCATTACCGAGTTCATATCGTGGGTAACTATCACGGTGGTGATCTCGTACTCTTCGGTCAGTTCGGCAATCAGTTCATCTATCAGGATAGATGTTTTGGGGTCGAGGCCCGAATTGGGCTCATCTACAAACAAGTATTTTGGCTGCATGGATATGGCACGTGCAATACCTACGCGTTTTTTCATCCCGCCCGAAAGCTCGGCCGGGTAAAGCTTGTTGGTATCTTTAAGGTTAACACGTTCCAGGCAAAAATTAGCGCGTTCCTGCTTTTCGGCGTGCGATTGATCGGTAAACAGGTTTAAGGGGAACATAATGTTCTCTTCAACCGTCATAGAATCAAACAAGGCCGAGTTTTGAAAAAGCATGCCAATTTCCTTGCGGATGGGTACACGCTCGGTAAAGTTCATGGCAGTAAAATCTTCGTTATTAAAAAGCACCTGGCCTTTAGTAGGCTGGTGCAGGCCAACAATACATTTCAGCAAGGTAGTTTTACCCGAACCCGAACCCCCGATGATCAAATTATTCTTTCCCGGTTTAAATTGCGCGCTAATATCTTTCAGCACCTCATTTTCACCAAACGTTTTATATATGTTTTTGATCTCGATCATAATAGCATGCTTGATATAATAAGGTCGGCAAACAGTATCATTACGCAGCTATAAACTACACCACGGGTAGCCGACTGGCCAACTTCCAGCGCGCCGCCCTCGGTATAAAAGCCATTATACGCGCAAATTGAAGTAATTATAAAACCATATGCTATCGATTTTACCGCACACACAGTAACAATAATAGGGTCGAAGCCATCCTGTAAACCTGAGATGTAATCGCTTGGCGAAATTGAGCCTGTGAACACACAGGCCAGGTAACCGCCGCTTAGGCCCAATGCTACCGAAATGATAGTAAGCAGGGGCACCATAGATATGCCTGAAATAATTTTAGGCGCTATTAAAAATCCCGGGGCGTTTACCCCCATAATTTCCAAAGCGTCGATTTGTTCGGTTACGCGCATGGTACCAATTTGCGATGCGATGCTACTGCCTACCCTGCCTGCTAATACCAGCGCCGATATAGTAGGGCTAAATTCAAGGATGGTCGAGTCGCGGGAGATACTGCCGGCAATACTGCGGGACACCAGCGGACTGGACAACTGGAAAGCCACCTGTATAGTAGCCACAGCGCCAATAAATACAGATATGATAGCGATAATACCCAGCGAACCAATGCCGATAGAGGTCATTTCGCGCATTACCTCGTTCCAGTAGACGCTAAACTTTTCGGGTTTTTTAAAGCTTAAACGTAATAATAATATGTATTTGCCAAGGGCTGTAAACATGTATTTAGAGTGAAACGGTTAAAAATACTATAATTTGTTAATTCAAGTTTAACTCAGGCAAATTAAGTTATCCTTAAAACAATTAATAATGATAAAGTTTTAATTTTGTAAAGGCATACAATTACATTATATACTAAAAAAATTGGTAAAGATTTGATATTTTAATAATATTTATATAATTTAGTTTAGTAAACCAGTTATTATGAATAATGTAAACTTCGACCCAAAGGATAATAATAGTAAGGACAATGAGTCTCAAGACAATCAAACGCCTGATACTAATTTTCCTAACGTATGGGATACTGTTAATTTAAGCTTACCCGATATTGACATTTCAACACGCGATTGGAATTCTGATTCTGATTCAAATTAGTATTCTGTCAAAATAATTCCTTAATTAAAATTGATATTATTTCGATTGTAATAAAAATTAAAGCTACTATTATAGGTGAACATAATAGTAGCTTTAATGATTCTTCATATATCAGCCACCTTTTTTTGTTAAGTTTATTATTGTAATGGGATTTGTATTGAAGCGATTTTAATTCTGTTAAATAAAAACCCATTAACCTTTTATCACTGTTGTTATATTCTTTCTTGTAAAAATGATCTGAAATGTATTGGTTTGGAGCAGTACCAGGCATTGTGTATTCGAATGGCTTGATATTTACAATTAAGTTGTTAACTGCCATATAGAAATAATATAATGTCGATATGGTGGTTGTAAAAAAAATATTATCATAATTATTCTTATCTCCCCTGTCTATAGAATAAGTCACAAGTCCAATAATAATACCTATTACTACAGATAAAAGGATATTAGATCTATCTACTATGATTTTGCTGATTTCTATAGTATTATCAAATCTTATTATTGCTTGATCATAAACAAATTTTGCTTCTTCTAAAGTAATTTCATCACAATATTCCTTTGGAGGTTCCCATATTATCTCTTTTGAGGACTTTTTTTCAAGTTCTTTTGATTTTATAAATAATATTATAAGGAAGTTATTTAGTTTTTCTAACATTGTTTGAAGGTGTTAACTATCATTAAATATAAATTATTTACCCCGAATATCAGAACATATGAAAAACGCCATTATTACCGGCGCCACCCGCGGCATGGGCAGGGCCATAGCCATTGCTTTTGCAAAAGAAGGTTTAAACCTGGCCATATGCGCCCGCAATGCCGATGAACTGGAGGGCTTCAAACAGGAATTACTGCAAATAAACCCTGATATAAAAGTATCGGTTAAAGTTGCCAATGTGAGTGTGAAAAGCGATGTGCTGGCCTTTGCCGCCCAGGCCGAACAGGAGCTGGGCGCCATCAGCGTAATTGTAAATAATGCGGGAATCTATGTGCCTACCAGTATCCTTGACGATGAGGATAATACTTTTGATAAACTGATCAGCACCAACCTGATGCCGGCTTACGAGTTTTACCGTTATTTTGGCAAAAAGCTAATTGCTGCACAACAGGGGCATATTTTTACTATCTGTTCGTCGGCCTCGGTAAACCCGGTTGTAGCCGCCGGTACATATAGTGTAACAAAGTTTGCGTTGCTGGGTCTTAATAAGGTAATGAGGCTTGAACTACAGCAATATGGTGTTAAGGTTACCGCGGTTATCCCGGGGTCTACGCTCACATCATCGTGGGATGGGGTTGAGGTGGATAGCGACAAGCTTATAATGCCCGATGATATTGCATCGTCCATTATAAATGCTTACCGGCTAAGCCCGGGCGCCAACGTTGAAGAGATCATCATAAAACCTGTGTTCGGCCAGTTATAAATTAAGTCACACACACACTCAAAAAAAACGAATCATGGACAAAAAATTATACCGGGACGACATACATAAAACCATAGGTGGTGTATGCGCCGGTTTAGCAGAGTATTTTAGTATTGATATAGCCATAGTGCGCCTGGTATTTTTACTTACCTTGTTTTTGCACGGCGGCGGGTTGCCTATTTATATCATCCTTTGGATAGCCTTACCTAAAAAGCCGCTACACATACAAACCCCTTTTGTTGATTATACCGTCCCGCCGGCCGGTACCAATCAGTACAACATTCCGCCGGTTTTTAACCAGCCTAAACAAAAATCAACCGGTACTATTATTGCCGGCACGATACTATTAATTATAGGCATGTTCTTTATTTTGGATGATTTTGATATCATCCCCGATTGGGATTTGCATCACTTTTGGCCGGTTATATTAATAGCCATAGGTATTATTGTCATATTTTCGGGCAATAAAAAACAACCCTGGGACAACCACGACTGGAGCAAACCCCAGGAGCCCCTAAAAGATGAGCCAAAGAAAGATAATTCAACCAACGACGACATTACAACCATATAAAAACGAACCATCATGAGACACGATAAAATTGTGCCGGGTGCGATATTGATCACACTTGGTGTTATATTCCTGCTGCGCAGCTTCGGTGTTATCCATATTCATTGGATAAACATTCTGCACCTTTGGCCTATATTTTTATTAATAGCAGGTATTAACCTGATATTTGCGCATAACCGTACGGTATGGGCCAGCATACTAAAAATAGGCGTGGTGATATTAGGCCTTTGCATATTGCTGTTTGGCAACTTTAACGACAGGTATAACTTTTGGCCTAACCGTTATTACTATCACAGTGATAACAACGACAGGGACGACGACGACGATGATGACAGCAATAGCAGGGGAATAGTTAAAATGGAAGGCAACAGCACCTTTAACGAACCTTTCCATGCCGATGCGCGCATTGCCAAACTAAACATTAATGGCGGCGGTACAGTTTACAGTTTAAGCGATACCACAAGCCAGTTGTTCCAGGCTAATACTACTGAATATGGCGGGCAATACGAGTTTTCGCACAGTTCAATCGATTCGGTTTATACGCTGGATTTCAATATGAAGAAAAATACTCGCTTTCATTGGGATAAAAACAAGCGAAACGACGTGGTATTTAAACTGAACGCAGCCCCTATCTGGGATATGGATATTTCAACAGGCGCTACAAAATTAAACTTCGACCTGACTAAATTTAAGATCCGTAACTTTAAAATAAGCGGTGGCGCAGCTTCATTTGATGTTAAACTTGGTCAGCCGCTGGATAACACCGATGTAAATATCTCTACCGGCGCAGCCGAAGTACGTATTAGCGTGCCTAAGGATGCGGCCTGCCGGATAAACAGCGATTCGGGCTTGTCTTCTAACAGCTTCATTGGTTTTACCAAAACCAACGACGGCCATTATGAAACCCCGGGCTTCAGCGCTGCCAAAAAGAAAATAAATATTGACCTTGACGGCGGGATATCCGACTTTAAAGTGACGAGGTACTAAGTCATTAGTCATTAGTCATTAGTCAGAATTTGAAAAGACTTGCGGAGTTTTGATAACTTCGTAAGTCTTTTTAGTTTTAAAAGCATTGCACCAAATGGATAAACTATACACCCTGGTTATCAACGGCAAGCCTGAAGGCCCTTTCAGCGTGGATGAACTGAAAAAGCGCGGCATCCGGTCGAATGATTTTGTGCGCACCGAGGGGATGGACGATTATAAGGAAGTGCACGAAATGCCCGAGTTACGCGAAGCATTCGGCTTCCGTAAACAAACAATAGCCCCACAATACTTCGCTGCGTTCGATCAGCGCCTGCTGGCCTCGGTTATCGATTGGTTCCTGATCGCGTTTGGCTATGTAGTAGTTGCTTTTATTGGCGTTATGGCTACTAACAACCGTATGGTAAGGATAGTTATCGGCATGAGCCTGCTTATTTTAATCCCCCTTACCAAAATCATCTATCATATCATTATGGAAGCCTCGATCAAACAGGCCACCTATGGCAAGCAACTGCTTAAAATAAAAGTGTGCGATATACAAGGCGAACGCATCCCACTATCCCGTTCTATTGGGCGCAACCTGGCTAAAATATTTTCGGTAGCTACACTTGGCATCGGTTACCTGATGAGCTTCTTCAATAAAAAACAGCAATGCCTGCACGATATGGTAACGGATACGCTGGTGATGAAGGATAGGCTGGTGTAAATCACCCCGCCCGACCACGTCCGCCTTCCTCTGTATATGCCAAAGTAACTTCTTTGTTAAAAAGTGTTAAATGTCTACGAAAAATTCGTAGATTGACTAAATGGTTATATCTTTGATCTACATAATTTATTACTCCTAATTATTGAACGTATAAAACCTAATAAAGTCATGAAAAAAAGATTACTCACTTTGTCGTTCGCTTTGCTTGCTGCCTTTGCAGCGAAAGCTCAAAAGCCCGAAATGGCACAAGCCGTTGTTAAATATAAATTTACGCACCTGCGCGATACCACGGCTAAGGATAAACCTTATACCGAAAACATGGTGCTATTTGTAGGCCCTACGGCGAGCGCTTATAAAAGCTACGACCGTAAATTGCAGGAAGCCATGATGCGTAAACAACTGGAACAGCAAATGGCAGAACAGCGCGGCAGCGGCAACATGAACTTTAAAGTTCAAAGCCGCACCCCTACTACCAATACCGAATACTACCAGTTTCAGGCCGAAAAGAAACTGGTACGCAAGGAACGCCTGATTACCCCATATATTATAGAAGAACCAATGCCGGTAATTAACTGGAAAATAAGCGCAGATACCGCCAGCTTTGGCACCCTGCACTGCCAGAAAGCTACCGGTCATTTTAAAGGCCGCGATTATACTGCCTGGTTTTGCCCCGACCTGCCTTTCCACACCGGCCCATGGAAGCTGAACGGCTTACCGGGATTAATTGTAGAAGCTTACGATACCAATAAAGAGGTGGTGTTTAAGTTTGAAGGCATGGACGAAGTGGTTAAATCGGAGAAGCCTGTTGTGGCAGAAACCCCGCCGCCGGGAATGGGCACCACCATTAGGTTTGGCGGCGACGACCCCAACTTAGACCCTAACCTAATAACCCTGCCTACCGATGCGGTTAAAACATCCGAAAAAGAATTTGTGAAATTACAGGATGCTATGCGTAAAGACCCGCAAGCATTTATGGCGGCCATGGGCGGCAAAATGGGCATGATGCCTCCGGGTGCTATGCCTGCAGGCGGCGGCGGTGGCATGGGCCCGGTACGTATGGTGGTGAACGGCGTTCCCGGCGGTGCCGCACAGGTGATCAACAACCCATTAGAATTACCTGAAAAGAAATGAGGGCCCTACATAAATGGGTGGGAGCATTCATTTTTTGGATGCTAATGGTTGTGCTATGCCATGCCCAAACCATAAAAGGTACCGTTATAGATAGTTTAAACAAGCCTGTCCCCTTTGCCAGCGTTAACCTTAAAAGCGGTAATTTAATTGTAGCCTATACTACCAGCGGTGATAAGGGCGTGTTTACACTACAAGTGCCTGCCGATGCGGATAAAAGCAAACTACAGTTAGAAATAAGCAGTATTGGCTATAAAAAAGAGGTGCGCCCGGTCGTGGGGTTTAATACACCCTATAATTTCAAAATGTCGGGCGCAGTGCATCAATTGCAAACGGTTACTATTAAAAATAACCGCCCGCAACTGCGGCTTGGCGGAGATACCCTGAGCTATAAGGTATCGGACTTTGCCAGCGCGCAGGACAGGGTAATTGGCGATGTGATTAAAAAACTGCCGGGTATTGATGTAGCCAAGGATGGCAAAATAAGCTATAACGGTAAGTCTATATCTAACCTGTACATAGGCGGCGACAATTTATTGGATGATAAATACAATGTAGCTACCAGCAGTATCCCGCATGGCGTGGTGGACGAGGTGCAGGTAATGGAAAACCATCAACCCATAAAAATGCTGAAGGATAAGGTCGTTAGCGATGATGTGGCCCTTAACCTTACCATAAAAAAAGACGCGAAGCTGCAACTGGTGGGCCAGGAAACGGCAGGCGCAGGCTTGCCCGGCAATTACTACGGCGAGTTGAATGGCATGATGTTTAAGGATAAATACAAAGCCATTAACTACATTAAAGGGAATAATGTGGGTACCGACGTAAGCAACGATCTGTTATCGCACAACTTTTCGCAGGACCCGGATAAGCCTAACACCGTATTATCGTTAGGTACCGCCGGCGACCCTGACCTGCCGCGTAACCGTTACTTGTTTAACAGGTCGGGCTTAGTTAACCTGAACAACCTGGTGAACCTGAAAAACAATACACAGCTGCGGGCCAACCTCTCCTATTTTCACGATGGCCAACGCCAGGAGTACGACAAAACAAGCCAGATAAAAATTGGCGGCACTAACATTAATTATACCGAAAATCAGTATAATCAACGCCGTCCTGATGTGCTGCATGGCCAGTTCCTGATCAACGTAAATCAGCCTAAATATTACCTGAACAATAGCTTTGTGACCGATTATAACCACAACACAGGCTATTCGTCGCTTATTAGTAATGGTGCACCAGTAAACCAGCGTTTAAAGGATAACCTGCTGGATATCAGTAACGAATTTAACATGATGCGTACATTAAAGAATAATAACATTTTAGAGGTGTACAGCAATTTAAACCACACTACCGAGCCCGAGAACCTGGTGATAGACCCTAATTTAAACCCCGGAACATTTAACGGTGGTACTAATTATTCATCACTGACGCAGAACACAAATATCCCCAACTGGTCTACCAACAACTATGTATCGTACCGGGTGCCAAGCGGCAGCATTACCCAAAGTTACAGGGCGGGCTTTTCAGCCATTAAGCAAACATTATCGTCCGATTTGACAGTTACCCAGTTAAACGGCAGCACCAACCTGTTCTCGGATACCGCGAGGAACAATTTGAACTGGCGTCGCAACCGCTTATATGGCGAGGCATCGTACGATTACCCGGGCGCGGTCTGGAAAGTGAACGTAACCCTGCCCCTGAACTTCCAGGATACGCATTACGATGATGGCTTTTATAAACTTGACAAAGGACTGAGCCGTTTATACTTTAACCCGCGGGCATCGGTAAAATTCCAGAGCGGTATCGAAAATTACTTTACCGCTAACTATAGCTTCCGTAACTCTATCGGGAATATACAGGATGTATATCGTGGCTATATCCTGAGCAATTATCGCAGTCTGGGGGCCAACAACGCCGATTTGACCGAACGCCAAAGCCAGAACGCGGGCATAGGCTTTAATTATCATAAGGCCATTACGCTGTTCTTTTTCGGGCTGAATGCATCTTACTCGCATATTTATGCCAATACCATCAGTTCAAGCTTGCTGAGCAATAATATCACCCAGCGCATTGTATTGCCTTTTGATAATAATATTGATAGCTGGAACTTTAGCGGCAACACCAGTAAGTATTCGTTCCCGCTGCGCACTACGTTCAGCGCGGGGTTAAGCTATTCAACCACCAAGCTGAACCAGATACAGAACGGCCAGACGCTGCCATATAACACCATTTCAAAATCGGCCAGCCTGGGTGCAGATACCAAGGCCAGCAAAGCGGTGAATTTCAGCTACCGGGCGGCATATAGCCAAACCGTAAGTAAATCATCGGCAGTAGCCACCAGCAGCAAGTTTGAGCGGTTGATACAAACCGGTTCGGTAAACTACGCGCCGCTAACCAATTTGTTCTTAACCGTTTCCGGCGACCATTACTTTACTCACCAGGAATCGGCAAACGATTTGAAATACATTTTTGCCGATGCATCGGTAAGATACAAGTTCAAAAAAACCAAGCTTGACCTGGAACTGAGCGCCCAAAATCTGTTCGATACCAAAACATATACGGCAGTTTATTTATCTGCCAATGTTTACACCTCCAGTACATACACCATTCCGGGGCGTATTGTATTGGCCAAACTGATGTTTAATTTGTAGAAGCCCCGACCACGAATTTATGTCATTGCGAGCGCAGCAATCTCATAGTTTGATTTGCGTACTACGGGATTGCCGCGTCGCTACGCTCCTCGCAATGACATTTTTTTAGTACCCATGCCCCGCCCTTATTGTAGGATCTGTACAAAAGCACATAATGTAAAAACGCGTAATAATTATTAATTCTTATTAATTTTTATTCGATGCGACCTTTAATAAACGCTAAAATTGCTTAAAAATCAACTTGTTTCCCCGGCTGAAATTCGGTATATTAAGGTAAAGTTCTTTGAAAGTAACCAAGTGTTAATGTACCCTAAAACAAGGCAATTCACAGGTAAATAGCCATTTTTTAGCAACCTGCAACATCCACACAATTATAAAAACCGCGCCGACCTGCCCACAAATCTGCTCCTTTTTAATGCGATGTGATTTCCCGGCTGCGTAGTTATAAAAAACGGACTAAGCGAGGTGATAAAATAGTACAATATTACACACCGAAAGACGCTATGGAACGGCTTACATCCTTTCAGGAACGTCAATCCCTAACAACCGCATGCCAACTTTAATCACATTGGCTGATGCAGTTGCCAGTTGCAGGCGGAAACGTTTCAGCGTATCATCTTCAGCTTGCAGGATAGATTTCTCTTGGTAAAACTTGTTAAAAGTTTTCGCTAAATCGTATATGTAATTAGCAATAATTGCCGGATTATAGCCATCCGCTGCTATCTTAACTATCTCAGGATATTGATTTAGCAAGATAATAACATCCCTCTCGATACCCGAAATTTCTTTTAACATTACCATATCTTCGATTTGCATGGCTGCCCTACTTAATACAGAACGAATACGCGCATGAGTGTACTGAATATATGGTCCGGTATGTCCCTGTAATTCAACTGATTCATTTGGGTCAAAAAGTAGTCGTTTTTTGGGTTCCACTTTTAGCAGAAAGTATTTTAACGCTCCCATTCCAATCATATGAAATAGTTCAGTTTTTTCCTCGGAAGTAAAATCTTGCAGCTTATTGGCCTTTAAGGCTTCTTCTTCAGCAGCCATAGCCATTTCCTTGATCAGGTCATCAGCGTCAACCACCGTACCCTCGCGGGATTTCATTTTGCCCGAAGGCAGGTCGACCATACCATACGATAGATGATATAAGCCCTTAGCCCAGCTCTTACCCAGCTTATCTAAAATAAGGAACAGCACTTTAAAATGATAATCCTGTTCGTTACCCACCACGTACAGCGATTGATCCATATGGAAATCATTATACTTTAACTGGGCGGTACCTAAATCCTGCGTAATGTATACTGATGTACCATCAGCCCGCCGTACAAGTTTCTGGTCAAGGCCGTCTTCGGTCAGATCTATCCAAACAGAGCCGTCTTCTTTTTGAAAGAAAACGCCGCTTGCTAAACCTTCGTCAATAATATCTTTACCTAACAGGTAGGTATTGCTTTCGTAGTAAAATTTATCAAAATCAACGCCCAGGGCCTTGTAGGTTTTATCAAAACCGGCATATACCCAACTGTTCATGGTAGTCCAAAGGTCAATCACCTCTTTATCGCCGGCCTCCCATTTTTGCAGCATTTGCTGGGCCTGGATGATCAGTGGCGCGTTTTTCTTCGCCTCGTCCTCGGTTTGCCCGGCCGCTTTCAGTTCGTCTATTTGTTTTTTGTATTCCTTATCAAAAATCACATAGTATTTACCCACCAGGTGGTCGCCTTTTAAACCGGCCGATTCCGGTGTTTCGCCATTACCGAACAGTTGCCAGGCCAGCATGGATTTGCAAATGTGGATACCCCTGTCGTTCACCAAATTGGCTTTCACCACTTCGTATCCGGCAGCAGCCAAAATTTGCGCTACCGAATACCCCAGCAGGTTATTACGCACGTGGCCCAAATGCAAAGGCTTATTAGTATTTGGCGATGAATACTCCACCATCACCTTTTTGCCGTTGGGTTCAGCTACGGTATGGTCGGCGGGTAGCACGTGGTTATAAAACTGGCTTAACCAATAGGCATCGCTGATGGACAGGTTAAGGAAACCTTTAATCACGTTAAAGTCCGATACCTCTGCCAGTTCGTTTTGCAGGTATTCGCCAATTTCAGTACCGGTTTGCTCCGGCGATTTGCGCGATACTTTAGTGAACGGGAAGGTTACAACAGTTATCTGACCTTCAAACTCTTTGCGGGTCTGCTGCAAACTAATGTCGGCGGGGCTTAGGTCGGCCTGGTATAAATGTTTAACTGCTTTAAGGGTAGCGTCAATAATAAAGTCCATCGGGCAAAATTAATCAAAAACGGGCGATTAGCCATAAATACTTAAAATCCGATGGTGCCACAGGTTAAAATTGAATAATGAATAGTAAATTACTTACGTGAATTAAGCCAACACTATCCTTATGAATGTACAAGAACAAATCACAGCATATATTACCAGCCAGCCTGAGCTGAAACGTGATGACATGCAAACGCTGCATACGCTTATGCTTCAAATATTACCAGCAGGTAAAATATGGTTTGATGACGGTAAAAACAGCGAAAATAAAACGGTTAGTAACCCTACAATAGGATATGGCTTTTTCACAATGAAATATCCCAATGGAAGAACCCGGGAGATTTTTCAAATTGGCATGAGCGCTAATATAACGGGGATCTCTATCTATATCCTTGGTATTAGGGATAAGACCTACTTAGCTAAAACGTATGGAAAAGAACTGGGTAAAGCAAGTGTGAGCGGATACTGCGTTAAGTTCAATAAGCTAAAAGATATCGACATTAATATACTTGAGGCTGCTATCCGCTATGGGATTGAGGCTACAAGTATTAACCCTCACAATACCTAAATGCGTTGAGGTGCCGCTAATTCAACAATAAAAAACATATTTTTGCTGTATGCTACAGGGTAAAAAGATAGTATTGGGTGTTTGCGGCAGCATTGCGGCCTATAAATCGGCTTTACTGGTGAGGCTGCTGGTAAAGGCCGGTGCCGAAGTACAAGTGGTGATGACACCTGATGCCACGGGGTTTATTACCCCGCTAACCCTTTCTACCCTATCAAAAAAACCAGTGTTGGTTGATTATTATAAAACTGAAACCGGCGAGTGGAATAACCATGTTGAACTTGGACTGTGGGCTGATTTGATGCTGATTGCCCCAGCCAGTGCCAATACCCTTGCCAAAATGGCCAATGGCCTTTGCGATAACCTGCTAACCGCCGTTTATCTCTCGGCTAAATGCCCGGTGTATTTTGCACCGGCAATGGATCTGGACATGTGGAAACACCCGGCTACGCAGGAAAATGTGATCCGTTTAACACAATACGGCAATATATTGATACCACCCGGTAATGGTGAATTAGCCAGCGGATTGCACGGCGAAGGCCGTATGGCCGAGCCTGAAGAAATGGTAGACTTTATTTTGGGCGAGCTAAAAAAAAAACTCCCGCTGAATAAGCAAAAAATATTGGTTACCGCCGGCCCTACTTACGAAGCTATCGACCCCGTGCGTTTCATCGGTAACCATTCGTCGGGTAAAATGGGTTTTGCCATTGCCGATCAGTTTGCTAAAATGGGTGCCGATGTTGTATTGATATCCGGGCCCTCATCACAACGCAGCCACCAGTCGGTTAACCGGGTAGATGTTACTTCAGCTGCCGAAATGCTGGAAGCCTGCCAGCAGTATTTTCCTGATGCGAAAGCGTGTGTAATGAGCGCGGCTGTGGCCGATTATACTCCGGTAACTGTGGCATCGCAAAAAATAAAAAAACAGGATGCCGGTCTTAATATCGGCCTGAAAAAAACTACCGATATTTTAAAAACCCTTGGTGGTATAAAACGCAGTGATCAGATTTTGGTAGGATTTGCGTTGGAAACTAACGACGAGGAACAAAACGCTGTTGGTAAACTAAAAAGCAAAAACCTTGATTTTATTGTCCTTAATTCGTTAAACGATAAAGGCGCCGGTTTTAAAACGGACACCAATAAAATCACTATCATTGATAAAGAGTTACACAAAACCACTTACGACCTGAAAGGCAAGGACGAGGTAGCTATTGATATTTGTAATAAAGTAGCTGAACTGATTAACGCATGAAAAAACTGGCAGTATATATCATCTTAATATGTTTCAGTACAGGTATTAATGCGCAGGATCTGAATGCGCGGGTGCAGGTATTATCGCCTAAAATACAAACTACCAATAAGCGCGTGTTCCAGTCGCTGGAAACTGCGATGAAGGATTTTTTGAACGGCCACAAATGGTCTGCCGACCAGATAATGCCCCAGGAGCGCATAGACTGTACATTTACTTTTAATATTACATCGTGGGATGGCAGCAATAATTTCAGTACCGAATTGCAGGTGCAATCGCAAAGGCCCATCTTTAATTCATCCTATACCACTACCCTGCTTAATGTAAACGATAAGGATTTTGATTTCACCTATACCGAAGGCCAAAGTCTGGATTTTAACGATCAGAATTTCCAAAGCAACCTGACTTCGGTAATGGCATTTTACGCCTATGTTATTGTTGGTATGGATTACGATACCTTTTCCAAATTTGGGGGTACCCCTTATTTTGCTGCCGCGCAAAATATTGTCAACAATGCGCAATCAACCTCTTATAAGGGCTGGAAAGCATTTGATAGCAATCTTAACCGCTATTGGCTGGCCGAGAACTTGAATAACAAGGTTTACAACAACCTGCGCGGCTTCATGTATGATTATCACCGCAACGGGTTAGACCTGATGTCGGAAAACGCCGATAAAGGGCGCCGGGTGATCTCGGGCATCTTACCGGTACTTACACAAGTAGACCGCCAGCGTATAGGTGCAATGCTGCCGCTGATCTTCTTTACAGCTAAGGCTGATGAATTGGTAGGCATATTCAGCAAAGCCGACCTGCAGGAAAAGAACCAGGCACTGAACGTACTCACCCAGGCCGATCCATCCAACGGAAATAAATACCAGGTATTGCAACGTAACTAACTCTTTCGCGTCTATTAATTAAAAATATTTTCAAATTTATTTTGATATACGAAAACAATCGTAGATATTTGTACGACAAACTTCGTAGAACTACAGAAATATGAATATTAAAGCGACAGATAGCGAATTAGAGATATTGAACGTGCTTTGGAAACAAGGCGCCTGCACCGTTAGGGAAGTACACGAAGAACTGGCAAAAAATAAAGATGCCGGCTACACCACTACCCTAAAACTAATGCAAATTATGAACGATAAAGGCCTTGTTGAACGCGATGCTACCTCTAAAACCCATATTTATAAAGCAGTAGTTACACAGGAACAGGCGCAGCAAAACGCGCTGGACAAGATCATTTCTACCGTATTTGAAGGCTCGACCGCCGATTTAGTGATACAAGCGCTGGGCAACCATCGCGCCAGCAATGATGAGATAGACGCTATTAAGAAATATCTGGAACAATTTGATCACGATAAAAAATAACAGTTATGGAAAATCTGTTTTATCATATCAGCCAGGTGTTAGGCATTACCATTATCCACTCGTTGTGGCAAGGGCTTATTATTTATATGATACTAAGTTTAGTTCAACAGTTTTTTATAGATAAGCCGGCATCTTTTAAATATAAAATAGCCTTTGGCGCATTAAGCCTGATGCTGGGCTGCTTTGCTTACACGCTGTATATTGAAATAAGCAATTATGCAAGCTTTAGCGCCATACCTTATCGTATACCGGCTATCCCGGTTACCGAAGTTTTACCGATAGATAAAGACCAGATAACTGTTGCACCCATCGACCGGTATTACTTTATCATTGCCGGATATTTACCGTATGTAACTATGCTATACCTGGCAGGCCTGGTGTTCAACACTCTTAAAATGGCATTGGCATGGAATAGTATTTACCGCATCAGACAAAACATTACCGAGGCTGGTTTTCAACATCAGGTAAATAATTTATCTGAAAAGATGGGCATCCGAAAATTTGTTAAAGTTGCTTTTAGCGAATATATAGATGTGCCCTGCATTACCGGGTTTATTAAACCGTTAATCTTACTCCCCTTCAGCATCAGCACTTACTTAACCGCTGAAGAAATAGCAGCTATACTACTTCACGAACTGGCCCACATACGCCGGAATGATTACCTACTTAACCTGATACAGCAAGCTATTGGCATATTGCTGTTCTTTAACCCTTTTAGCAGGTTAATTATTAAAACTATAAATACCGAAAGAGAAAACAGTTGTGATGATATGGTAGTGCGCACTACCGGAAGTCCGCTGATATATGCGCAGGCCCTATTAAAATTAGAGCAAAACAAACAGCAGGACTGGCACCTGGCGCTGGCTGCCACCGGCAAACAAAAGTATCACCTTTTAAACCGTATTGAACGTATCATGAAAACTAAAAAAACAACCATAAATATCCGTCCGGCATTGTTAGCGCTGGTGCTGTTAATGTTTAGCCTGAGCAGCATTGCCTGGCTAAACCCCAAAGTTGAAAATGGTAAAGTATCTGTAAAGAAAATTGCTTTACCAATAATCAATAATTTACCTGACGATACTATTAAAAAAGCAAAACCGGCAAAGGCTGCCGCCAAAGCTAAACCGGCTATGAAAAAAAGACTGCGTAAGGCAGATTTTGATGACGCGAGCGATGCTAAGCTGGAAAAGCTACAAGCTGAAGCCGAAAAGCATGCCCAGGCCATAGAGCAATATTATAATGGCCCCGAGTTTAAAAAACTGCAGGAAGAAATGGAGAAAAAGGGGGCTGAAATGGAAACTTACTACAATAGCCCTAAGATGAAGCAGCTACAGGAAGACATGCAGAAAAAAAGCATGGAGTTTGAAAAAATGGCAAACTCGCCTGAAATGAAGAAGTTACAAATGGACGCCGAAGCTTATGGAAAAAAAATTGAGGCTTATTATAGCAACCCGGCATTTACCAAACTGCAAAAACGATACGAAGAAGAAGCTGAGTTGATGGACAAAGCCAAACCCGGCAGCGCTGAATATAAAAAACACGAAGCAAATTTTAAAAAGCTGGGGGCCGAATTCAAAGATTATGCTAACAGTCCGGCTATAAAAGAACAAACAGAATGGGCTAAAAAAATGAGCGCCCAAATGCGCGATTACTACAATAACCCCGAATTTAAAAAGCAACAGGAAGAGCTGAAAGCGTATGGGGACAGCATGGGCAAGGCATTTAAAGGCCCTATGATGAAGGATCAACAGGAGGCTATGCGCAACCTGGGTAAAGCCATGCGCGATTACCAAAACCGCCCCGAAATACAACACGAAAAAGAAGAGTTAAGAAAGATTGAGCGGGAGATGCGTCAGTACCGCACCACACCCGAATACCGTAAAAAAAAGATGGCTGAAATTGAAAGTGTACAAACAGCACGCGAACGTAAGGAGTCAATTAAAGAATCTGTTAGAAAAGAAATTGCTGAAGCGCGGAGAGAGGAACGCGATGTAAAAGAACGCCGCGAAGCACCAGAACGCAAAGAAATAAGAGAAAGAAAAGAAATGCGGGAAAGAAAAGAAGTACAAGAGCGTAAAGAAGCACCCGAAAAAGCACGTAAACCTGACACCAGCGAAATTAAAGAACGCAAAGAAGCACCTGAAAAGCAGGAAATGGCTGCGGTTAAACCACAGAAGGTAATCAGCGCATATACCAAATCACTATAAATAAACATACCGATCAGTTAAGTTAAACCGGCTGCATTATTGTGGCCGGCTTTTTGGCATTGTTAAAAACTTCATAAATCTATACCTGATAGATTTTGTAATTTAGTATCCTGCAAAACAACTGAAGTTTTTATGCTGAAACAGCTAAACATTACTAATTACGCTTTAATTGATAACCTGCAAATAAGCTTTGATGCAGGCCTGAATATACTTACCGGCGAAACCGGGGCTGGTAAATCCATTATCCTGGGTGCATTGTCGCTAATATTAGGTCAGCGGGCCGAGAGCCGCTACTTCTTTAACCAGCAAAAAAAATGTGTAATAGAAGGCACGTTCACTATCGAGGGCTTTCATTTGAGATCGTTTTTTGAAGAGAACGACCTGGATTATGAAACTGAAACAGTATTGCGCCGAGAAATTAGTGCCGATGGCAAATCGCGCGCGTTTGTGAATGATACCCCGGTTAACCTGAATACATTGAAAGCATTGGGTGAAAAACTGATAGAGATACACTCGCAGCATGCTACACTTGAAATTAACAATCCGCTGTTTCAATTACTGGTAGTTGATGCCGCCGCACGGCACGATGATCTGCTTAGTTCCTATCAAACCAAATTTAGAGCGTATAAAAAACTGATCACTCAGTTAAAGCAATTAACCGAAGAAAGCGATAAAGCCAAAGCCGACCTGGATTATTACCAGTTTCAATTTGACGAGTTGGAGAAAGCCGCGTTAGCCGAAGACGAGCAGGAACAACTGGAGCAGGAATTATATACACTTAACAATGCCGATGATATTAAACGCAACCTCACCGGCGCTTACTACCTGATGCAGGATAGTGAAACGGCCGCGCTGATGCAATTGCGCGAGGCGGGTCAGCAACTATCCGCAACCGAAAAATTTAACCCAGCTATTGGCGAACTATACCAGCGCCTGAGCAGCAGCATTATTGAATTGAAAGACATTGCCGCCGAAATTGAAAGCCTGGAACAGCAAACGCACACTAATCCCGTCCGTGCCGATGAAGTGAACACGCGATTGAGCGTCATCTACAACCTGCAAAAAAAGCACCGTGTAAGCACCAATGCCGAATTGCTGGCCATACAGGGAGACCTTTCAGACAAGATAAACCAAGCCATTTTTGGTGACGAAGCCATTGAAAAACTGCAAAAACAAATAGCCGCCGAACAACAGGAATTGCACGATATGGCAACCCAATTATCTGCAAATCGCAGTAAAGCTATACCGGCAATTGAGCAACAGGTTTTGCAAACACTGAGTGAAATGGGCATGGGTAATTCAGCATTAAAAATTGAGCTTAGCCAAACCCGAGGACATAACTCCCCTTCAGGGGGTTTGGGGGATGTAGTTTTAGGGGATAACGGCATAGATCAGGTCCGCTTTCTGTTCACCGCCAATAAAGGTCACGCTTTAGCAGAAATGAGCAAGGTTGCCTCGGGTGGAGAGCTGTCAAGACTGATGCTGAGTATTAAATCGCTGATAGCCCGCTATACTGCGCTACCCACCATTATCTTTGATGAGATTGACACTGGAGTATCCGGCGAGGTTGCGCATAAGGTAGGCCAGATTATGGAACAACTGGCGCAAAACCTGCAGGTGATTACTATTACCCACTTACCGCAGATAGCCAGCAAAGGCCAAAGCCACTACTTTGTATATAAAGACGACGAAACCGACATTACCCGCACCCGCATCCGCCAGCTAAACGACGCCGAGCGAATTACTGAAATAGCAAAAATGTTAAGCGGTGATAAACCAGGGGATAGCGCTGTGCAGAATGCGAAGGAGTTGCTGGGAGTTTAGTTAGTATTGGCTATTAGTGATTAGTTAATCCACAATATAAACTAAATATTTAGTTGTTATTTAAGATTTCATTTATGATATTTGGGAAACCAGTTGTTGTTTATGAAATCATTGTCCGTTTGCCTGATAGCTTTTCTTATTCCTGTGGTGACATTTAGTCAAACTAAATACCGAACTATTTACCAGGATACCATTCATTTACGTGGGATTGTATTAGATGCTGCTGGAAAACCTATTCCAAAGGCTTATGTGTCATCTAAAAACTTAGATTTGAACGGTAAAGGATTACTTTTCACAACTACAGATGCTTTAGGAAGATTTGAATTGATTGGTGCCAGACATAACGATACGATAGCTATTAGCGAGGCTACCACGCTATTGATTGCCAATAACGGCAGCAGATATATGGAAATTGTAATGCCAATACTTAAACCACTAAACATTACAGAAAAAAGTCCAATAGTAATAAACGCAACAAGACAACTTACGAGGAAAAAGATTGCTGTGAAATATGAAATACCCACGGACGATTGTCTTGACTGCGGAGCATATTATGAAGCGCAAGCTACGTTTCCCGGGGGAATGGACAACTTTATAAAATATATCAAAACCAGATTAAAATACCCAGAACTAGCAGTGAGTAATGCTATTGAAGGTACGGTTCAAATAGCATTTTCAATATCAAAAGATGGGTCGCTTATCGACATCAAAGTACTACGCGGTATTGGCTATGGATGCGATGAAGCTGTAATTAACATACTTAAAAATAGCCCTAAATGGAAGCCAAGCATATCAAATGGTCACGCATTAATCAGTTCAGAAATTGTAACTGTCCAATTCTCACTTATTGATAAAGTTTAATTAATGCAAAATTGTGTAATTGCGCAAATTACTGATCCAGCCACGGGATGCCACGTCACCTGCCGCACACGACTCCCCTGCTCCCCGCAATGACAAAGTTTTCCGCGCGTTAGCGATAGTAGCGGATACCGGCCCTGTGGCTAAGGCTTGTGCAGTATGAGCGGATAGCGCGGGCCGCAGGCAACGCCTAAATATCTGAACCACGATTAAACAGATTTTCACTATTACAGGCTTCATTTCAAAATCCTGTTTATCTTTAAATCTATTTAATCGTGGTTCAGACAATTAATTATAACTTTACACCGCTTTATCAAACAAACAAAAATTAGCTATGGCTTATAATTTATTAAAAGGTAAAAAAGGGATCATCTTTGGTGCGCTTAACGAGCAGTCGATTGCCTGGAAAGTAGCACAGCGCGCTGTGCAGGAAGGTGCCGAGATTGTATTATCGAACGCCCCAATCGCTTTACGTATGGGCGAGCTTAACAAACTGGCTGAAGAATGTAACGCCCCAGTTATTGGCGCCGACGTAACCAGCAACGATGATCTCACAAACCTATTTACCAAAACCCAGGAGCATTTTAACGGCGGGGTAGATTTTATCCTGCACTCTATCGGCATGAGTATTAACGTGCGTAAAAGCATCCACTATACCGAAAACAACTACGATTTTACCCACAAGGGTTTAGATATATCAGCTTTAAGCCTGCACCGCGTATTGGCTACTGCTATGAAAATGGACGCCATTAACGAATGGGGATCTGTAGTGGCCTTAAGCTATATTGCCGCACAGCGTGTATTCCCTGACTATAACGACATGGCTGATAACAAAGCTTATCTGGAAAGCATAGCCCGTAACTTTGGCTACCAATATGGTGTTAAAAAACATGTGCGTGTGAACACGGTATCGCAATCGCCAACCCGTACCACTGCTGGTTCGGGGGTTAAGGGTTTTGATGGCTTTATTAACTATGCCGAAAAAATGAGTCCGCTGGGCAATGCAGATGCTGACCAATGCGCCGATTACTGCGTGTCGTTATTTAGCGACCTGACCAAAATGGTAACCATGCAAAACCTGTTTCACGACGGCGGCTTCTCTTTCACAGGCGTAACAGCTGCGGTGATTGAGCAGATGGAGAAATAAAATTTAAAAAATTATGTCATTTCGATCAGCGGGAGAAATCTTATACGTTTGATAAGCGCCACGTATAAGATTTCTCCTCGTTCCTCGTTCGAAATGACATTTTTTTACAAATAAAAAAGGCCGGATGCTTGCGCATACCGGCCTTTCCATCACTAATCTACCACTACTCTCTCTTATGAAAACGCTCTTTTAACTTATTTAACAGCAATTTCGCGTGACTGAACTTTTGCTTCTTCTTTTTTAGCAATATTTAGTTTCAATATACCATCGGTATATTCTGCATCAATTTTTGCATAGTCTACGCTATCAGGCAAGGTGAATGACCTTACGAATGATTTATAGCTATATTCGCGTTTGCTGTATTTTTTAGTTTCGTCAGTTGCTTCGGTCTTTTTTTCTACCGATACGCTCAACACATCTTTATCCAAGCTGATCTTGAAATCTTCTTTCTTTAAACCTGGAGCAGCCAGTTCAATGTGGAATTCGTTCTCAGTTTCAGCTATGTTTACGGCAGGCACTTTGGTCAATAGCCTATCGTTAATAAACGAATCGTTAGCTATTCCATTAAATACATCACTGAACCAAGGGTTAACTGCCTGTTTGTGTCCGTTGTTAAATTTTACTAAAGTCATTTTTATATCCTCCTAAGGTTTGTTTTTTATTATTTTCGTAAATGATTTATCAAAGCCAATACCAACCGGCTTTTTGATAAAATTTGCAGACATTTTGTCTGTTAAATAAAATATCTACCGACAAAAAGACATAAAATGCCTGAAAATTTAGCTGATTATAAATATAGCACCCCCATTCCCATCCGCTTCTCGGATATTGACGCGTTCGGAAATGTGAGTAATACCATCTATTTAACCTACTTTGAAATTGCCCGGTCTAACTATTGGAAGGAAATTATTAAATGGGACATGATGAAAGCCGGGGTTATTTTAGGGAAATCCGAGATCAATTACCTGAAACCACTGGTATTGGAAGACCAGGTTAAATGCTACGTGCGTACATCGCGGATTGGCAACAGTAGTTTTGATGTAACGTATATCCTGGTAAAAATAACACCCAATGGCGAGGAAATTTGCACCACTGGCAAAAGCTTGTGTGTAAGTTATGATTACGGCGCTAAAAAACCTGTAAGCATCCCCAAAGAAGAACGCCAGCGTATGATTGACTACGATGAACCGGGGCTTATAACTAACACGAATTAATTCTTAAGTCAAAGTCCGAAACCTTAAGTCGCTTTAATAGCTTTTAACTTCTAACTTTAGACTCTTGACTTAAAATATCTTCCCCGGGTTCATTATCCCGTTAGGATCGAAGACAGCTTTTATACCCCGCATCAGGTTAAGGTGCAGTTCAGAATATTTCAGCGGCATAAATTCTTTTTGTACCAGGCCAATACCGTGTTCGCCGCTTAAAGTGCCACCTAATTTGATGGTCAATTCAAATATCTCGCGAATGCCATCTTTTAGTTTATGGTGCCAGTCTGCATCGCTCATTTCACCTTTTATAATATTCACATGCAGGTTGCCATCGCCGGCATGCCCATAGCAAACCGATTCAAAACCATATTTCAGGCCAATTTCTTTTATACCTTTAATCAGTTGCGGTAAAGCAGCGCGCGGCACAACGGTATCTTCTTCCTTATAAACCGAGTTTGATTTTACCGATACGCCCATAATCCGCCTCAGTTTCCATAGTTCATCTTTTTGTGCGGCAGTATCGGCAAAAAGTACGTCTTTACAATTGTAGGCTTCTAACACAGCATTAATCTTTTCGCAGGCATCGAAGATCACATCCTGGTTGGTGCCGTCGACCTCAATCAATAAAAAGGCTTCAATACCATTTTGTAAAGTAAAGTTGATACCATCATGTTCAATTACCCATTCCACTCCCCTGCGTTCCATAAATTCCAACGCGGATGGGATAATCCCCGCCCTGAATATAGCCGAAACTGCAGCGCAGGCAGTCTCGTTAGTCGCAAATGAAGCCATCAGCAAGGCATCGATTGTGGGCGCAGGGATAAGCTTGGTTACGATTTTGGTAACGATACCCAATGTCCCCTCCGAACCTATAAACAATTGGGTAAGATTATAACCCGAGGCATATTTTAGCGTGTTTGCCCCGGTCCAGATTATTTCGCCGTTTGGTAATACCACTTCCAGATTCAAAACATATTCACGGATGGTACCATACTTTACCACCCTCGGCCCGCCAGATCCATGCGATACATTACCGCCAATAAAACAGCTGCCTTTACTGGCTGGGTCGACCGGGTACAACAAACCCTTTTCGGCCACTGCATTCATAAAAGTTTCAGTAACCACACCGGGTTCCACAGTAGCCTGCAGGTTGGCTTCATCGATGTTGATGATTTGATTAAACCGCTCCATACTGATCACCAGCCCGCCCATTATGGGTAATGCCCCACCGCTTAAGCCCGTACCCGCTCCACGAGGGGTAACAGGGATTGAGTTTATATTACATAGTTTTAATAACTCGGCAACTTGCTGCGGCATATTGGGCTTAGTAACAACTTCGGGATAGTAACGCAGGTCTTCCGTTTCATCATGGCTATACCGCTCCAAATCATCATGATTGGCAATTACATTTGCATCACCCACAATTGCTTTAAAAGCCGCTAATATCTCTAATGTAATTTGCTGGTATGGCATAATGTTATTTATCGTTTGTAACCGTTACCGATGAATAGGCAACCCGGCCCGGCAATGGCGGATTTAACTTTTTCAATTCAACCTTTATCCTGTCTACATAAGGATGATCTACCCTTATCCGATCAGCTATGGATTGTGCTACAGCTTCCAGCAGTTTGCGGGTATGGCGCATTTCTTCGGCAGCAATAATATAAAGTTGTTCATAGTTAACGGTATCGGCAATATGGTCGCCGGTAAGGTCAGCGCCTGTATGGAATTCTACGTCAATATCTAATATAAATTTATTACCCAACAATTGTTCTTCCGGGTAAAAACCATGCAGGGCAAAAAACTCGGCGCCATGTAAACTAACTTTTATCATTGTTCAAAGGTAAATTTATCAGTAAACAAACTATAATCTAATGCTACCTTTCATTAGATTTGCCATTATAACCAACCATTTATGGCCAGAACAGACCTTTTTGAATCTCCCGATTATTATTTGATGGATGAATTATTATCCGATGAGCATAAACTTATCCGCCAAACCGTACGCGATTGGGTGAAGAAAGAGGTATCGCCGATAATTGAAGACTACGCCCAGCGCGCGGAATTCCCAAAGCAATTGATCAAGGGCCTTGCCGAAGTAGGCGCATTCGGGCCAACTATCCCTACTGAATATGGCGGCGCAGGACTGGATTACACTGCTTATGGTATCATTATGCAGGAAATTGAACGCGGCGACTCGGGCATCCGGTCTACAGCCTCCGTACAAGGCTCGCTGGTGATGTATCCCATTTATGCCTACGGTTCAGAAGAACAGAAAAAGAAGTACCTGCCCAAGCTGGCAAGCGGTGAAATAATGGGCTGTTTTGGCCTTACTGAGCCCGATCATGGTTCAAACCCGGGTGGTATGGTTACCAATATTAAGGATGCGGGCGATCATTACATACTAAATGGTGCCAAAATGTGGATATCGAATGCCCCTTTTGCGGACATTGCAGTGGTATGGGCGAAAGATGAAACCGGTAAGATAAAAGGCATCATTGTTGAGCGGGGTATGGAAGGCTTCAGCACGCCTGAAACCCATAATAAATGGTCGCTGCGGGCGTCGGCTACCGGCGAGTTGGTTTTTGACCATGTTAAAGTACCTAAAGAAAACCTACTGCCGGGTGCGTCGGGGTTGAAAGGGCCATTAGGTTGTTTGAATCAGGCCCGCTACGGCATTGCCTGGGGAGCATTAGGGGCTGCTATGGATTGCTATGACACCGCCTTGCGTTACGCTAAAGAGCGGGTACAATTTGGCAAACCAATAGGCGGCTTCCAGTTACAGCAAAAAAAATTAGCTGAAATGATTACCGAGATCACTAAAGGCCAATTATTGGTATGGCGCCTGGGCACTTTAAAAAGCGAAAACAGGGCTACGGCGGCACAAATATCTATGGCTAAGCGCAACAGTGTTGAAACAGCCATAAATATTGCACGCGAAGCCCGGCAGATGCTGGGAGGCATGGGCATTACCGGTGAGTATTCGATTATGCGGCATATGATGAATTTAGAATCGGTGGTAACTTATGAAGGGACGCATGACATTCATTTATTAATTACCGGACATGATGTTACCGGCCTGGATGCCTTTAAGTGATATTTCGATTGGGTTAACATTTTGCTGCGCATAGAGAAACACATGTAATACTAAATAATATTTTTTTCTATTAAGTATTGTATGTCAGGCGGGTAGGTATTATATTTGCTTTAGGCTATTTCGTCAATGCGTCGGTCAACCGTTCCCCCTAATTCCCTCTTCAACAGTCTACTATGGCTGTGTACTTTCTTAGCGGTTATATTTATCTCCTGTAACAACAAACAATCTGAAGAAACTGAGTATTCTAAAGAATTTAAACCCGTTTATGATTCTACTAACCGGTTATTCGAATTGAATAAATTTGATCAGGCCTTGCATTATATGGATTCATCGGTACAGCATTTATCAAACCTCACCCCTACCGATAAATTCAGAATATATGGCTTCCATTATGTAATAAACAATAAGATAAAGCACAATAACGAGGTAGCGCTGCTATATGCAGATAGTATGCTAACAGCTGCCAGTCAAATGACCAATAAAAAGCAATATATTGCTTTTTTGGGCGATGCTAATTTTGCCCGGGGCGACGCTTTATTTGAACTGGGCAGATACAATGACTCATACAGCAGTTACTATCAAGGCTATCTGTTAGGAAAAAACAACTTGGACAACTGCACCCTGTCGGCTTATACCTATCGCATGGGCATGATCACGTACAAGCAATCCAATTATAAATTTGCGGTAACTTATTTTAAAGAGAGTTTTGAACAGAACAAATCGTGTAAGGAAGAATTTGTATCATTTTTTCGCCAACAGGAAGTATTGGATAATACAGCACTAGGCTATCGCAATCAAAACATGCTGGATAGCGCCATGGTATATTTCAACAAAGCCTTACAATATATTAACGAAAACGCATCAAAATACAACAACCGGGCTGATATATTAGAAGTTGCGCGTGCCGTTATTTACGGTAACCAGGCCGAGGTTTTTAGCAATCAGGGTAAATATACAGAGGCTGTATCATTGCTTAAAAAAAGTATTGCTACCAATTTAAAAAAGGGCAATGATAACCACGATGCGTATCTGTCTGAAATAAAGCTGGTAAACTTATATATGAAACTGCACGAAGATGCCTTAATAATGCCGCTTTTAACCACTATCCGCTTACAGTTAGATTCATTACCGGCCAGTGATGCTGAGGCCGGATGGAATTTAGCAGCTGGAAATTACTATAAAAGTAAAAACGATTTTAACAAAGCGCTGCCATATTTAGAAAGATATCATAAAATAAAAGACTCCCTATCGGCCCGCAATCGTACCCTGAAGGAAAGCAACGTTAACGAACAGGTGAGTAACCTGGAAAAGCAGTATCAAATTGCAGATCTTCGTACTAAAGAGCGCATGTATATCTATACAGCAATAGTTTTTGCACCCATGTCGCTAATTATTATTTTACTGATATTCCGTAACTGGAAACGCTCCCGGAGAGAGATGGACGTGGTTAGTGAACTGAATAAACAGGTAAACCTGCAAAAAAGAAACCTGGAAAAGACACTTGCCGACCTTGAACAAAGCAGCCAGGAAAAAGACAGGATATTACGCACTGTAGCACACGATTTACGTAACCCACTGGGAGGTATTGCATCATTAACCGGTGCCATGGTTGAGGACGCCGACTACAACAATGAACAGATAGAACTATTACGCATTATAAAAGAAACTGCGTATGATTCATTAGAATTGATTAACGAAATCCTTGAGGCTACCAGCAATGCCCCAACCGAATTGCATAAACAACCGGTAGATATTAATTCGCTGCTTAATAACAGTGTGGAACTGATGCGCTTTAAAGCCGCTGAAAAAAATCAAAAAATAATACTGCACACGCTTGATGCCCCCGAGGAGTTATTGATCAGCAGGGAAAAAATATGGCGGGTGATCAGTAACCTGATCAGTAATGCTATTAAATTCAGCCCGGTTGGTGCCGAGATATGTGTAAGCATAACTGACGAATATGATGAAGTACAAATAGCAGTTAGCGACCATGGTATAGGCATACCAGAAGATATTAAGAATCAAGTATTTAATATGTTCACTAATGCCAAGCGCCCTGGTACCTTGGGCGAAAAGTCCTTCGGACTTGGCCTTTCTATTTGCAGGCAGATCATTGAAAAGCATCACGGTAAAATATGGTTTGAAAGCGATGGAGCAAATGGTACCACTTTTTATATCCGTCTTTCTAAAACTACCAATGCTGTTTTAAACGAAATGGCAACTCATTAACTATCTCCTTTTAAAAACTTCCCATACCACCGGCCCGAAGCCTTAATAGTACGCCTCTGGGTTTTAAAATCTACATGGATCAACCCGAAACGGGGATGATAACCTTCGGCCCATTCAAAGTTGTCGGTTAAGGTCCACACAAAATAGCCTTTTACATTCACTCCCTCATTTTTAGCTTTTAAAACTTCGCTAATATGTGTTTGCAAAAACTCAACCCGTTCTGTATCAAGTATGCCTTCATCGCTTAAAGTATCTTCAAACGCAACACCATTTTCAGTTATGTAAATAGGTTTATCAGGACGATATGCAGCAAACTGTTTAAGCACCTGGTATAAAGCCGGCGGATGTACTTCCCAACCCATTAAAGTTGTAGGTACATTACGTTTAACGGCTTTAACAAGCCTGGCGTAAACATAAGGCGTAAATAAGGAGAATTTTACTATTTCGCGTGTATAATTCTGTATCCCTATGAAATCAAAATCAAAGGTCATGTTGGCCTCATCGCCGGGGAGTATATATTTATTAATACCCTTTAAAGCGGTCACCTCATTCATTGGGTAGCCTAAACCTAACAATGGTTCAATAAATAAGCGGTTAAGCAATGCATCAACCCTATTGGCCGCATTAATATCTCTTGTTTTTTGCGAATAGGGCTCGATGTGCGAGCAAGAGAAGGTTGTACCAATAGTTGCATCAGGTAAAACATAACGCAGTTGCTTAGCCGCAGAAACTATGCTTAAAACAGTATGATGAATGGTGGGTAAATAATTGCGTAAACCAGTGCGCCCGGGCGCATGCAAACCCAAAAAATATCCTGCACCGGTAAAAACCCCCGGTTCATTCATCACCATCCAGTGTTTTACCCGGTCACCAAAGTATTGTGCACAAATAGTGGCATAATTAGTAAACCAGCCCACTATTTCACGATTTGTCCAGCCGCCCTTTGCTTCTAAAGCCTGAGGCAAGTCCCAATGGTAAATAGTTACCCAGGGTTCTATCCCCTGCTCAAGGCAGTAATTAATTACGTTGTTATAATGATCTATCCCCAGTTGGTTCACTTCGCCTTCACCATTGGGTAAGATTCGCGTCCAGGCTATTGAAAACCTGAAATTAGGGATATTCATTTGTTTGATCAGATCGATATCCTCGCGATAACGATGATAAAAATCGCAGGCAGTTTCAGCTGTTTCGCCGTTTAGTACTTTGCCTTTTTTTGATGTAAACTCATCCCATATGGACCGGCCTTTACCATCCTTAGTGCATGCGCCTTCCGTCTGAAACGCGGCTGTAGATACGCCCCAGGCAAAATCATCCCCAAAAAGTTTTTTATTGAGTTTATTGTCCATTTATACCGGGCCATTGGCCAGGCCCAATTTGTTGATTATAACCGGATAAAAAAAGTATATGCCAACAATAATTTAGTGCATAAAAGATGAACGCATACTTTTTATTACCAGCCATTCGCGCACAATACCTACCAGGCTTAAAATGTTTGCTATAAGTTTCATGACAATCTTTTTTTGATTACACTAAATTACAATGGCTATATAAAGCAGGTCTTATGCTAATATGATATTATTGTTAATAATTCATGCTATAACAAAAAAACTCCCGGGTTTTTCCGGGAGTTCTTACTTTAAAAGGTTTTATTTGTTCATATCACGCAACGCCTTCACCTTATCGTGGGCGGCTTTTAATACGCTTTGCTGACGCGTTAAAATCTCGCGCAGGTAAGTTGGCAGGGAGTCGTCTTCCAATACCATTTTATAAGCCTTCTGCGCTGCATCTTCACCAAATTCACAACTCTCTAAAACGGATTGATTAGATGAACCTAAAGCATCCTTCACACTCATCCATACGCGGTATATTTTACCGCTAATGGTTGTGCCAGTTTCAATTTCACCGCCCAGGCTTTGTACTTCAGTGCCTAACTCCATTTTAAATTGATGGCTTTCACCAATGCAATTTGTAAAAAGCTCCCTTAGTTCGGTATCTTCTTCTTTTAAATCGTTCAGGGCTTTTTCGTATCCTGTAATACGATCATTATGGATCTCTATCAGATCATTTAAATTTTCAACTGTTACGCTTGTAGTTTCCATGGTTATTGATGTTTTTATACTTTGACAACATGCCGAAACGAAAATTGTTTAACTAAAAGTAAATATGATTTACAATTAATTCCTTCCCCGAAACGCCGATATAAGCCAGATGATAAGAAACACAACTACTAAAGCAACAATAATACCTACAGCAAAACTTGCTTTAAGTAATCCGCCGATAACCTGGCAACTGCTTAGTGTAGCTACTACAAAGGCAATTAAAAAGATGTTAAGTTTTTTCATAAGGTTGTTATTTATTTATTGATTTACAACTCCATATGTTTAGTTATTGTTTTCTTGTTTTACAAACCTTAATAATTTTGCAGGTTATTTATCTGAAATCCCCAAATACTGACTTATCGTACATATTTGAAAGATTAATTGTTACAACATTAAACCTTTGTTATCTTTGTTAGTCAAAGATTCAAGCATTCGTTTATTATATGAGCTACGAGATACAACCGGGAATTGAAGTTGAAAATTGTATAAAGTGTGGAAGCAGGCCCGTGATTGATCAGACCAAAAAAGGTTGGGAGGTTAAGTGCCCAAATGACGCTTGTAAAAATGTGATAGCAGCCCCGCTTGTAGATTTTGAAACCTGGAACAGGGTAAACAAAAAGAATGTCGACCTAAAACCTGGTGACAATAAATTTATGCGTTCGGCATAGATTTCACTTTCTTAACTAATATGGATAGGCTATATTCGGGCCATCTTATGTCATCGTTACTTATTTCTGTCAATGAAGGTAGTATTAGCTATCCGGCAGTTACCGTATTAACCGATGTTTCCTTTGAGATTAACAAAGGACAACATTGGGCATTTATAGGAGAAAGCGGATCGGGCAAAACTTCGTTGTTAAATATTATTGCCGGGAATCTTATCTTAAAAAAAGGGGTTATTACACGCGTTTTTACCGACGACACTAAGAATAATTCAGACTTCCATCATCATATAGCGTTTGTGAGCGCTAAACATCATTTCCGTAACCTGTCCAATACATCCGATTTTTATTATCAGCAACGTTACAACTCATCCGATTCGGAAGATGCACTAACTGTAGCCGACTATCTGAATGATATTCAATCTGACGATAGCATCTCACACTACTGGAATTACGATAAAGCAACAGCCCTGTTAAAATTAAGCACTTTAGCCGACAAGCAGCTAATCAAACTATCAAACGGCGAGACAAAACGATTAATGATAGCCGCTGCCTTGCTTAAAAATCCTGCATTGTTATTACTTGATAATCCGTTAGCAGGGCTGGATACCCAGACACGCGCTGAATTCAATGCAATCATTAATCAGATTGCGGCTTCGGGTATAACCATAATTATGGCTACCAGCCCATATGAAGTACCCGAGGCTATTACACACATTGGTACTTTAAAAAACGGAAGGTTTTCTTCATTTTCAAAAGATCAGTTTAAAGCAGATGGTTTATTCGTTGAATCTTCAGCAACTGAAAATCTTGATCTCTTAGCACTGCTATACGACTACCCTGCCGATAATTACACTGATATTGTGCGTATGAGCAATGTTAACATCCGGTATGGCAATAAGCTTATACTGAATAACATTAACTGGCAAATAAAACAGGGTGAACGGTGGGCATTGCTGGGGCCTAATGGCGCAGGAAAATCAACTTTATTAAGCTTGATTAATGGTGACAATCCACAGGCTTATGCTAATAATATTATACTGTTTGATAAAAAACGCGGTAGTGGCGAAAGTATTTGGGATATTAAAAAAAGAACCGGATTTATATCGCCCGAATTATATCAATATTTCCCGGCAGATAGTAGTTGTTTACAAGCTATTGAATCGGGCTATTATGATACTACAGGCTTGTTTCGCCCGTCAGATAAAGCGAAAGCAGCCCATGCCCTGCAATGGATGAAAATGCTTGAAATAGCTCAATACGCACGGCAGTTATTAAAAAATATCCCGGCCAGCGCACAGCGCTTATGTTTGCTTGCGCGCGCTATGGTGAAAAGCCCGGCCTTATTAATATTAGACGAACCTTGCCAGGGTATGGACGACCACCAGATCAGCCATTTTAAAGCCCTTATCGATGCTATTTGCCAACAGACCAACATAACCCTTATTTATGTAACCCATTACGCTGAACACATTCCAAACAGCATCAGCAAGACTTTAAAACTGGACTCGGGTTTAATAATTGGAGATTAGCTATGGTTCGATTATTTTTAACTAATCA
Source organism: Mucilaginibacter boryungensis (assembly GCF_015221995.1). NCBI lineage: Bacteria > Pseudomonadati > Bacteroidota > Sphingobacteriia > Sphingobacteriales > Sphingobacteriaceae > Mucilaginibacter > Mucilaginibacter boryungensis. The sequence goes on from NZ_JADFFM010000001.1 coordinate 2,886,814, forward strand.
CCAATTACTAATTCTATTCACTATCTTTAAGTCCATTAACCTATTTTTTCTTCATGGCATTAAGTAAGCGCGGTAACTTTCACTGGCTGATTGGCATTTTTGCGGTAATAAAAATCACATTAAACTTATTTGCAATATCACACTTTGGGTTTCACCGCGATGAGCTTTTACATCTGGTGCTGGCCGATCATTTGGATTGGGGTTATAAGGAAGTACCGCCGTTAATTGCAGTGTTAGCTTATATCAGTATTCATGTATTTGGAACATCTGTTTTCGCGGCACGCATACTTACTACACTTTGTGCTGGTTTAATAATTTGGATAACTGGATTAATAGTGGTAGAACTTGGCGGCCGCAAATTTGCTATTACAATAGCCTGTATAGCTATGCTGTTTGCGCCGGCCTTTGTAGCCAGCGGCTATTTGTTTCAACCCGTAGTGTTCGATCAGTTTTGGTGGGTGCTGGCAGTATGGCTTTTAGTAAAATACGTTAACACCCAGCAACCAAAATACCTTTATTGGCTGGGTGCTGCTGTTGGCTTTGGTATGCTTACCAAATATACCATGGCCTTTTTTACATTTGCTTTGCTGCTGGGCATACTGATAAGCAAACAACGCCGTATTTTATTTAATAAACATGTATTTATCGCTTTTTTAATTGCTACATTAATATTTCTTCCCAATGCTATTTGGCAATACCTGCATCATTTTCCGTTTGTAACCCATATGCACACCCTGCAAAAAGAGCAACTGGATTACAACAACCGGGGCGATTTTATTAAACAGCAACTTTTAGTGAATGGAACTGCGCTATTTGTATGGATAGCGGGGTTTATATTCCTGTTATTCTCGTTCCGCTTGCGCAAATTTCAGTTCCTTGCATTTGCTTATATGCTGATATTTTTGTTTTTAGTATTAATGCACGGTAAACAATACTACCTGTTCGGCGCTTATCCTATGCTGTTTGCCGCGGGTGGTATTGCTTTTGAACGTTTATTAAAATCGTGGCGCCCCGCATTACGTATCGTGGTCGTTATTCTGTTGACCGTACCCAATCTTTTTCTATTCCCGGTTTTATTGCCGGTATTGCCTATTAACCAAACCCTGGCCTGGTTTAGGTTTACTGATAAACTTCATGTTTTTGATTTTGCAGTTACCTGGGAAGATCATAAAAAACATGGCACCACGCAGGATTATGGCGATATGTTTGGGTGGGATGAATTATCTCAAAAAGTAGCAGGCGCTTATCATCAACTTACCCCCCAACAGCAAAAGCAAACCATGATATTTGCCAGCAATTACGGACAAGCAGGAGCTATTCATCATTTTGCAAAACAATACAATATGCCCGATGTGGTTAGCTTGAATAGCAGTTTTGCATTATGGGCGCCTGACCACCCCCAGTTTAAATACATGATATATGTAGATACCAATTATGACCCGGATATTAAAGATTTAACGCCGATGGTTAGCCAGGTGCGTGAAATTGGCAAAATAACCGCGCCCCTGGCAGTAGAATATGGAACTACCATTTATCTGTTTACCGATCCAAAACCTGTTTTGTTTGACCGATATAATAAGGAGTTGGCCAGGAAAAACATGGAATAAATTTGTGAATTGTGATTTGTTTAACATCGACAAAACAAATCAGGATAATTATAATTATTGATACAATACTCATTAAAAATGCGCGGTCTTAAAACTATTATTTTCCTTATCATATCCAACACCTTTATGACCTTTGCATGGTATGGGCATTTGAAATTCAAAGATTATAGCTGGGGGAAAAGCCTTGGTTTAATATCCATAATTCTTATTAGCTGGGGATTGGCATTCTTTGAGTATATGTTTCAGGTACCGGCTAACAGGGCTGGTTTTAAAGGAGATGGCGGCCCTTATAGCCTGGTGCAGTTAAAAACCATACAAGAAGCCATCACGTTAACCGTTTTTATGGTGTTCAGTATTATCTTTTTTAAAACTGAAAAGTTTGGCTGGAACCACCTGGTGGGTTTCGGGCTGATTGTATTGGCTGTATTTGTGATATTTAAGAAATGGTGATTGGGAGAGATTCAAGAACTAAGACTCAGGGTTCTAAAACTAAATTTCTTTCAACGCCTTTATAGTCCCTAATTGATCCTTAGCCGAAAAAACAAAATTGCCTGCTACTAATACATTGGCGCCCGCTTCAATTAACATGGCGGCATTTTGAAGGGACACGCCACCATCAATTTCAATATACAGGTTAGGATTTCGACCGTCGGCCATGTTGCTTAGCTCGCGTATTTTTTTGTAGGTATTATTAATAAATTGTTGCCCCCCGAAACCCGGGTTCACAGACATGATCAATACGATATCTACATCTTCAATGATATCATCCAGCAATGCAACTGGTGTATGTGGGTTTAATGCCACCCCTGCTTTACAACCCAAATCTTTTATGGCATGTATAGTGCGGTGCAGGTGCGTACAGGTTTCATAGTGCACTGTCATATGGTCGGCCCCGGCGTCTTTAAAAGCCTGCAAGTAACTGTCGGGATCGCTGATCATCAAATGCACATCAAGCGGCTTTTTTGCATGCTGTTTAACAGCTTTAACTACCGGCAGGCCAAATGATATATTCGGCACAAAATGGCCGTCCATAATATCCACATGTATCCAATCCGCTTCGCTATTATTTATCATTTCAATATCGCGTTGCAGGTTAGCAAAATCGGCTGCTAAAATAGATGGGGCTATTAAATGGTTATTGGTCATGATAAGATATGATGTTACTGCAAAAATAAAATTAGTTTATAAATAAATTTCATAAACACCCAATTCGTCATTGAGCATAAAATCTAAAATTTTTTGTTCGCGCAAAAGTAATTGTTCTGATATTATCGATGTATTAATATTGCCGGTTCGCAACCATATTATCTTAGGAGGAAAGGAATATAGATTGTGTATATCAATGAAATCTTCATCAAACGTTAGGATTAGATAATCATTCGCTTTCGCAAACTTCCATATTGCCATATCAGACAATGGTTTTATCCCTACAATTTCATTTACGGGCAAAATATCCCATTCTGTTAGCAAGCGTTTAATGCGCCATGAAATATTTTCATCTGCAAGCAGGCGAATCGTCATGCTACTTTAATAGTGCGCTCTTTATTAGCCGCGTAAGCAAGACATGATAATATTTGTTCTTCGGTGAGTTGGGGGAAATCAGAAAGAATTTCCTGATGCGTCATACCTGCAGCCAACCATTGCAGCACATCATATACAGTGATACGTGTCCCTTTAATAACAGGTTTGCCAAACCTTATTTCAGGATTAACCTCAATATATAATTTATAATCAACTGCAATTGCCATAATACAAACTTAATATTTTAAACGGATAGTATCAATTGAATGACTTAGGATACTTAATCACAATTCTGTAGCAAATCGTAGTATTTGCGTATCAGTTCTGTATCGTAGTTAACAAGGGAGTTATATGCTTCGGTAACCAGCTCGGTAAGGATTGATGCGCCTAATGTACCGGCACCGTTGGGGATATCTTCGTAATATCTAATTAATTCTTTAACACGGATAATCTCATAAAGCAGTGCCTGAATTAAATCAGTCTGAGCGTTCCCATGCCCTCCGGAAGAATGATGGTTAAGGAAATCTAAAGGATTATCGGTATTGGCGGAAGTCATTTTAATTGGATGCGCGCACTTAATTAGAATTGATTAGAAGTTTTTGGTATTATTCTTAATTAAGGAAATACTAAAAAAGTGTTTTTGTTTTAATTATTTACATTTTTTTTCAAAAAACTAAAAAAGCCCCTTAAAAAGGGGCTTTTATTAAATATTACTTAATAAAATTAATTAGCAGAGGCTGGTCTTTCCGGCTTTGGCAATAAAGCCTTGCGCGATAGTTTCAGCTTACCCTGTTTATCAACTTCCAATAATTTAACTTTTACTATTTCACCAATCTCAAACACACCGTCCATTGTTTCAATGCGTTTGTGATCGATCTCTGAAATGTGCAGCAAACCATCTTTACCAGGCATAATTTCAATAAATGCACCGAAAGGCATAATCGAGCGTACTTTACCTTCATAAGTTTCGCCAACTTCTGGTTTCATGGCAATAGCTTTAATACGGCCAACGGCAGCATCAATAGCAGCTTTGTCATCAGCAAATATTTGTACTACGCCCTGATTGCCAACTTCTTCAATAGAAATAGTGGCACCGGTTTCGCGTTGCATTTCCTGGATAATTTTACCACCCGGGCCAATTACGGCACCAATATATTCTTTATCTATACGGATGGTAACAATACGTGGCGCGTGTGGCTTGTAATCTTCGCGAGGAGCTTCAATTGTTTTAGCCATTTCACCTAAAATATGCAAACGGCCAGCTTTTGCCTGATCTAATGCTTTCCCTAAAACTTCGTATGACAGACCGTTGATCTTCAAGTCCATTTGGCAAGCAACAATACCATTTTTAGTACCGGTTACTTTAAAGTCCATATCACCTAAGTGGTCTTCGTCGCCAAGGATATCTGAAAGGATAGCATATTTGGTACCCATTTCGTTAGTAATTAAGCCCATGGCAATACCTGATACAGGCTCCTTGATCTTAATCCCTGCATCCATCAGCGCTAATGTGCCCGCACAAACGGTGGCCATTGATGACGAACCGTTTGATTCCAGGATATCAGAAACGATACGGATAGTGTAAGGGTTCTCATCGTCAGCTGGTAATACTTGTTTTAATGAACGCATTGCCAAGTTACCATGACCGATCTCGCGGCGGCCTGCTCCCCTGTTAGGGCGCACCTCGCCTGTTGAGAAACCAGGGAAATTATAGTGCAGCAGAAATTTTTGGTAACCGTTAATAAACGCGCCGTCAATCATTTGCTCGTCATCCTTAGCCCCTAAGGTAACGGTGGTTAACGATTGGGTTTCGCCACGGGTAAATACCGCCGAACCGTGCGCTGCAGGTAAGTAACCTACTTCGCTCCAGATAGGGCGTATCTCGGTAGTTTTACGGCCATCTAAACGTTTGCCTTCATCAAGTACCAGATTACGGATAGCGTCGTATTCAACGTCGTGATAGTATTTCTTAGCCAGGAATTTGGTAACGTCGTCAATCTCGCCTAAAGTAGCGATATAATTGTCGCGCACTTCTTTAAATTTAGCACTGCGCTCGTCTTTACCAGAGGCTGAAGATGCGATAGCGTAAACCTGATCATAAGTAGCAGCATAAATTGCTTTCTTCAGGTCTTCATTATGGTTTTCGTGGCTGTAGGTACGTTTTTCAGTTTTACCAACAGCTTCAGTTAGTTCACGCTGGATTAAACAGTGGTGTTTAATGGCGGTATGGGCAAATTTAATTGCCTCCAGCATTTCTTCTTCTTGTATCTCTTTGCATTCGCCTTCAACCATGTTGATATCGAACTCAGAACCGGCTACGATAAATTCTAACGTCGCGCGCTCAAGGTCGCTTAAGGTTGGGTTAATCACCAGCTGCCCGTCAATTTTAGCTACACGGACTTCAGAGATTGGGCCATTAAAAGGTATATCAGAAACAGCCAGTGCTGCTGACGCTGCCAAACCGGCAAGGCAATCAGGCATAATGTTTTTGTCGGCTGATATTAACGAGATCATTACCTGGGTATCAGCATGATAATCTTCAGGGAATAATGGGCGCAGCGCGCGGTCAACCAAACGTGAAATTAATACTTCATAGTCTGACAGACGTGCCTCGCGGCGTAAAAAACCACCCGGGATACGACCTGTTGCGGCGTATTTCTCCTGGTAGTCAACAGAAAGTGGTAAAAAATCAACCCCTTCTTTAGCTTCAAACGATGAAACTACGGTAGCCAGCAACATGGTGTCACCCATTTTTACTACCACGCTTCCATGCGCTTGTTTGGCCAGCTTACCGGTTTCGATCTCAATGGTGCGGCCGTCACCTAAATCAATAACCTTTTTAATTACATTTAAACTCATCTTTTTTGCGTTGTGATGCACCTTTCATCTTTAGGGGCGCACCGGTTTTATATATTGTAAAGTTGTTTCGAACAAAGTAAAAAAGCCATTCGACTAACGAACGGCTTTTTTTGCAAAAACGCGGAAAGTTTATTTAATGATATCCCTAAGCTCTAAAGCTTTGATAATAGCACGATATCTTTCAATGTCTTTTTTGTACAGGTATGCCAGCAATCCGCGGCGTTTACCTACTAATTTTTGCAGCGACAACTGGGTTGAAAAATCCTTGCGGTTTTTTTTCAGGTGACCAGTTAAATGCGCTATGCGGGTGGTGAATAAAGCAACCTGTGCTTCAGTTGAACCAGTGTTGGTAGCAACGCCACCGTGTTTTGCAAAGATCTCTGCCTTTGCTTCTTTACTTAGATACATTACTTGAATAGTATTAAAGCGTAAAAACTTTTGTTAATTGTGGCGCAAAGATACTATAACCGTTGCATAATTGCAACAGTTATAGTGATTAGTTAATTGGTGATTAGAGATTAGTTTTTGCATATCCACACATTCACTACCTTTGTCATTCTATGAGTGAAAAACAATACGCCACTTTTGAAACCGAATTCCGTGTGCGCCCGGATGATATAGATATGTTTCAGCATGTGCACAACAGCAAATACTTTGATTATGTGCTGGCCGCCCGGTACGACCAGATGGAACGCTGCTACGGTATGGCCATGGAGAAATTTATGGAACGTGGTTTTGGCTGGGTTGTACGTACCGCCCATGTAGAGTATAAACGCGCCCTAACCATGGGCGAATACTTTATTGTTAAAACAGGTATTGATACCATTAACGATAAAGGCTGCCGTGTAGTTTTTACTATCACCAATAAAGACACAACTAAAGTTTGTTGCGACGGCTGGTTTGATTACGTAATGATCGACATGGCAACCGGCCGTGGCGCTAAAGTGCCTGATGATGTGATTGAACACTATTCAAAATAATGCGATTGCCAAATTAAATAGTACCCGTTTTGCAATTGGCATTTCGAAGTTCAAACTCCATCACTCCCCTTCCGCTTTTACCGCAAACGTAGTATAATAATTATTGTAAAAAACTAAGTAAGCCACTACCCCATTTATTACAATCAAAGCCGCTATTTGCCTGTATAGGATCACAAAGAACAAACCCATAAACAGGCCTAACACATATTGCAGGTACCTGTCCATATTTAATCCCATCCAATAAAGCAGGCTGTGGAATAATAGTACAATACTTAAACCGAATGCTAACAGTTCAACAGCCAGCAATGGGTTAAAACGACTGAATAACCAGATACCCTCGGGCAGCAGCAACATTAAATAAACCAGCGCAAAACCAGCAAACAAACGCAGGCGGGTTTGCGGCAATCCCCTGGCGAAAATGAGGTAGGTTTCTTCAAACTTCCGTTCTTCAAATATTAACACGGCATGCGCAGTGGCAATAGCCAGCATAGCTATACCCGCGACGCGCACATCATGACTAACATCGGCAAACAACAAGAATACCCCGGTGACTATAAAGTATGATATAGTCTTGGTGATCACATATCGTACTTTCATATTATCAAACACCTGGTAAATAAACAGGCTATAGAATGGCTTGCGCCATTTGGTGCCGAAGCGTAAAAGTAACGATTGCTTCCCGCCATCAATTTGGCGGTTAACCAGTGTGGTGTAAATAAACCCTCCAAGCCATATCAGCAATACCAAGTACAGTAGTATCACCAGCGGACTTAAATAATAATGATGCCATGCTCCTACCACTACTGCTGTCAGTCCGTAAGCTATAATTGGCATTAACATAGCGCCCTGCGCCAGCATCCAGGCCTTTAACTGCTGGCCTTTACTAAATGATGTGCTGCTGTAAAATAAAAACTGCTGGTTAACGCCAAATATCTGCCCGGCGGTATAGTGCCACGTTTTAATACTGTATAGTAACCAAATGACAAACACAACCATCAGCATTAGCGGACTGGTTATAAAAGCCAGCATTAGGGTTTTGTGATAATTCAGCAACTGGCCCGCTTCTACCGAGCCGACTAAAGCCAGGAACACAAAAAGAAACAAACCGGCATGTACCCGATAAAATCCACGGGCAAATATTTTGACAAGTACACGACTTAATGATGACTCCATTATTTAGTTTAATCGAAACGAATCTTTTTAGCTTTTTCTAATTCTTATTTATTTTTATCCATTATTACTTATTCTTATTCGATTTCTATGTTTTCGCTAAATATTATTCGTTTTCTTGAAGATTTAGAGTTTGGTTCTCTACCAGTAATTCTTTTGCATTTGGCAACTCTTCCGGGTCAAGCGGCTGATGTGATGTGAGGAGGAAACTGGTGCCTTGCTGAGCATGCTGTTCGGCCATCCAGCCATATAATATTTTTAATGATGCAGTATCGATAGTGATCAGCGGTTCATCCAAAAGTATAATATCGGGCTTACCTAAAAATGCCAGCAATAACGACAACTTTTTCATCATTCCGCTGGAATATGAACCAACCGGGCCGTCAATATAGCTGGTCATGTACATGCTCTCTATTAGTTGCTGCTCCTGCCCTGCCGGCGCGCCTTTAGCATCAGCAAACAGGCTGATCATTTCCCTGCCGGTCAAAAATTCAGGGAATAACGGCTCAGCCTCGGCAAAGTTAACCAACTTGCGATAAGCTACGGGTTGTTTAGTAATGCTGATACTGTTGTTCAGCAATATGTCACCCTTAAAAGAAAGTATGCCAGCAATTGATTTCAGCAGCGTACTTTTCCCTGATCCATTTACGCCCCTTATCCAATAAATACCGGGCTCAATAGTCAGTTCATCTATTTTTAGCGCAGGGAAACTGCCGTAACGTTTTTCGAATTTTTGAAAGTGAAGCATGGTGTTGTTAATGCGGAAGTCGAAATATTAAAAAGTTACGCTTTCATCGCCCCTTCTATCAAACTTCCATAAAACTCGCTAACATCCATACCAGCGGCGCGTACCTGTTGCGGTATCAGGCTGGCGGCTGACTGCCCCGGAGTAGTGTTCACTTCAATAAAGTAAAAATCGTTGGTATTTTCCTGTAGGATGAAATCTATCCTTACCATCCCTTTGCAGTTCAGGCGCAGATAAATTTCAGTTACTATAGCGGCAATCTCCGCATTCTTTTCAGGGGACAGGTCAGCCGGGGTTATTTCTTTTGAGACGCCTGCGGTGTATTTGGCTTCATAGTCAAAAAACTCCTTACTGCTGATAATCTCCGTTGCAGGCAATACTGTTAAATGACCGTTCACCCGGGCTACGCCAATGCTAAATTCGCGGCCTTTAATAAATTCCTCTACCAAAACCTGGTCATCTTCGTTAAAAGCCTTTTCCAGCGCTTCAGGCAACGCGGCCACGTTGTGCACTTTGCTCATTCCCACACTGCTGCCACCATTATTTGGTTTAATAAATAACGGGAATTGCAGGGTATTGGCAATCACGGCCACCTCGTGCAGGTCGCGGTCAAATAACTGTAACGACTTAGCCGTGTGCAGGTTATGTATACTATGGATAATTGCTTTGGTATAAGCTTTGTTCATTGTAATGGCAGATGTGGTAGCGTCGCAAGTGTTATAAGGTACGCCCAGCATATCAAAATAGCCCTGCAGTTTACCATCTTCGCCCGGCGTGCCATGTATGGTTATAAAGGCAGCATCGAACTTTATTTTCTGCCCATTTAAGGTTAAGCTAAAATCATTTTTATCAATGTCCACCTGTTCACCGTTAGCTTCGTGAAACCAGCGGTCGCGGTTAACTAATACAATATAAACGGTGTATTTGGCTGGATCAAGGTTGGCTTTGATGTTCTTAGCGCTATTTAACGATACCTCGTACTCGCCAGTGTAGCCTCCTGCTATTAATGCTATTTGCTTTGTTGCCATAGGTCAAAGATAGGAGAAAGTCCGGAAGTCGGAAAGTCCGAAAAGTCCGAAAGCAAAAAACTAACCGAAACGAATCAGACCTTATAAAGTCTCAAATATTCTTCCGGACTTCCGGACTTTCCGACTAATAAAAAATTTGACTATGTTTGATTTCTAAATATTGAAATGAACAAACTCTGGGCATATTTAAAAACTAAAGATTTCCTTAAAAACTTTTTAGGTGCTATTGGTACCGTAATAGCCATTGTATTAATAGCTTATTTCAGCCTCAGTTATTATACTAAACATGGTTCGGGGATGCCGGTACCTCAGTTAAAGGGCATGCCAGTTGAAAAAGCTACCGCTTTATTGCAGGAACAAGGCTTCGATTACAAAATTGATTCGGTTTATATATTAGATAAAACCCCTGGCACAGTTACCGAGCAAGACCCTGACGCAGGGACCAATGTTAAGGAAGGCCGTGTAATATACCTTACCGTAGTAACAAAGTTAGCCCCAAATGTTAAACTGCCTGACTTAAAGGATGTCACTTATCTTGAAGCAGTCGCCATATTATCAAACAATGGATTAAAAATTGGAGACACTACCTACCGGTCTGACATTGCACGTAATAAAGTGCTTGAAGTAAAATTCAGCGGGCAAATACTTAAAGCCGGCGATAATGTCCCTAAAGGTTCGGTACTCGATCTGGTACTTGGCGATGGCGGTGGCGCCAGTGAAGTAGAAGTACCCGATTTTCTTAATCAAGACCTTGACGGTGTTAAAATGGCCATTGTGGGTGCTGGTTTAACTTTAGGTAATATTACCTATCAGGGCGCAATTACCGATTCGTCAAGCCTGATAGTTACCCAACAATTCCCGGCCAAAACAGATTCGCTAACTAAAGTGAGCCGTGGTACCCGTGTTAATTTAACCGTTATACAGGGAAAGAAACCTAATGAGCAGCAATAGTATCAGTGCGAAAGAAATGGCCCGCTACCTGGAAAACAATACCCCTATGCGTTTGCTGGATGTTCGGGAACCTATTGAATATCATACTTATAACATAGGCGGGTTAAATATCCCGTTATCTTTATTGCGCAACACATTGCCAATTGCCGATTGGGACAAGCAGGACGAATTAATTGTGATTTGCAAAGTTGGCCTGCGCAGTAAAACAGCGCAATCAATTTTACACGAAAATGGTTATACTAACGTTCGTAATTTAACCGGGGGCCTAATGGCCCTGCAAAAACTAAAGTGAAACAATACCCTCCATCGATATCATCATGACCACTGAAAAGCAATCATCATCCGGAACGTTTAAAAAATTCATTATTGCGCTGGTAGTTATTATTGTAATTGCCCTGGCCGCTACCGGCATATTCTATTATTTACGATTATTTGGGCCTAATGTAACCGACAAACAGCAATACTTATACATACACACCGGCGCCACTTATAATGATGTTTACGATACCATTAAAACGCAGGGCATTGTAAAAGATACCACCACTTTTAACTGGGCTGCACACAACATGAAGTATGTTATGCGCATTAAACCGGGTAAATACCGCCTGCACGAGGGTATGAGCAACCGTAAGCTGATACGTATGCTTCAATTAGGCGACCAGGAACCTGTGACTGTAAATTTCCATAACATCCGTTTGAAAGAGCAATTCGCCGGTTTTATGGGCCGTAAACTGGAGTCGGACTCATTAAGTATCATCCGGTTATTAGACTCGGCCGATTATGTTAAACAATATGGCTTCACTACGGATAACGTGTACGTAATAGTGATGCCCGACAGTTACCAGATGTTCTGGAATACGTCGCCCGAAAAGCTATTTGAAAGGCTGCTTAAACATTATAATAACTTTTGGACAGTAGCGCGTAAACAACAAGCTGAGGCCATAGGCCTTACGCCTATTAAAGTTTCTATCTTAGCATCAATAGTAGACGCCGAAGCTTTGCATGATGAGGAAATGCCCAAAATTGCAGGTCTGTATATTAACCGTCTGCACAAAAACATGGCCCTTCAAGCCGACCCAACGATCATTTTTGCAGTTCACGATTTTAATATTCACCGTGTGCTGAATAAGACAATCGCTGAGGCCGCCTCGTCGCCATATAGTACCTACAGCCACACCGGGCTGCCCCCGGGCCCTATCATGATGCCTTCTGTGAACGCGTTAAAGGCTGTTCTTAATTACGACCATAATAACTACCTGTACATGTGCGCTAAGGAGGATTTCTCGGGTAACCACAATTTTGCAGCTACCGAAGCTGAACATAAAATAAATGCGAGACGCTGGCAACAGGCATTAAACGAAAGAAACATCAAAAAATAATGTTTGAACACACCACCAAAGTACGTGTACGCTACGGCGAAACCGACCAAATGGGTTATATGTACTATGGTAACTATGCCGAATTTTTTGAAGTGGGCCGTGTAGAAATGCTGCGAAGCCTGGGCATGACTTATAGCAGTATGGAAGCATCGGGCATTATGATGCCTGTGCTGGAGATGAAATGCAAATACATTAAACCTGCCCGGTACGATGAGGAAATACGCATACGTGTAATTATGGATAAGATGCCGGGCGTTAAGATCCATTTTCGTTATGAACTTTTTAACGAAAATGATGAACTGATACACCAGGCCGAAACCCTGCTGGCGTTCATTAATATGAAGACTAACCGCCCCTGTTTACCATCGCAGGAGTTTCTTGATAAAATGAAATCCTTTTTTAAGTAATTTTGGGATAAATGGAATGGTTTCACCGCTTTTTATGCCGATTTAAGTTTTATCAATACTTTTTAGATTGGACGAAGGTGATTTACTTGCCCGGGTTCCGTCCGCTACCGTTGTATACTGTTGCCTCGTTCTTTTTTAAAGAGATCAAGCAGGATTCGCTGGTTAACCGGGCCTCGTCATTAGCTTATAGTTTTTTACTGGCGATCTTCCCGGTATTTATCTTTCTTTTTACGCTGATCCCTTACATACCGATACATAGCTTTAGGCCAAGCCTTTTGGAATTTATAGCTATGATATTGCCCCATAATGCTTACCTGGCTTTCCAAACCACTATTTTGGATATTGTTAATCATCAAAACTTAAGTTTGTTATCCTTTGGTTTTTTATCAGCAATGATATTTGCTACAAACGGCGTAGCTAAATTAATGAAGGCCTTCAACAAATCATCCATGATGGAAGAAAAGCGCACCTGGCTTAAACGCCGCTGGATAGCGCTGGTGTTAACCTTGATGATAGCCCTGTCGTTATTTGTAGCTATTATGATATTAATTATCGGGCAAGCGGTTGTTAATCTGTTGCAAATTAATAGCAGCAGTGTTGTTTTAAGGTATGTAGTAATGTTGGCCCGCTGGATAATTGTTACCGGGTTATTTTTTGTAACCATTGCCATATTATACCGCTATGGCCCGGCCAATAAACGAAAGTGGAAATTCCTTAGTCCTGGTTCTATTTTAGCTACTGCATTGGCAGTACTTACCTCCATGGGATTCTCGTTTTATATCAACAATTTCTCATCCTACAATAAAGTATACGGATCGATAGGCACCCTTATCGTAGTAATGATCTATCTGTATTTAAATTCGCTCATTATTCTCATTGGGTTTGAATTAAACGCAAGTATCGACCTATCCAAGCGTACTATTAAGATATCAAAACCGCGCTTCAACACTTTCCGTACGCCAAAATCGCTGGAATAACACTTTTAACAACCTGTATTACAACCGGTTAAATTCATATAAAATTAAGTTTAAAAAAATAGCATTCAAATTTGCCAATTCGCCCCGGATTTGTACTTTTGTCCCCGGAGAGTTGGCAGAGTGGTCGATTGCGGCAGTCTTGAAAACTGTTGAACTGTGAAAGGTTCCTGGGGTTCGAATCCCTAACTCTCCGCCAAAATAAAAGCCCCACATATGTGGGGCTTTTGTATTATTATTCATTTTTATTTACTGCTGGGCTAATCCATAGCCGTTTGTAACTTTTCCTTTTGATTTACTAATGGTTTCAGAAGGGATAGGCCAGTAAATGCGTGGCGGGTCGCCGGCTGATGTTATACCCGAAAGAATGTTTCTTTGGTAAACGGTAAATTTACTGGCAAGGTCCACTCCCCAATTAGTTTTAACATATCCTGCTGCTACCAGGGCGGCAGCTTCCGGACTGGCCGGGTTAATATAACGGAATAAACCTTGTATGGCTATGTTGTGTGTGGTGCCTACTACCTTACTGGCTACACTTGGAAGCGTAGCGTAGTTGTATTGCCCTCTCCATGCCGGGTAGGTGGCTGTGTTTAAAACCGGCCCCAGGGCAGTAGTATCCGCTGCAGGGGTGTCAAAAGTTAACGGATTGGTTAAAGCTACCTTTTTTACATAAATATAGGCAGGAAAATCGTTGCCATTGGCAAAATGATGATATCCAAGGGTGTTAATATCAGCTACTGTAGCCGCCATTTCCTGTTGAATTGCAATTGCCCTTTCAGCATAGGTACCCGAACGGATCATATCCCAACGGCGTGTACCTTCACCCAGTAACTCTAATTTACGCTCTTTTAATACTGCGTCTTTCAATGCCTGTCCACTCAGGGCGCCTATGTCATATTTCGCGTTTCCAAAAGCACGTTCCCTAATTTGGTTAACCAGGGTAACAGCATCGTTTTCGCCCAGTTCGGCTTTAACCTCGGCCAACATTAATATAACATCTGCTATCCTTAAAATAGGCCAGTTAATGCCCGAGTTTCTCTGGGCTGCAACATAAGGCGGGTTCATACGGTTATCGTCCCATTTATTGGTGGCAATGCCACCAAGGCTTTTACTGCCCGGAACAAAGCTGATCATCTTTTCATTACCATCGCCATTGCTTGCTGTAACAGCTACGCTGGCATCCCTTCGCTTATCGGCATTTAAATACTCTCCATAATAAACAGTTGGGATAATACGTAGCGCACCAAATACTTTGTTAGGGGCAGCAAGGGCGCTACCACCATCAGATGGGCGACCAAACGCATATGGGTATTCGCTGGTGGTTGCCGCTAAAGCGCCGCTTACGTTCACTATTTCAAATACCGATTCGCTGCTAAGGGTCAAGTTTGCAAAATTCTGAAAATGAAGCTGAAAAGGGTTATTAATACCACCACCGCGGGTATCGCCGGTGATTAACCCTGAAGTACCCTTATTATCAATGGCTTTTTGCAGATAGGTTTTAGCTGTTTGATAATAAGTAAGATAATCGTTACGACGGGCATATACACATTTATTGGCCTCGTTCCCTTTTTTGGTAAATGCTACATTCCCATATAAGCCGGTTACATCGGTACGGATAGTTTGATAACCGCCTGAAAAAAGTGCTATCTGACCTATAAGCGCATCTGCAAAAGTACGCGACATACGCTCCTGGGTAATACCGCCCTGGCCTAAATTGTACATCAACGGTTCTACCTTTTTTAGTGCATCAAGCAGTTTGTCGTAAATATCAAAGCGCGAGGTTAATGTATAATCATCGGCACCGGTGTTTTCATACCCATAAGGCACATCGCCAAAGTGCAGTGTTAACTGGAAATAGCAGAATGCCCGCATGGTTACCGCTTCGCCATATAGTTGTGTCCAGTCGGTTGTTTTACCTGCAGCTACATCTGCCTGATAGGCTGGTTTTGCGGCAATAACAGTGGCTAACCTATCGGCAAGTGCCAGCGTTTGGTAAAGGCCGTTAAATCCACCGGCAACCGCATCCACACTCAATTGGTCTGAACGGCCAATGGCATTCAGGTTGTTGGTCGATCCATCCTCGGGGTAGTATTCCGCGTCAGAACCAATAGGGTCATTCCACCGGTAAACGCCCATTATACAGCTTTGCCTGTAGTTGGCATAGCACCACGAAAGTGATTTGAAAGTTTCTGTTGTTGTAGTGGTAACAAAATTATCATCCACACTTGAGGGAGACGTTACATCTAAAAAGCTCTTTTTACACGCTGTAAAAGACAGACACAAGGCCACTGCGGCTATATATTTTATATATGTTTTCATGTTTTGTGTTTTTAACTATTAAAAATTAAGATTTACGCCCATCACAAACGACCGGGCACGCGGATACGCACCATAGTCAAACCCAGTTGTAGGGTAAATTGAATTATTTGCATTATCATTAACGCCAACTTCCGGGTCTAGCCCTTTGTAACCTGTAATGGTTAGTAAATTATATACGCTACCATATATACGAAGGTTGTTTACATGAACTTTTGATAATACAGCTTTAGGTACTGTGTAGCCCAAGGTAAGCGTATTCAGGCGCAGGAAGGAACCTTTCTCGATACCCAGTGTTGAAGTAACCCCGGTTTCGCTGTAAGACAAAGGTAAGGTAGCGTTCGCATTTGCAGCATTAAACTCATCAGGTGTCCTTAACCTAACCAACTGACCGTTAACAACATTGTAAATTTTGTAAGCGTTGTTCATAATATCCAACTTGTTTTGATAAACCCCTGCTTCCTTAGGGCCGAATAATGACAACAACTTATTAGCATTATAAACATCGTTCCCGTAGCTGTAGTTGAAGTTTAGTCCCAAGTCGATACGTTTATAAGTAACGTTGATATTAAAGCCACCGGTAAACTTAGGGGCAGTATTGCCTATAATACCAAGGTCATTATCGTCAATTTTCCCATCACTGTTTATGTCTTTATACTTGGCCAATCCTGGATAAGCATTTTGGTTTGCAGGCCTGTCGGTACCCGTTACCAGGCCATGCACTACACCGGCAACTGTTGTGCTAAGGTCGGCAATGCCGGGCTTCAAGGTGTACAACCCATTATTGTAAGTAAAATCATTAGGGGTATAAAAACCATCATAAACCAAGCCACGTACCTGGCCAACGGGGCGCCCAACTACTAATTGATAATCTGATGCCGGATAGGTTGCACTGCCATTCCAGCCCGACCCATAAAGCCCGGTTACATTATCAGCCAATTTATCGATGTTGTTTTTGTTAAAGTTAATGTTGCCACCCACAGTAACCTTCCAGTCTTTATTTTTATAAGCTGTTCCTAAAAGCGATAATTCTACACCCCTATTGCTTAACTGCCCAATATTGGCAAAAGTAGAAGTGAAGCCTGTGATACCTGTAATTTGGGTTTGCAGCAGCAAATCTTTAGTAGTATTATAATATACATCAACAGTGCCCGATAATTTTTCGCCAAATAAAGTAAAGTCTGTACCAATATTACGCGTAATCGTAGTTTCCCATTTTAAATTAGGGTTAGACAGGACAGAAGGAGTGCTTAACTGATAGGTAGGCAATAATGCGTGATTGCTGTCAAACTGGCTACGTGCATCTGTTACCGTTCCCCATGATTGCAGTGTTACTCCTGATGGAATATTATTGTTACCCACAGCACCGTAGGATACACGAAGTTTCAAGTCGTTAACCCATGTTGCATGTTTCATGAAATCCTCCTGCGATATGCGCCAAGCAAATGCGCCACCCGGGAAGTAGCCCCAGCGGTTAGCCGCGGTAAACCTGGAAGAACCATCTGCACGGAATGTTCCGGTTAATAAGTATTTATCCTTAAAGCTATATATTAAACGACCGAAATATGAATTAAGGCGATCCGGCGTATTTACGCTTGAAGAAGTGGTAAGTATACCATTTGAAATTTGGGCGAATGCGGTTTCCTCGGTAAAGTTGGAAGGAAATTTAGCCGACTGTATCGATATACCGGTACCACCCGAGTTAAAAAATTCGGTACCTGCCAAAACGTTCAGTTTATTATCGCTATTAATGTCGTATTGATAACTTAAAGTGTTTGCCCAACGCATTCCCCAGCTATCATTTTTGCGGTAATCGGCATTACCTGCAAACGATTTATTTCCTGTGGCATCATCAAGGTAGCTGTTATAAACAGCACCCGACCAATATTTACGTTGTGACCATGCGCCATTACCGCTAAAATCGGTATGATAGGTTAAGCCTTTTATAATTTCCCAATTCAAGGATGCTAATCCTACCAAATTTTGCGAAAGTGAAAGTGGATCATAATCACTGGCGCGCGCAACAGGGCTGTAATTATCCGACAAAACGTTTTTGCCGAATAGCGAGATATTATTACTGGCCGTTATTGCACCCAGGTTGCCTAAAATATGATTAGTTGCAATAGGCCTGAATTGGTATGCAGAAGAAAGTATTGATCCGCCTCCGCTGCCGGTTGATTCGTCCCCAAGTGTCGGCGTGTTAGCATAACGTATATTCAGATCGAACGAAACGTTATCATACAACTTTTGATTTATCTTTATCGCTGCAGTTGCGCGTTTTTGATATGATTTTACTTTCATCCCCTCATCGTCGCTATAAGTAGCAGAAAACAGCACTTTGGTTTTGTCTGTCCCCCCCGCTACGGTAAGTGCATGGTTCCATGAAGTTGATTGTTTATAAGCTTGCTTTTGGCTGTCATCAGTTGATAAATTCCTGTAGCTTTCTATACCACCTGTATTGCTGCCTGCATTTGCACCCAGGCCATACAACTGTTCAAATGGGGTTTGGTAAGCAGTGCCGTTAGCAGCGGCATTGGCCCACACATATCTCAAATAATCGTAGGGCGCTAAGGCTTGTAAATATTTGGTTGGCGTGTTAATTTTAGTATAGCCGTTATAACTAACGGTATTTTTACCAGCTTTGCCCGATTTTGTAGTAACAAGCACAACACCGTTAGCGCCACGTGAACCATAAATAGCCGACGACGAGGCATCTTTCAGTACGTCAACACTTTCTACCTGGTCTGCCGGGATATCATTTAAATTGCCGGGGATACCATCAATAAGTATCAGCGCCTGGTTACTTTGAGATATGGAAGTACCGCCGCGTACCCGGATATTGATTGCACCGCCTGGGCGACCGTCCTGTGATGTAATGTTTACGCCGGGTAGTTTTCCCTGCATGGCCTGTGCTACGTTGGCCACCGGCACGGCCGCAATATCTTTGCCGCTTACCGAGGCTACAGCGCCTGTTAAATCGCGGCGCTTAACAGTACCATAACCAATAACCACTACCTCATTCAGGTTTTGGGCCGCGTCTTTAAGCGTAGCATCAATATTAGTACGCCCATTAATGGCCACCTCGTTACTGGCATAGCCCACAAAGGAAAACACCAGTGCACTTTGCGAATTATTCACCCGCAGGGAATAATGGCCGTTAACATCGGTAACCGCACCGGTAGTCGTGCCTTTAACACTGACACTAACACCAGGTAAGGTTTGTCTTTTGTCGTCGCGCACGGTACCGCTCACTGTAATGGTTTGTGCAAAAGCCTGTACGGCTATTAAAAAAACAAAAACCAAGCCCAGGTAAAAGCCCCGGTTAAGGAGATAATTTTTTTGTCGCCAGTGTTTGACATTTAGTAATGATTGAGTAAAAAAATTCATAATTGATTGGAATTAAAAGTTAGGATATTAAAAATTGGTTTGCGTGAGGAAGAAGCTCTGAATAAACGAGCTTGAATAATGAACATTTGCGGAAAGCCTTATATATGAAGACATGAAAAAATAAAGTTTTTCTCATAACTGTTATTCCTACAATTAACCGGCATTAGTGCATGTTGCCGGCAGGGTTAAAATTTGGTTATTGTTAAGCTGATTATGAATATTATTAATTCAACCAGCAATCGATTGCATAATATTAAATAAATAATGATCGCTTTAAAAGGTTGCTATTTATTAATAAATGTACAATTGACAGAAATGAATATACAATAAATATTAAAAAAATGGCATTTTAATAAAAAATAAATACTTAAGCGAACATCATCTCATGGCAAGTTTACCTGATGCTGTTTAATCCAGGCAGAAGTCAATTTCTTACGCGCTGTTAACTACATAAGCGCATTTACAACAAAATGTTTATTTTTGCCGATCTCAAAATTCGGAGAGATGTCAGAGTGATCGAATGTGCCTGATTCGAAATCAGGTGTACTGTAACAGGTACCGGGGGTTTGAATCCCTCTCTCTCCGCAAAACGCCTCTTAATTAATTGGTTTCAACAATTTAACCTATTTAATTAAGAGGCATTCATACTTCCTATCCAAATCATACAAAACTGATAATCAACTGCATTTGAGATGGAATCCCTCTAACTTTTTATCCGACTATACTATATTGGTTAGGGCTTGCAGTTATTGCAGGCCTTGTTTGTTATCAGTTATCCCAATCTTTTTTTTGCAAATAGTTAAATAAAACAATTTTACCCTAAATTTTAACATTTGTCCTAAATGGCGCCTGGTTTTAAAGGTAAAATTGCTACATAAACTAATCGGGATACGCCCGATATAAGCAATAAAGCCTGCTTGATGAATATAAATCTATTACGCACTTTGAGGGTTGCGGTATTTCTTTCTACCTTATCTATAATGTCCTGTTTTGCGCAGGAAGCAAATAAATTAGCTTCAATCTATAGCGATCCGGCAGCTCCGGTAGGTAATCCCTCTCTTAAGGTACCTACAGTAGTTAAACCCCTATTTAATACATGGTTGCGGGATACCTATGTAACCCTTGGGCCTGATGGTAATTATTATATGACCGGTACCACCGCTGCTGCAGGTCGCAAATTTGAAAACGGGAAGATGCACTGTTGGGACTATAACGATGGTATTTATCTATGGAGATCAAAAGATTTGCTATCGTGGCAATCAATGGGCCTTATCTGGTCGTTTGATAAACACGCCGCCGACTGGCAAAAAAGAGGAAAGCCAATAAAGCCGGGAAGTAAATCGGTTAACGGTGACGTGCTCGACTCGATGTACCGGGCCTTGTGGGCGCCTGAAATTCACTATTTAAAAAGTAAAAAAAAGTGGGTGATTGTTGCCTGTATTAACGGCGGAATAGGGTCGTTCATGTTAATCAGCGCCAGCGGAAAACCCGAGGGGCCGTATCAAAACATAGAGGGAAATAAAGCGCATGCTATTTTTCCTAATATCGATTTAAGTATTTTTGAAGACACGGACGGTAAAGTATACTTGCTGGGACACGATCACTTCATTGCTAAAATGAAAGATGATTTAAGCGACGTGGCCGAACCTTTTAAAAAATTAAAAGAAACGCCCTATCAACCCGAACCGTATATTGAGGGTATATATTTAACCAAACACCACCATAAATACCAATTGCTGCAAACCGTTTGGTCTGTGCCTAAAGCCGATGGCACCTACACCTATCTGCGCGATGAAAAGAAAGACAAAGTACTATACAGTTACGATGTGGTAGTAGCCGAAGCCGATCATATTTATGGGCCCTACGGCCCACGCTATCCGGCCATATTGGAAGGTGGGCATAATAATACTTTCCTCGATAAGCAGGGCAACTGGTGGTCTACCACCTTCTTTAATCCACGTGGAATAATGGGCACTCACTATCCCTTAACCTGCAGGCCTGGTATAGTACCACTAAAATGGGTGAACGGTCGCCTGATGCCTGATCAAAAGAAAGCGGAATTGTTTTATAAAAGTTTAAAAACCAACTGAAAATGGAAAAATATCTAAGTCGACTGTTTAGCTTAGCAATAGTACTTTTAGCGTCATATCAAGCTGTGCTATCGCAAGAAATCGGTGCAAACTTTAATCACGACCCCGAGATAATTGATATTGCTTACCTAAAGAAGACACCTGTAGAATGGATAAGGACAACCCCCTATATTTTTGAATACATAGACGGAAAAAAAGACCCTGCTACCGAACCCGGCCTAAGTAAAGTAATTGAAGCAAAAAAAGCAGGGTACAAAGTTGCCTTTGGTTTTAGATGGGATTTTAATAAATATAAGCTGCGCATCCCCAAGCCCGGATCGAGCCTTGAAAAAAAATACTTTGCAACAGTAACGGCCCTGCTAACCAGGATGGGCAACAACCTTGATATGCTGAAATTAGGTAACGAACCTAATCTGGAAACCATGGAAGAGGACATGGATGTAAATAACGAAGGGTATGTGCCGCTTGTTAAATTTATGGAGCGCCTGCTCACTGAAGTAGTGCTCCCATTTTACAAAGCACACCCTCAGTATAATAAACCCGCTATATATGTAGGGTCGTTACCCGCTTTGTTTGAGCCCGGGCAACAAAAAATACCCGGGGTTGTAGGCCTGATTAAGCTTGCACAGGATAATAAAGATTTGGCCGGCCTTGCTATACACTTGCACATTAGTGATACGCTTGAAATACCCAAAGCGCTTGATTTTGTACGCGCTATAATGCCATCCAAACCAATAATTGTTCCTGAATTTTCATTATTCCGGTTGTATAACAGGCATACTTCTGATATCCTTGGCAACACAACTAAGGGCGTTGAATTTGCCAAAAAGTATGGGTATGCTGATACCATGCGCTTATACCAATGGTATAGTATGGCTAACACCAAACACGTTACTGCTACTGAATGGGCTGAACTATTTGATAGCCGTAAATGGTTTTTCCCACATGCCCTGCAAACCTATTACCGTTATTTTAAACAATATGGTGTAGTGCTGGCTACCTATGGTTATATGAGCCAATCCGCCCCGGCAAATGTCAAACCGGGCACTGGTGTATGGTTTGTAAATCCGATTTTTGCCTGTAAATCTTTAAAACGGGATGCCAATGGCGATTGTGCGGCCAATCCGTTATGGTATGCCGATTTTGTCGATATTGTAAACAAAGGAAAAGCCGCCAGGAAAGCAACACGCTAAATAGATGAAGTTTAAAAATAATATTGTATTTGCTGTTTGTTGCCTGGCATTGCCGGTATTCACTGTTGCGCAAAAAGCAACGACGCGTAAACCCAATATTGTATTTATTTATGTGGACGATTTGGGCTATGGCGATGTGGGTTGTTACGGAGCACAGCAAGTTAAAACGCCCAATGTAGACCGTTTGGCTGCAGGAGGGGTTAAATTTACAGATGCACATTGTTCGGCCTCTACTTGTACACCGTCGCGGTTTGCAATACTTACCGGCAGTTATGCCTTTCGTAACAATGCAGCTATTTTACCGGGCGATGCGCCATTAATCGTCAACCCTGAACAACAAACCCTGCCCGGTTTATTGAAACAGGCAGGATACACTACAGCGGTTATAGGCAAATGGCATCTGGGCCTGGGTACTGGTCACCCGAATTGGAATGACAGCATTAACCCAGGGCCACGGGAGGTTGGTTTCGACTATAGCTTTATCATCCCGGCAACACCCGATAGGGTGCCAACTGTTTTTGTAGAAGATCATCATGTTGCAAGACTGGACAGACACGATCCTATTGAAGTAAACTATGACCGCAGAATCGGCAACGATCCTACAGGTCTTGATGACGATGGGCAACAGCTTAAAATGAAAGCCGACTCGCAGCACAGCGGTACTATTGTTAACGGAGTAAGCCGCATAGGTTACATGAAGGGTGGGCGCAACGCCTATTGGAAAGATGAGGATTTTGCTAATGTATTGACAAATAAGGCGCTGCATTTTATTGCAGCTAATAAACGCAAACCATTCTTTCTTTACTTTGCCACGCCAAATATCCATGTGCCGCGTATGCCCAATACCCGTTTTGTTGGTGCAACAAAAATGGGCGCCCGGGGTGATGCTATTGCCGAAATGGACTGGATAACCGGCCAGGTACTGCAACAATTGAAAAAGCTGCACTTGATAAATAATACATTAATTATTTTCTCAAGCGATAATGGCCCTGTTTTAGATGATGGTTATGCTGATAAAGCAGAGGCTTTAATTTCAGGGCATTTGCCAGCCGGCCCTTACAAGGGCGGTAAATATAGCGCATACGAAGGTGGTACCCGGATACCATTTATAACCTATTGGCCGGGCACCATAAAACCGGGCGTTAACAAAGCAATGATCAGTCAGGTAGATCTGTTTAGCTCGCTGGCTGCTTTAACCGGTGCTAAAATAGCTGTAGGTGCCGCGCCTGACAGTTATAACTTTTTGCCGTCAATATTGGGCAAATCACAACAAGGGCGTAAAACCATGATAGAAGAAGCTTTTACTATGTGCTATCGCCAGGGCGATTGGAAGTATATAGCCCCGGCTACCAAAATACCGCCCGCATGGCTGGCCAATAAGCGGGGGCCAACCGGCTTGCAAAGCACCCCGCAGCTATATAATTTAAAAACCGACCCCGGTGAACAACATAACCTGGCCCAAATCTTTCTGCAAAAAACAAAGGAATTGGCCGTGGCGTTAACACGCACTGTAAATAAATCCTATTAAGCTAAGTTATTTGGCGACTGGTTACGCCCGGCGTTTTCGCGAAAAGCACCGGGACTTATCTGGTAGTGCTTTTTAAATATCCGGCTAAAATAGTTTGGATCGCTGTAGCCGCAATAATAAGCCACTTCGTTAATTGGCAATTGTTTTTCCAGCATTAAAACAGCTTTTTTTAGGCGGTATTCGTTTAACAAATGATTAGCGCTTTTATCCAGTATTTTTTTGAGATTAAGGTGCAGGAGTGTGCGGCTGATATGCAGTTCGTCGGCCATTTGTTCAACTGTAAACTGGGGATCTGCAAAATATTTTTCCAGCACTATACCTAAATTGGCTAAAAACTCCTGGTCTTTATTGTTGCGGGGCAGCTTATCAAGTCCAAATTTACTCATATCCAGCAATTGTTCACGCAGCATCACACGCGATTTGATCATATTGGAGATGAGTAATTCCAATTCCTTCAAATTAAACGGTTTGGCCAGGTAGGCATCTGCCCCCACATCAAGGCCATCTAATTTAATGTTGTCATGTGTATTGTCTGATAACAGAATCACCGGGATGTGGCGGTACTTGGCATCACTCTTTATCTTTTTACAGAATTCAATGCCATCCATCCGGGGCATTTTAATATCACTTATTATCAGATCGGGTGGGTGTTTAATAACCCGGTTAAATCCCGATTGTCCGTTTGATGCTGCCACAATATGATAATGCCGGGCCAGGTGCTTTGATAAAAATATCAGTAATTCCTTATTATCTTCAACAATTAATAAGGTATGTGCAAATTTGTCTTGTCCAATTTCAGCAGGTACAGATGGGTAATTTATTTCGGCAGCTTCAGGTAAATGCCCTTCCGTAGTTGTTTCTTTACCGTTGCCTGTTTTTTCAGTAACCGGCAGCTTAATCAGTACTTGTGTGCCATGACCTATTTCGCTTTTAATGTTGATCTCGCCATTTAAATAAGTAACTAAACTTTTTACTAAAGCCATACCCACACCGCTGCCCCCATCATTATCAATGCCCTTGTAAAAAGTTTGGAATATATGCTCAAGCTCTTTTTTTGACATACCTTTGCCCGTATCGGTAATGGTGATCAACGCATTAGCTTCCTCTCCTGTCTTCAGTTCGAAAGCCAGGTCGACAATTATTTTTCCTTCGGCTGTGTTTTTTAACGCGTTCGATAAAATATTGAAAATGATTTTCTCTACTTTTTCTGCATCGAAATAGCATTGATAATGATCAGTAGATGATGAATATATCAGCTCCAGGCCTTTATTATTTGCAAGCGTTTTAAAAGAAACAGCCCGATCATTTACAAATTTCACCAAATCGTTTTTTGATAGTTTAATGGCCGAATGATCTGTTTCGATCGTCCTAAATTCCATCAATTGCTGAATCATTTTAAAAAGGCGGGCAGCATTACTTTTAATAATAACCAGCTCGGCATTTTTTTTCAGGCTATGTTCATGATCTTCTATAAATTTCTCTACCGATGCAATGATGAGGGTGAGTGGCGTTTTAAATTCATGAGAAATAAAGGTGAAAAAATTAAGACGGTGTTGTGTTAGTGCAGTAGTTTTCTCTTTTTCCATGCGCTCTAATTGTACCTCCAGCTTTTTAACATGCAAAAAATTTACAAAGCGGGTGTATAACCAAGCTGCCAGGCAAAGCAGTAAAAAATACAGCACAAATGCCATTTTACTCAGGTAAAAGGGAGGGGCTACATTAATAATTAGCGTACGCTCTTTACTTACCGGGTTGCCTGAAACATCAAGGGCCTTTAAATGAAATATATATTTTCCTGGTGATAAGCTGGTATATGTTGCAAAATTCTTGTCGTTAACATAATTCCATTTTTTTTCAAATCCTTCAAGGTAGTAGGCATAATTATTACCACGAACGTTGCTGTAGTTTAAGGCGGCATAACTAATACTGAATACGTTTTGCGTGTAAGCCAGGTCAATTGATCCAACATCATCTATTTGCCGCGACAGCAGGCTATGTTCAGCAGGCTCGATTGTTTTATTGAATAACTGAAAAGAAGTAAAAAGAATAGGTACTTTTTGTTGTACAGGTTTTATAGCAAGCGGGTTGAAATAACAAAGTCCGTGTATGGTGCCGAAATATAGCGTGCCATCGCTGGTTTTCAGGTACGATTTAAAGTTGAACTGGTTACTTGGCAGGCCATAACGATTATCATAATTAGTGAATTTTTGTGTGTTGCGGTTATAGCAGGCTAAGCCACGGTTGGTAGAGAGCCATATATTATGCCGGGCATCTTCCAATATGCCATACACATTGTTGTTAGGCAGACCATTTTGGGTATCGTAAGTTTTGAATTTACCTTTATCGTAAACACATACGCCACCGTCAAGCGTACCAAACCACAATGCCTGATTACTGTCTTTATAAACACTAATTACCTGGTTGCTTGGTATACTACCTGGCCGGCCAGTGGAGGTATAATGAACCACTTTATCTGTACCTGGGTCATAACGCAGCAAACCATCCCAACGGGTGCAAAACCAAATAGCTCCGTTATTATCTTCTATCATATCATAAATAAACTCGGCGGCAAATAGCTGGGGTTTAAACAGATGAAACCGGTTGGTTTGATAATCAAAAATATTCAGGCCGTGTTGCGTACCTACCCACAGTATGCCTTTGCTATCTCGATAAACCGCATAAACCTGGTCGTTGGACAAGCTTGTGGTGTCGTTAGGGCGCATGGTATAAATAGTCGTTTTGCCATTTGTCTGGTCAAAGCGATGCAGTCCGCCCAAAAATGTACCGGCCCAGATACTTCCGGCATGATCATTATAAATGGCGTGAACATTATTAATATCGAGGTAAAACGGGCTGCTATGCCTGTTAATATTGGTAAATGATTTAATTTTTGGCTGGTAGATAGCTATGCCGCCGTCTTCTGTACCTATCCAGATGTTATGCTTGCCATCCTCCATCATCTGGCTTACAGCTTTACCATTAAGGTGGCCGTCTTTTTCATTAGCCAGGATGCTTTTAAAACCATAACTAACCGATGGGGTGTAATTTACACCGCCAAAATAAGTCCCTAACCAAACAGACCCATCTTTTGCTGTACAAGCCGAGTAGATAGCTTTATCATTTAGCCGTTTGGGGTTATTATCGAAAGATTGCTGGTAATTGACAGATTTTTTTAGTGTGGGGTCATATTCATATAAGCCGTTTTCCGTACCAATCATATATTTGCCGTCGTGGCCACGGGTAATTGCTCTTACGGTATTGCTTTCTGTACTCTCCTCATCTGTAAATTTAACTTTAGATAACTTTTTTGTGTCTTCATCAAGATAAAATAACCCGTAGTTAGTGCACAACCAGTCTGCTTGTTTTTCGTGATAAATATTGAAAATTGTAAAATCTGTTCGTTTTAGTGCATTGATGTCGCCCTGTTTAATTGTTTCTAAAACCTTTCCGGTCGTATCAATAATCGCAATCCTATTACCGGCGGCTAGTAAAAAATTACTGCCGGCTACAGGATTAACCGCAGTAACCAGTTTGCCATTAGCAGCAAGTAAATGTATGTTGCCATTTGAACCAATCCTGTAAAAACCGGAAGATGTACCTATATATATTGTTGAATTGATATTGGTGATACAAAGCACTGAAAAATGACCTTTTATCCCCCGCATTGGCACAACTTTATCCTGTACCGGGTCATATATATACAAGCCATTATCGGTACCGATATAAATATTGTTTTTTAAGTTGAGCAGACAGCTTATCCGGTTTGCCGAACTACCTGGCCGCGCGCTTTTTATATAATAGTTTTTTACCGTATAACTATCATAACGGTTCAAGCCCTCCCGGGTACCAAACCACATAAGGCCTTTTTGGTCTTGTATAATAGTATATACCGTGTTGTGCGAAAGTCCATTATCTGCAGTTATTTTTCTAAAGATGAAATCCTGACAAAATAAATTGCTACTGTATAAACAAAACAGCAGTAAAAGCCGATAAAAGCACTTTTTCATACACGTTTTTTAATTGGTTATTCAATATGTAAATTAATTTGCCAATTACCAGCAACTAATTATCATCCTGTACAGATATGAACGTTTGTGCTGGATATTTTAACATTTGTCCTCATACGGCCTTTCATTTTAAAGTTAACATTGCTATTGTAAAACCTTTTGTTAACAAATAATACCAGTTATAATAAGTTGTTAAAGCGCAGTTCATAAAAAAGCTGCTGCCCATACTGGCCTAAAATAAATCTTGATGAAATTAAAAATCATTGTTATTGCATTGATGTTTGCAGGCATGTGTAATTCATGCGGCAACAAGTCAAATCCGGAGCCTTCAACAGGCAATGGTGACAACTCGCAAACGGCATCAACCCGCCCGGGTAAAAATTTTGATTTCACCTATAATATGGGTGTAAATTTAAACGAACAGGCTGCCCAGGCCGATTTGGATGACCTGGCCGATACCAAAACGAAATGGGTACGCAGCTTTGTGGAAATGATAGATGTTTATAAAACCAATTCCATTGATACCAACCCTAATCTAAATACATTTATCACATTTAAAGCCAAAGGATACAAAACCGTTCTCAACCTCAAATTTAATTTTGTGGCTAATGTGTTTCCGGCCGTAGGTTCAACAGATTGGAATAATTACATCGCTTTTATTGACCAGGTACTTGCCAAGGCAATGCCTTATACAGATGTGCTTGTAGTAGGTAATGAACCTTTTATTGAAGCTGATCCATCTACCTGGAACGAACCTTTAAATTCTTTTTATAAGGCAGCCTGTGCGCGGGTATATAGTTATTTTACGTTGCATGGCATAGATAAGCCCATCTTTTTAGGATCCTTTGATATGATGTTTGCAAGTGCCCGCACTGGCAATACGGGTATACTTAACCTGCTCAACTTTGTAAAAAACACGAACTACCTATCGGGTGCAGATGTGCATATCCATCATAACACCGATACTGAAATGATTAACGCCCTTAACTTTATGAGCAATGGGATAGGCGATGATCAAAAACTATTAGTAACTGAATTCTCGGCCAAAAACTATTTTAAATCTTATAATACCTCCAATATCGATCCTGCTTTTATTGCAGCGGCCAATGCCAGTACAACCGATCAGATCTTTCCGCCGCCGCCAGGTATTACCCAAAACTATCAATACATCGATTATGCGCTGAAAAATCCCCGGCCGGCAGAGGAATGGTATGCATTCTGGAAAAATTCGGCGTACCTCGAAAACGAGAAAGGATACTTATGCACCGCAAATACCGATTTCAAATCGCATAGTAAGGTAGCGCTGGCTTTTTACGCACTCAGGCAATCTTATGGTGTTAATGTCGATTTTACCGCAACAACAGACCCCTGGGTAATGAATGGAATGTTCCTAAACCGTTCAGTGCAGCAGATAAACGGGCGTAACCAAAAATCATATAGTTTTCTTGATCAATTTGTGAGAATTGCCCAGGGACAGAACCCATGCCAATAACCAATTTTTAAATAAACCTAAAATTTACAATATGAACCAATTATTTACTATTTGTATTAAGCCGGCGAAAAAGATGGCTTTACTCCTGCTGATGCTTCTATGCTCCGCCAGGATTTTTGCCCAGCAAATTGTCAGTGGTACGGTAACTTCGTCAAAAACAGGCGAAACACTGGTAGGTGTTACCGTTGTTATTAAAGGCAGTAACGTTGCCGTAACTACCAATAACAAGGGCAAATACAGTATAAAAACAGCTAATGCCAATGATGTGCTGACTTTCTCGTATGTAGGTTACCTTAACAAGGAAGTAGCTGTAAAGCAACAGCAAATTTTAGATGTTCAGTTAGACGAAGATGCCAAATCATTAAATGAAGTAGTGGTTGTAGGTTATGGCACCGCGCGAAAGAGCGACCTGACCGGTTCGGTTACTTCATTAAAAGCATCCGAATTAACCAAGGCAACTAATCTTAATGTGCAACAGGCTTTGCTGGGCCGCTCAGCAGGTGTACAGGTCTACCAAAAAAGCGGTGAACCCGGCGCTGCTATGAGCGTGCAGGTAAGAGGGATCACCTCTATTACCGGGAATAATGACCCATTATACGTCATTGACGGTATGCCGGTGAACGATGCAGTAGCTATAGGCGGTGCCGCACCAGCAGGGGCTACCAGTAACCCTAATAACCGGACTGCACTTAGCTCGCTTAATCCCGCAGATATCGCTTCGATCGAGATACTGAAGGATGCTTCTGCAACTGCAATCTACGGTTCGCGCGGTGCTAACGGTGTAGTGTTGATCAGCACAAAAAGAGGGACTTCAGGCAGGATCAACGTAGCTTACAATGTCACTTACGGTACCCAGCAGGCGGCGCATTTGCAACGTTTCATGACCGGGGATGAATATACTCAAGCCATTAACAGTATTATCGACCTGGGCGGTCTCAGCACAACCAAAGTAACCGGGGCCAATGCTAATACCAATTGGCAGCAATTGCTGTTAAAAAAAGGGGTGATCCAATCGCACGATCTTTCTTTTAGCGGAGGTAGTGGAAATACAAAATATTATATATCCGCAGGCTTTTTTAACCAGGAGGGTATTGAACTCAAGTCCGGTACCACGCGTTATAACGCCCGTGTCAATGTTGAAACATCTGAAGCTAATAAATATAGTGTAGGCATGAGCCTTACCACCTCCTATACACGCGATTTATACAATTCTACAGGCAACGGCTTAAACGATAACGCCAGCGCATTGTATATGGCGCAAAATTATGACCCCACCGCGCCGGCTTATAACGCCGATGGCAGCTACGCCCGCTCACCGCTGATGGCGCCTATGGATAATCCTGTTGCAGTTATCAACGGGCAGTATGGCGTGGGCGATACTTACCGAACTTTTGGCAATTTATATGCCGAATATTTCCTTATGCCATCATTATCCGTTAAAGCAAGAGCAGGAGCTGACTTAAATGATGCCCAACGTTATTACTGGATAGATCCCTCAACCTTAACTGGTGCATCATATAATGGTTATGCCGATGTGCGTGATGGCAAAAGGGCTTATTACCTGGCTGAAGGTACTATTAACTTTAACAAAACGTTTAACGAAGATCATCGCTTAAACGCGGTAGCAGGGACTACTTATGAGCGCTATACCTCTAGTTCACTGGTGTCTAATTCGCGGTCGTTTGCTTTGCCCGACCTAACCTATAACGGTTTGGGTACCGGCGATAATACACTGAACGGTGCAAGCGATGGCAGGCAGGAAAATATTCTGATCTCCTATCTTGCCCGGGCCAGCTATTCTTTCAAAAATAAATACCTGTTAACGGCATCTATCAGAGCTGATGGCTCGGCACGCTTCGGCCAAAATAATCGGTTCGGTTACTTCCCTTCGGTAGCGGCGGCCTGGCGTATCCATGAGGAAAAATTCCTGAAAAACAGCAAAATCATCAGCGATTTGAAGTTGCGTGGCAGCTTTGGTATTACAGGTAATCAGCCTAATGCAAATTATATTTACTATTCTACTTACTCATCGGGGCGTAATGCCGTATTTAACGAAACGCGCACTTCCATATTGCAGCCCACCCGTAGTGCCAACCCCGACCTGCAATGGGAGTCGGCCCGGCAAATGGACATCGGGGTTGATTTTGGTTTATTTAATTCACGACTAACCGGAACTATCGAATATTACAACCGCAAAACTTACAACCTGCTATACGATATACCACTGCCGTTAAGTACCGGTTTTGGCTCACGTACCGAGAACGTAGGCAGTATGCGTAATAGCGGGATGGAGTTTTCTGTGAAAGCCAACATTACGGATAACGGCGTATTTCGGATCGATGCTGGCGCCAACCTTACCACACTTAAAAACACAGTGATCAGCCTGGGTTCGGTGCCGCAGTTTATCGGCAATGGGCCAGGTTCAATTGGCCAGGTAAGCATATTAAAACCAGGTAATTCGCTGGGGTCATTCTACGGCTATATTGTAGATGGTGTTTGGCAAAAAACCGACGATTTTACAAAAACGCAGGCTGGAGTGAGGCCCGGCGATCTGAAATACCGCGATATAGACGGGAATGGCGTCATTAATACCAACGACAGAGTTGTATTGGGTAAGTCGCTTCCCGATTTTTATTATGGGTTTAACCTCAACGTAAGCTATAAGGCTTTAACACTTGATGCGTTCATAGAAGGACAGCAAGGCGGCAAAATGTTAAACAGCAGCCTGGTTGATGCTTATTACCCGGTTGATTACCGTCGCAATAAACTTGCTATCCCTTATCTTAACCGCTGGACGCCAACCAACCCGACCGACGAATACCCCTCATTTTTGCCTAATGATGTGAGAGGTCAGCTTCAGGTAACCAACCGTACGGTAGAAGACGCATCTTACCTGCGGCTGCAATCGGTACGCTTAACTTTTAAGGTGCCTGTTTCAGCGCTGAAATTTGTGAAAGGTGTTAGCGTATTTGCAACCGGTCAAAACCTGTTTACGTTTACTAAATACACCGGATCAGACCCGGCAGCTAATGCATTAGGCGATAATGTACTGCGTATCGATTATAATACTTATCCGTTGACTAAAGTTTTCACCGCCGGACTTAACGTTCAGTTTTAATCTTATTAACTATCACGATCATGAAAAAGACATTGAAATATATCATACCCTTAGTTGCCGCCCTGCAGCTGGCTTCATGTAAAAATGCGCTTGACGTAGTTCCAAACTCGGAATTTTCGCCGGGTAACGTATTAACTACCGAGGCGGGTATCCGCTCGCTGCTTTACTCGGCTTATGCTAATGCGCAATTGCAAACTAACTCGCGTTATTGGATCAACGACTCAGAAGACTGCACCGATATAGGTTATAATACGGATGGTGCAGAAAACGGTCAGCTCATACAGATCATCAATTTTAACTGGACAGCTAACCTCGGTACCCTGGCGGCCGATATTTGGGCACCTTCTTACGCCTCTATCAGGGATGCCAATGGTGTAATAGAAAACATAGATAATGTAAACACCGCAGATGCTACTAAGAAACTGTACAAAGCCGAAGCGCGTGTCCTGCGTGCCAAAGCCTACGCTTTTCTGTACAGCTTTTTTGGCCCGGTACCGTTGAGAACATCCACTATCCAGTCGGGCGACCTTGCCCGGGCGAGCGACGACGTTATGAAAAGTTTTATTGAAACAGAGATCACCGAATCACTGGCCGACCTGCCTGATCCGGGGAAAGAAGCCGCCTTTGGACGTATTAATAAAGCTGTGGCGAACGGTATCCTGGCTAAATTTTTCCTTAATACCAAACAATGGCAAAAAGCTGCCGATGCCAGCCAGGCAATCATCAACTTCGGCTATTATTCTTTATATCCGGTATTTGCAGACATGTTTCGTACTGCTAATGAACAGAATAAGGAAATGATATTGGTGTTGCAATGCCGTAATGAAACTGATTATAGTAACTGGTACCAGTGCGGCGCGTTGCCGGTGGGATATAAAAGCAGCCCGCAGTTCCCTGGCTATACCTACGCTTCCACAATGTCTATTTTTGCAACGAACTACCGTTTACGCACAGCATTTGTAAGCTCGTACGATCCTGCTGATAAACGCTTGGCTACAATATGCACCAGTTATATCAATAACAGTAACGTTACCGTTAACATCCTGGCAAATGATAACGCCCGTTGTTTTAAGTATTGGGATAATGCACAGGTAGGCAATAACGCCGGGACTGATGTACCTATTATCCGTTATGCTGATATACTGCTTACCCGTACTGAGGCATTAAATGAGTTGAACGGTCCTACGACAGAGTGCTTCACGCTGATCAATCAGGTACGGGCCCGTGCAGGTGTTGCTAACCTCACCCTGGCCATTACACCCACCAAAGACGCTTTCCGCGATGCTATTTTACGTGAACGCGGCTGGGAGTTTGTAGGAGAAGGCAAACGCCGCGAGGACCTTATCCGCCAGGGTAAATTTCTTTCGTCGGCATTAACAAGGGGCATCCCGGCCGCAAACGTGACGGATAACAAACTGGTATTCCCTATACCACAATCCGAAATTGATGCGAATAAACTTTGTGTTCAAAACCCTGGCTATTAATTAAAAATTACCCTAAAAATTAAATTGCAGTTCAGTGCTGCATCTGTTTTTTATAAATAAATCATAAACGATGAAAAATATCATACTTACCCTCCTTGCGCTACTTTCCGTGTTAAGTTTAAGGGCGCAATCAAGATGGAGTGCTGAGCAGGCCAATAACTGGTATAAACAGCAACAGTGGCCCCGCGGCTGCAACTACCAGCCAAGCAGCGCCGTTAACCAGCTCGAAATGTTCCAGGCGGCCACATTTGCCCCCCAGACCATTGACAGGGAATTGGGTTGGGCGCAGGAGCTTGGGTTTAATGCCATGCGGGTATTTTTGCACCACATCGCCTGGACGTCCGACAAAGATGGCTTCAAAAAGCGTCTTAATCAATATCTTGATATTTCAGCCAGGCACGGTATCAAAACTATCCTGGTGTTTTTTGATGATTGCTGGAACGACGAGTATCACGCCGGTAAACAGCCCGAACCTAAAACCGGCATCCATAACAGCGGCTGGGTGCGCGACCCGGGTACGGCTATCCGCAATAATCCCGATAGTTTGAAAATGCTGGAAAGTTACGTGAAAGATATTATGATCATGCTGAAAGACGATAAGCGCGTTCTGCTCTGGGATTTGTATAATGAACCGGGAAACAACCAATATTTTAACAATAGCCTGCCTTTGCTTAAATCGGTTTTTAGCTGGGCTAAAGAAGTAAACCCGTCGCAACCCATTAGTGCGGGTGTATGGAATTGGGGCGATAAGTTTACGGAACTGAATAAGTTTCAACTGGAAAATTCGGATGTGATCACCTATCATAATTATGGATATATTGATGCGCACATGAAAAAGATAGCAGAATTACAAAAATATGGGCGCCCTCTTATTTGTACCGAATATATGGCCCGTAAAAACGGCAGCCTGTTTCAAACGATTATGCCTATGCTGAAAAAAGAAAAAATTGGGGCTATTAACTGGGGCTTTATATCAGGTAAAACCAATACCATTTATGCCTGGGGTACGCCAATGCCCGACGGGAAGGAGCCTGAACTTTGGTTTCATGACATTTTAAGAAAAGACGGCACACCGTTTAGCGAGGTGGAGGTTAACACGATCAAAGCATTGACAGGCAAAAAATAGCCTAATTGCTCAACAGATGCGGTTCAATACAAACTGATTATTTCATGACCTAACTTAAAAAGATGGAAATTATTAAACGCAACAACACACTGATGCTGGCTATTACCTTTATGATAGTATTGGGGATTAGCGCCTGCGAAAAAAAAGCTGTTAATAGTAGTGATGGGATCAAACCATTAACGGATGCTGTACCGAATTTGAAGGTAAATGCTACTGTAACTATAACCGCCAACATGGGTGCGAGCGGAGGCCCGGATGTAACTTATTTAAGGGGCATGGCCGCTGGTGGTAATGGCGGATTTACAGATTTAGTACCGGGTAACAGGCTTAGTATTGATGTTGACACCGCTGTTGGAATGAAAATAGTTAATGGGATAAGGAATATTTATAAAGAAACTGGTTTGGGTGAATTTTATAAAGATGCAGGGGGCGTATATCGCAATCAGCAAAGTACTACTTATACCGGATTGCTGAATTACGTGCATGGAATTATAACAGATCCGGCTAAAAAACTAATACAACTGAATCAAATTGGCGGCACCCCGGATAATACAGCCAGTCCGTTATATGCCCTTGCCACCCAATATACAGACCCCGATGAAGATTATGTTCCATTACCAACTATCGGCACTTCTATGACTGCATTTCAAAATAATTTTATAGCCTGGGCAAAGGGGGCCGATAGTGCAGTGGGTAGTGGCTACCATGCTATATGGATAGCCCATCAGGAACCCGCACATACGTTGGGATATATCAACGGAATTGAAACTGATGCGGCTAAAGAGTTAAATATCCGGCGGTTTATAGACTATTGGAAGCCTATTGCTGCAGGGTTGAGAACAACTGGTGCCAAAGTCGGTGGGATACAGAACAACTCGGCAAATGCTAACCATTTTTACACATATTCTGTAAATTACCTGAAGCAACAAAACGTTCAATTGGACTACCTTACTTTTCAGTTCTATCAGTGGGGCGACCGGGCCGACCTGGATTCGGCCATCGCGTCTTTAAATAATTATAATTTAAAATATCCCGGAACTAAGATGATTGTAAACAGGGGTATGTGGCTGTCTTGCTGTGCAACTAAGGATGAGGCCGTAAGTACCAGTAAAGGTTTGATTTATTATTTACGTGGCGAAAGGAACTATATGGACTACGCTGATAAAATATATGCTCATATTTACGATGATAACCACACCGACCTGGCTTTAATGGAATTTAAGGTAGCTACCTGGCTGAATAATGTGATGTCGACCCTGAGGCGGCCGCTAACAGGTTTACCTGCAGGAGTGGATGGATTTTTAACAGGAGGGGTAAATAAAGCGACAGCTGCTTTATGGAATACTTCGGCTACTACGCAAACGTTAAACCTGCAATTAAACAATACAAGCTTCACAACATCAAAAACACTTACGGTACATAAAGGCAGTGGCTCAAGTTACCTAACGCTAACCGGGGCGGGTGCCCCCGTTTGGAACAACACGACTAAAACCATTAGCCCTATCACGCTGGCTACAAACGAGTTTGTATTAATTACTCTGCAATAATTATTTACTTATAAAAATAAATATGAAATGGATTTATTGGTGTTTGGTTTTAATAGGGTTGGTTTTTACGGCATTTTCTTTTAAGCAAACTGTTAAAACCCCGCCTTCCAAACAAAAACGCCCTAATATTATTGTGATTTTAGCCGACGACCTTGGTTATTCGGATATCGGCTGCTATGGCGGCGAAGTGAAAACGCCTAATCTTGATTATCTGGCACAAAACGGCATCCGTTACACACAGTTTTATAATACTTCGCGTTGCTGCCCTACACGTGCATCCCTACTTACAGGTTTATATAACCATCAGGCGGGCATTGGCAAAATGACCGATGCGGAAGATGCGCCAGGATATCAGGGCCATATTACTGAAAATACCATCACCCTGGCCGAGTTACTTAAATTAGGGGGGTACCATACGGCGATGTCCGGGAAGTGGCATGTTTCTAATACCAATGGCCAGCCAAATAAACAAAAGCAAATGGACTGGCTTAACCATCATAAAGATGACGGGGATTTTTCACCCCTCAGCCAATATCCTACCAGCCGCGGGTTTGAAAAATATTTTGGCACGATATGGGGGGTGGTTGATTATTATGATCCTTTTAGCCTGGTAAGCGGTACTACACCGATAAAAAGTGTTCCTAAAAGTTATTACCATACCGATGCTATCAATGATACGGCGGTAGCTTATATCAAAGGCTATGCCCAATCTGAAAAACCATTTTTTTTGTACGTGGCCGAAAATGCACCGCACTGGCCGCTGATGGCAAAACCCGAAGATATTGCCAAATATAAAAATACCTATAAAGCAGGCTGGGATGCTATTCGGAAAGCTCGCTATCAAAAAATGATCAGCATCGGCCTCATCGACCCTAAAGTTACCAAACTTTCTGACCGGATAGGTACTAACCTAAGATGGGAAGATAATCCGGATAAAGATTGGGACGCGTCGGCCATGGCGGTTCATGCAGCCATGATAGATTGCATGGATCAGGGTATTGGCCGTATCATCAATGCGCTTAAGCAAACGGGGCAACTTGATAATACATTGATTATTTTTCTATCCGATAACGGCGCAAGTGCAGAAAATTGTGCAAACTACGGCCCTGGTTTTGATCGCCCCGACCAGACCCGCGATGGACGGGCAATTGTTTATGCCACGAAGAAACAGGCGCCCCCCGGACCTGAAACCACTTATTC
Organism: Mucilaginibacter boryungensis; assembly: GCF_015221995.1. NCBI lineage: Bacteria > Pseudomonadati > Bacteroidota > Sphingobacteriia > Sphingobacteriales > Sphingobacteriaceae > Mucilaginibacter > Mucilaginibacter boryungensis. The sequence goes on from NZ_JADFFM010000001.1 coordinate 2,924,923, forward strand.
CTCTATCGGGCCACGTTGGGCTAATGTGGCTAATACCCCCTACCAGTATTGGAAAGAAGAATCATATGAAGGAGGGATCCGTACGCCAATGATCGCTTTTTGGCCTAAAGGCATTACTGTTGGCAAGGGCGGTTTTAAAGATCAGGTTGGGCATGTGATGGATTTTATGAGCACATTTGCTGAACTGGCTGGTGTTAAATACCCGTCTATTTATAAAGGACACGCGGTGCCACCAACCAGCGGTATAAGCCTGGTCCCTGGTTTCAGTGGCAAAGCCTCGGCTGGTCATACCTCCCTGTTTAACGAGCATTTTGGCGCACGATATGCCCGTGTAGGAAATTGGAAGCTCACAGCCTTTAGTAAAGATACCGCCTGGCACTTATTTAACCTAACTACCGATAAAACAGAAACCAATGATCTGGCTCAACAATATCCTGATAAAGTACATAAATTAGATAGTTTATGGCGTACTTGGGCTAAAACCCACCAGGTCTTCCCCAAACCGTCAAAAAGAAAATAACTTAACCAGGTTTTGTGAACTCGTAGTGGTGCAGGTGCTAATAACTGGCCGATTAATATCAGTAATTCAAAGAATGAAAGCAAATCACAACAATCATATTATCTAATTTTAAATACTATCTAAAAACATTAAAAATGGAATTAGGTGTTTGCCTGTAATCTCCCCTCTCCGCAAAACGTCTCTTAATTAATTGATTTTCAATAGTTTTACTATTTAATTAAGAGACGTTCGTCTTCCTACCCAAATCATAAAAAACTGGTAATCAATTGCATTTGAGTTGGAACCCCTTTAACTTTCTGTATTAAAAAATAATTGGTTATCAATTATTAAATTTATTCTGAAGGATTATCTTCTCTATAATACTCATCCGTTGCTTTGACGATAATATCGACGATTAAAAGAAGAAATCTATGTTCTTAACTTCTTCAGGCTTATTCATTATTGTTTTAATCTCGGGATCTATGTTCTTAGATACTGTCCGGCTCAACTACTTTTCATTTAATTGCTGCCAGCCAGGCATGGGCCAATAAAGTAATACCCGCCATATTAGGATGAACACCATCACGTGTCCAGTATGCCCCGGGGGCGGTTTTCATCGCCTTATCTATAACGGATTGAAAAGGAACGAATCCTGTATCATATTCTTCAGCTATTTCGCGTGCTGCCGCCTGGAATTCATAAAATTTAGGATACCATATGTCTGTCACCCGGTTTACCCCATTTACAGCATAAGGCTCACCTATAATGAGTTTTACATCAGGTAAGGCTTGTTTAGTACGATCAAGCAATTTTTTATAATCAGTCCGATAGGTTTCGATCGTCCCTTTATAGCCTGCGGTCATGGTATGCCAAAAATCATTTACACCTACAAAAATGCTTAATACATTTGGTTTCAAGTCCAGGCAATCAGTGTCCCAACGGGCGGCAAGCTGGTAAACTTTATTCCCGCTAACCCCCTTATTATAAATTTGTAATTTCTTATCCGGATAATTAACAAGCAAACCCGATCCGGCTACCAAAGCATAACCGTTACCCATGCATCCAATATCATTGGGAATCGTTTTTGTTTTGTCGCGCCCGGCATCAGTAATAGAATCTCCCTGAAAAAGTACAACATCATTAACATCCAAACGGATTTTCTTCCCCTCAGCTTCAGCAAAGGCAGCTGAGGCTATTTCAGGAAGAGTGAGACTGGCCAGGGTGCCAATCGCAGCATTCCGGATAAAAGAACGGCGGGTATTTTCCATATTTAAGCTTTATTGCAATTAATTATTTATCTAAAACTACTGGTGAATTGCTTTCATCATATTGCTTAAGCAGGTTAAAAAAATCAATTTCTTCTAAACTTTCTTTTAGCAACTTAAATTCAGGATCGGTTAAATCCACTAATGGAAGCCGGCATGGGCCTAAATCATAACCAAGCATTTTCATAATAGCCCGCTGGGCAGGTATAGGCGAAAATTTAAAAAGGATCCTGATCATTTGTACCATCTTAGCTTGTATAGCCCTTGCTTTTGAAATATCCCCGCTTCTAAATAAATTAATAATATCGTGATAAAAAGGTACTGCGAAATTATACGTACTTCCAATAGCACCCCTGGCTCCTACTGCTAACGCGCTTAAAAGCATTTCGTCGAATCCGGAAAGGATGTCAAATTTACCATTATCATAATCCAGACAAGATTGGTATTCATATAAGGTTGATGCTGTATATTTAATACCAGCCAGATTTGGGACTTTTTCTTTACAAGCATCCAGAAATTCGATCAGGTCAACATTTCCTGTAAATGCCGGTACATGGTAATAATAATAGGGTAAAGATGGGGCGGCTGATGCTATTTCAGCTATACAATTTACCAGGTTGTGTAAAGAGTTTGGCTTGAAGTAAAAAGCGGGAACCGATGAAATAGCGTCTGCACCTATAGATGCAGCATGTGCGGCAAGCTTTTTAGATTCAGTAACGGCAGTATGCCCTACATGAATAAATACAAGAATCCGGCCTTTTGCACTCATTACAAATTGCTCTGCTACCTGCATCCTTTCATTAATTGTCATATTTAGCCCTTCACCATTAGTGCCACATATAAATATCCCTTTTAACCCATCCGAAATCATTTTTTCAACAAGTAATGGGATCATTTTTAGGTTTAATGAGCCATCGTTGTTAAATGGCGTAAAAACAGCTGCGATAAGTCCTTCAATTTTTCTCATAATCAATAATGCTTATATGTTATACATATATACAAATATGTAATTTATTTTTGATAATTAATATTTTATTTAAAAGTTAGCGAGATATATTAGATTACAATTGATGCGCATTTAAATGTTCAATTTCATGCGTCTTTTAAGAGAGCCAGCGAGCCTTCGTTTAACAAAAGATAATAGTAAATTTGTAGCTTTATATACTACATAAAACATATTTATGACTGATATTAATAAATCTGCCCCGAAGATTGAAAAAACAGGCAGTGAGCTTTTTGATCTGGAGCCCCTGGTTAGTATTAATATGACCGACCAGGTTGAAGATAAATTAAGGAATTATTTTATCCACAGAAAATTTAAAGCTGGTGATACACTGCCCAAAGAAATGGAATTGGCCGCGGCTTTAAATGTAAGCAGAACCATAGTACGCGAGGCCCTAAGCCGGTTAAAGATGTTAGGGATGATTGAATCGCGCAAAAGAAGGGGTATGATACTAACCGAACCCGATATTTGGAGCGGTTTTATTAAGATCGTTGATTCTAAACTGCTCGGTGAACGGGCACTGAAAGAATTATTGGAATTACGTTTGGTAATTGAAATGGGGGTAAGCGAGCTATTGTTTTTACGAAGAAATGAGGCTGATTTAGACGCGCTCGAAAAAATCGTAATTATGGAGGAAGATAAGGCTAAAACCCCTGCTGATCATGCCATATACGACGTAGAATTTCATAAAATTTTATATCATATGTCGGGAAATGAAACTCTCTATAGATTTCAGAAAATGTTAGGCTATGTATTTAATTATATTGTAGGCGCTATGAGTACGGTAAATGAAAAAGATCGTGCGGTAACAGTGACACATAGAGACTTGCTTAATATTCTTAAAAATGGGGATCCAAGAACATTCCAAGATGCAATGCACAAACATTTAGCGCCTTATTATAAGTTTCTATTATCGCCTAAATAAAAATTGGAAAATTTTTCAATATAAACCAAAATCAGATAAGGTGAGAACTCTATCTATAAAGTTTCAGTTATTTTATTGTTTAATGCTTCCAGTTTAAACCTATTTATTGTTTATAAAAAAACTTTCCGTATTTAAAATAATACCTTGTTTCTTGCAAAACTCAAGAATAGCCCGCCGCCCGAACTTGCCTATTAAATGGATCCGATTTAAATCCTGATAGCTCAGCAGGGAAAGTTCAAAAACGGTATTAATACCAATATTCGACAATGCATTTTTTGTTAATGTCGTAAAACAGGTTAAATCCTTAATTAAAACGTCCTCCTGTTTATATTCAGCAACGGTTTCGTTCATGAGTAACATTGTAGTGTTATGATTTTGTAGCATTACCTTTATTACTAATTGTATTGATTTATTTGAATTATTTTCGAGCTTTTAATATAAGATCGACTATAGGTGTAGGGTTTGGCAGGCTATGCGGATGATGGTGACCATTGGGCTTATGTATCACAGTGATATTACCACCCAATGCTTTTACTTTTTGTTCAAACGGCAGGGTATTTTCTTCCATAGGCACCGTTTCATCGGCATCACCGCAAACATGCAGCATAGGATATTTGCCTTTTACTATTTTTTTAATTTTATCTATAGGGCTATTAGCAAAGGAAGCCACACCTTCTTCCGAAGTAATTTGGTAATCCTTTTTGAAGGTTTCCCAATTGGTCGCACTGCCTGGCCCTTTACCTTTACCGCCCGGCCAGCTTTTTAAGTCGAGTACAGGATTATCGGCATAAACAAAAGCTACCTTTTTGGGATTTTCTGCTGCCCAATTATAAACGTATACCCCACCCCGGCTCATACCTTCCAGTACCCCTTTTTTAGCCAGGCCGGCTTTTCTTAATAGGGAATAGTAATCGTTCCATAGGCTAACTGCTTTTTCGTTGCCAAACAATTCAGCCACATCACAATATACTATATGATACCCCCGTTCCAATAAAGCAATTTCCACCTGTGGTTCAGTACCCCAAAACCTTGCACGCCAAATCCAGGAGTGATTTTTATCAGACCATTTAGGTTTAACTATTTTACAGTTGCGACCGTTATATTTAAAATCGGCACATTGGTAGCCGTAAAACGAGGTAATCTTTTTTGCACTATCTATTTTGCTGAAAACATCATACTCTCTATCCTGCTTTTGCTTAACTAATTCGGCTAACCTATTGGCAATAATGGCCAAACCTCTTTGGTCGGGATGCACCTGATCGGGAAGGTACTGCGCTTTATCAATTAGCAATGAATGGAGATCGATAACTTCCAGATCCAGATCATACGCAACCTGCTGAATGTCGGGTATAATTTTCCTGGTGATTATCTGGTCCCATATTTGGGCGGTATCTGCCTTAAAAGAGGGTACCGGGAGCAGCAATACCACCCTTGGTTGCGAAGCAAGCTGGGTAAATGAACGCACAAAAGCTTTATAATCATCTACAAACTCGTTCAAATAACCTCTGTTTATCAATTTGGTGTCGTTAGTGCCCAATTTAATAAACACAATATCCGGCTGGCTTTTTAAGGCATGCTGATATTGCTGCGTGTTCCAGTAAGGCGCATTCCCCTTACGGAGCAACGTAGTACCGCTTACGCCATAGTTAGTAACCTGATACTTTTCGCCTAATAAAGCTTGTAATTGTGCCGGGTAAGCATCTTTTGGTTGGTTATAACTGCCACGACCCAAAGTAATACTGTTACCAATGCAAGCTATTTTAATTTTAGACTGCCCAAAGCCCGGGCTTAGCCCCAAGCTAACTTGAATAAATAAAATAATTGATAATATATTTTTCATTTGTACATTTTTTATATGATTATGTGTTGTGACGCCGGCACCAATCCATTATCCGGTAATTATTTTAACATCCATATACAACTATCTTCCAGCTTTACATTTTGGTTTTGGGCAACCACCCTAACGGTGTTGCTACCATTTTTTAATAAGATGTTATCCCATATCACCCTATGTAACGAATCGGCGCTCTTTCTTCCGAATGACACTCCGTTCAGAAATAGTTCGGCATCCGGAAAATTGGTATACACTTTTATAGCAGTTGCCGTTACCGTCCTGTCTGTAAACCTGCGTTCTGTTATATACACCATTGGCTCTGTGTTCCAATTGGCTTTATAGAAGTAAAAAGCGTCCTTTACAATTTTCCGGTCATAGGTAACTAAACCTTTGTCATTGATCCCATTATCATCACCTTCGTCTCTGATAGCAGAACCGAAATCTGCCAGCACCCATATAAATTTACCCCATATATATTTCCTGGTGTTTAACTGCTCCCAATTCTTTTCATGGAATAAAGTTTGCCATTCTTCCGGGTGAAACTTACCTCCGGCACTTGGTCGCACTAACGGATAAGCGTGTTTGTAAGGACTTGCACCGGCCCCATACTCGCTAACGGCGATTGGTTTTAACGGATATTTGCGATGCATTTTATCTGCCCATTTGCCCAGATCATCAGGGACACCACCATACCAGCCATAGTATTTGTTCCAGGCAATCAGATCAGTTACCTCATTAAACGAATCATTATCCAAAAAGGAGGCACAGGTTGTCAGGCGGGTTGGATCTTCTTTTTTTGCAACTTTTTTTAATGCTGTTAAAAACGGAATTGGATCATCATAATCTAATTTCAACTCGTTAAACAAGCCCCAAAAACAGATTGACGGGTGGTTATAATTTTGTCTTATAAGCTCAACAAGTACGTCTTTAGCATGTTGTTGCAATAAAGGGTTGGCTATATACCCCGGCCCGGTATAACCCCCAGGGCCAACCAACGGGATCTCTGTCCATACGATGAGCCCGTTACGATCACACAGCTCATAAAAGTATTTTCCCTGGGGGTAATGGGTTAAACGTAAGGCTGTAGCACCAATTTTTTTTATTAAATTGATATCCGTGTCTTCATCAGCAGCAGTTAATGCCGAACCTTTACCTTCAACATCTTCATGACGCCCCAGCCCATGTAAATCCAGATACTTCCCATTTAGAAAGAAGCCATTTTGTGCATCTACGGAAAAATATCGAAATCCTATTTCTTCGTTCACGCTGTCCGATACTCTATTTCCGTCTAACAGCTCTACCCGGGCATGGTATAGGTAGGGATCTTCTTTACCGTTCCATAAATGGGGCTTATCTATTAAAAGCTGCTGATAGGCTACCGAGTCATTGGTTATATCAGTAGTTTTTGTTAATACTTTGGCACCAGCGTTTGTAAACAGGGTTGTCCTAAGCTTTAACCCTTGATGATGCCCTTTTAATGAAAGTTTAACCTGGGCTTCAACCGCCGCACTTTGTTTGGAGACTCTCTTTTGAACAAAGTATACCCCTGAAGAAGCATGATCCAGCGGACTGATGCAGTTCTTTTCTTTTATCAAAAGAGCAACGGGCCGATGAATGCCACCATAAACGTTAAAATCTCCGGATAAGGGCAATACATCCATGCGGTAGGCATTACTTACCTGTACAGTAATGGTATTTTCCTGATTAAATACTAATTGATCTGTAATTTCAAAACAGAACCGGGTGTAGCCGCCCTTGTGCTCTCCTGTAAATTTTTGATTTATAAAAACATCGGCAACTGAATTTGCACCTTCGAAATAAAGAAAAACCCGCTTGTTTGCCCATTCGGGTTTTAAAAAAAGCTTTTTGATATATGTTCCTGATTGCCGCGTATAATTCATTTTACCTGCCTTAGCTTCATTGGCATTCCAGGTATGGGGTAAAGTTACCTTAGATAAATTGGGCTTGGGGCGAACGTCGTAAGTGAAATAAAAACTCCAGTTATCATTCAACGGGATACTTCCATCAGGATTTCTATCCTGGGCATATACCCTTATCCTGGCTATCATTAGCGCCGAGATAAGGATATAAATAAACAGAAGTTTCTTTCCCATATTTATATTATTCAATTGCTTTGGTCTGATTTTTTCTCTGGCAGCAGAACACTGAATAAGTACCCTGTGGCTACGCATAATAATATTGCTAAAACCGGATATAAGAAGAAGTTCATAACATTAGCTGCCTGTATAAAATAGAGTGCTGCAGAACTAACGATAAAACCTATTAATATTCCGTTACCATTGATCTTGGGAAAAAATATACCGGCTACAAACATCCCTGCCAGGCAACCGCCAAACAAACCGATAATTTTTAAATACTGGTCGAAAATGGAGGCATCCTGACGGGTGACCAGGTAAATAGCGATCATACAGCCTAATACGCCTAATACCAAAGTAGCCTTTCTGGCAAAGGCAAAGCATTCCTTATCCGTGCTGTTTGATTTATATGGTTTATAAAAATCTGTAGTGATCACCGTCGCGATAGAGTTCATGCTCGAACCGATGGTTGACATGGTTGCTGCAAACAATCCCGCGATTACTAGCCCGGATAAACCCGCAGGAAGTTGATGAGAAATAAACCATGGGAATACATCATCGGTTCGCCCGTGAGGGTTTAGCATAGTTGGATTGTGACGATAATAAACCCAAAGCGCTGTACCCACGCTAAAAAAGATCAATGATGCCGGAATAACTAATATAGCATTGGTATAAATTGATCGCCTGGCTTCCTTTTCGGTAGCGGTTGTTAAATATCGTTGGACAACAACCTGATCGGAGGAATAAGTAACCAACTGAGTAAGAAACCCGCCAATAAAAACAACCCATAAAACCGGCTCCATATGGTTCCAGCTTAGTATTCCTACTCTCAATTTGTTATGGGTTGCCGCTTCTTTTATAATTTGCGTCATCCCGCCATCTACGGAATGTGCTATAAAAACCAGGGTTAATAAGGCCCCGCCAAGTAGTACGCCCACCTGCATTACTTCCGTCCAGATAACTGCTTCTATGCCCCCCGATATACTATAGGCTGTGGTAATTATGCTTGTACCAATGATGCATAACCATATATCTACACCGGTAACGGTACTTAGTACTAACGCGGGTAAATAAATAACGATGCCCAAGCGGCTGATCTGGAAGATGACGAAATTTAAACTTCCTAAAAATTTAACCTTTGCATTAAATCTAATTCCAAGATATTCATATACGCTGGTTATTTTTAATTTTCTGAAGTAAGGCAGATAAAAGTAAATAATAACCGGAGCAACCGCTACGATCATTAAGTTGCTTAACAGATAAATCCAATCGGTAGCATAGGCCTTAGCGGGTATGGCTATAAATGTTAAAGCGCTTAGCTTTGAACCGAAAATACTTAAGCCTGCCGCCCACCAGGGAATTTTATTACCGCCAAGGAAAAATTCACTCGTGGTATTCTTCATATTCCGGGATACAACAACACTTATTGCTATTACCAATAAAAAGTATATCCCAACAACAGTCCAGTCTAATAATTTGAAAGCACCTGCAGGCTGTACAGGAGAAACTATTAATACATTTGGGGTACGTGTTGCCGGCCTAACCTCGCCACCCGGAAATACCGTGCTACCACTCCAGGTAACCGCGGCCGTTGTTACCGGCGCCCAAAGATTAATATGATTATTTTCTTTAGGGAAAGATGGTATTTTGCCGAGTACAGACCAGGTATCGGTCACGATATTATAATCCCATATTTTAGTCGAAAAACCCGGATGCGCATCTTTTAACGCTCCCATTTTAGGAGCAAGGAGACCATTATCACCACCAAAAATCAGTAAGTGCGTTTGGCCGGATGAATTAGCCGGCGATGGCGCTGCAGCCACAGATTCGGGTACGGAGGCGATTTTTTTCCAGCCATGTATCGCTGAATAGCAATACGCATCCGAAAGGTATTTTCTTTTACCATCAATTAACTCAACCCCGCTAAAAAGATAAAAGTTTCCTTCCTGTGTGCCCGCCACACTTAACATGCGCGATGGGCCGGACCAGGAAGGGAGTACTTTCCAGGTATTAGCTTTTGACGACAGATCAAGCGACCAAAATATACGCTCTGTAGCAGTTGAGCCCGGGTCTTTAATCCCTCCCGCCATATATACCACATTCCCAATAACCACTCCCGCCGAATTGGCAATAGCGCCTGGCAACGGCGGCAATTTATCTAACTGAATTTGGCCGTTGATGTATTTTAGGATAAAGGCATCGGCATAATTGTCTTTGCTATTGCTTCCTCCTAAACAAATTAAATTGCCATTCCATGTAATAGATACACCATATCCCAGCGGTCTTGGTAATTTGCCTGCTTCTTTCCATTTACCGTTGGGTTTATCCAACACGAAAACTTTATCGGTATAAACTTTAGACGCGCCCGTCCATGGCTTACCCCCGTTGGGAAAATTTGATCCTCCCGCTACTACCAATACGCCATTAGATACGCCGGCAAAAGACCCTGCAAAGCCAACTGGGTCTGGTATAGGTGGTAATTTATCCCATTTCAAAAAAGATTGCCCCAGCACATTTGTATTAAAAATGACAGCTATTAAACCTATTAATAATTTCAAGAAATATCTTTTCATGTCTGTTTATCCGATTACGGCCAATCAGTATTATCTACGAGCTATCTTTTTAGCCATTTTATCTGTTTCAGACAATTTGAACCTTACACTGATAATTGAATTTTTATTGGGGCCGGGCCTGTACTTGATATAGGTAGTAGTTACAAATGTATTGTCGGGCAGTTGCTCCAGGCCAGCATATCCGCAATCGTAACTATTGTAGCTGTGTAATAGTTTAATACGATACTGGCCTGCGCGGCCTTTAATAATATCATCATAGGTACCTACCCAGGCTACAAAATGGTCTTTCGTTGGGCTTAGCGGACCAACATCCCTAAACGTAACCACTAATCTTCCGTCTTTGGCATAATGCGGATTATGCCTGTCGCCAAATAACCCGGGGGTTGTTTCCTTTGCTTCAGACCAATGCTTGCCCTCATCATTGCTAACCATATATAGCGCGCCCAGTTTACGCGCGTTTTCCCTAAGCAAACACAGCAGTTGTTTACCATCAGGCGATCTGATAATGCCTGGTTCGCTTGGGCTTAGTCCGGGTATCTTGAGTACGATCTCCCATGGCGACCAGGTAAAACCACCATCTGCGGAGATGCTTTGGCCAATTAAATTCCCTTTTTCATCGGTAGCGCCAGGAGGTTTTATGTTAGCCTGGGCCAGCAATTTTTTGCCACCTTCAATCGGTATAACGCTGGAAAACGGTACAATGGTAGTTAACCCGATACCTTTCATTGGCGTCCATGTTTTGCCGTCATCTTCAGAATATGATTCGTTAATTGTTCGTTCAGGCCCCCGTACAGCAAATACAAATAAGCGATAATGTCCATCGGGGCCAGGCAAACGATAAATTGTCGGGGCGTTATATACCTTTGTCCAATTATCCGGTGTATTTAATAACGGACTCCAGGTTTTTCCGCCATCATCGCTCCTTTTCATCGGTCCGCAAGGGCCTGCATGCCCATGTGTCCATACACAAAATATGGTTTTTCCATCAGGCATCAGTACAGTTGAAGGATGACCCTGATAAACGTCCGGCGTTCCGCTCTCAACAATAACCTGTCTCGAAGTATCAGCGGAGAGATCTATGGTCGGGATAGTTACATGTCTATCTTTAACCGTATCTACCTGGGCTACACAACTGTTAGCTATATATAGTAAAGGTAGTAGTAAATAAATAAATATAGTTTTCATAGGTTTACTTTTTTCTCCAGGGGTTTTGCATCGAATCCTTGCGTTGAAGGTCTGTGGCATTTTTATCTGTGGCATATGTTATGCTTAAAAGTAAATATCCATGACGGTCAAACGTCAATTCGGAGATCGGGCGCAAAACAGTTTGATATGATGACGGATACCCACCGTGTTGATAATTAATACTCAGATAGGTATCGGAAAGGAATGATACCTTTTCTAAATTATGATGTATATTGTTTTTGATTAACGTTACTGACTTACTATACAAAATATTATTGTTTGGTTCCGCAGTAAAATCAGGGTCGGCTTTATCATCGACACCCAAAATATAAGGGCCATAGTGCAAAACGCCTTTGATAGTACCCTTGATTTCCGAAATCGGGATATTTTCTCCAGAAGCAGTTATAATCGCTTTTTTCAGTAAAAAACCAATGCTGATCCGATCATCTGCTTTGATCGCTCTATTAAAGGAAATATATCCGTTTGCAATATTGGGGACCTCCTTTTTGCCGTTAATGTAGCAAACGGCATTTGATGCCCAGCCCGGCATTCTGAATAGTATTTGTTTATTGATTTGACGTATTTGAAATTGATAAAACAAGGTATCGCCTGCTTTTTTAAATCTTTGTATAGCGATATCCGCGTCCTTACTTTTATAATTAACATCCAGGTACAGGTCGACTTTGATTTTTGAAGAAGCGTTGTTAATGATATAGTTTTGCTGTACATCATACAACGCCCTTAAACCATGCATTGTACAACACCACCAGGCTGCATGTAAATAATGGGGTTCGGAGCCGGTTTCCGTAATGATATGGTGCCCAAAATCACCTGTATAATACTGATTGAAAAAAAGCGCATTAAATAGTGCTAACTCACCTTTTTCAAGATATTTTACTTCGCCTGTGACTTTATAAAGCCCTAATGACAAACGCACAAAATCAGCGGTTGAACAACCTTCATCACGCTCGATCGCGTCTTTTCCAAAATATTCTCTTACGCTACCGAATATAGTATAGTCCCCTGATGCAATAAGGTTATCATAAGCATTTTTTACATAGGTTAGATCAGCGGCATTTTTATCATAATCATACAACATCAATACGCCCCTTAAAGTGGTCAAATACCCATGGCTATGTTGTTTACCACGATCTGGAAGCAATTTGTATGCTTTTGATGCTTGTTCAGAATATTTATGATCTCCTGTTAATTGAGATAGTGTTACTAAACCTTCAATAAATTGAGTTACACATATAATTCCTGTGGCGCCGAAGCCATCCAGCCTTTTAACAATTTCGGGAGCAGCACAAACGCCATAAGCTTTTATGAAAAAATCGCCTAACTTCACTGCTGCTGCTAAAACTTCTTTATCATGATAACGGTTATAATAGGCCAATAACCCTACTAACATACGTCCGTTACCCCATAACAAGGCCATGTGCTGTTTTCCGATCTGATCTTCTGAAAATATAAGTCGCTGGTCGCCAAATCTGCCATCTGGCCCTTGGTATTTAATGGCATCTTTTACTAATTGATGAAGGTTTACTTTCGTCCTATTTTCGCCCATTAAAGACATTACTTCAATATATCTCCCGGAAAGATCCCCACTGAAATTATAAAACCTTCTTGCATTATCGTGTTCGATGTTTACATCGGCCAAAATGAATTTTTCAGTAAATACAGGCTTATATACATTTTCCGTTAACCGTCTATAAGCCATATTTATGCGGTAGGCTAATTCGCCGGCTGCGCGGCCGTTAACCTGCGCTATCCCATAGGTGGCATGTATAAACATCAATAATGCCATACCAATAACCCTTCTTTTTATTTGCTTCATGCTCATTGATATGAATTTATTTAATCACAAAAGTTTTTACATCGCCCTGTATAGTGATATCCGGATGCATTACAACTGCCCTAAACTCGTACTGTTTGTTTTTTTGCAACCCTTTTAACGGAATGACATAATCGCCTTCATTATTTTTTTTAATATACGCGGTGCTGTTCCATTCGGTACTATACAAATTTTCCGCGAAGCCGCCATACAAGCGGTATTCGAAACCAACACTTACCTCAGGCACCCTGCCTTTTTTAATCAGACTGCCTTTTAACATCACCTCATCATTTTGTATCACAACATCGCCGGTTACAATAATAGGTGGATCAAGCGCCGGTTCAATACCTTCCAACTTAATGGTGATGGGATCAGGCCATTTATTGTTATCATATATCCGCTGGGCCCTGACTACCGACAAGTGAAGGCCATCGGCTTTTTGCTCAAAACGGCACGACGCGTCTTCCTTATTCCGGTATTCTATAACCTGGCTATTTTGACCAAGTACCGATATTTTAGTTGACGCGGTTGATCTGACAGATTTGAGTATAATTTCCTTACGCTCGCCCAGGGCCCAATTGGGTTGTTTGGTTACAATGGCATATACCGTCTTTTTATCTTTTGATGCCGTAAACCAAATGTTATTTTCACGTACAATTATCCATGGACGCACATTTTGTATGGCTTCAGCATTTATAAAGTTCCAGGCAGCCATTTCTCTCAAGTTAACCTCCTCTTCGTATGGGATGTAACCGTCGGGATGCGGCCCCACGTTTAAAAGAAAATTCCCTCCTTTTGCACGTGCTTCAATTAGTAATTCAATTAGCTTTCCGCCTGTTTTTATATTATCGTTAGTTGGCTTGTAATTCCATTGTGTCCCCATCGTAATACATGATTCCCAAAATTGATCCAGGGCCACACCTGGCAATGTTTGTTCGGGCGTGTTAATCGCGCCTCTTGTTATAACCACATTTGGCTGAAGCGTCCAGGCAACCTCTTTACAGGGTTCTTTAGGTTCACCATCAATAAACAAAACATCTATTTTGCCGTAATTGGTAAAAAGTTCGGTAGTTTGTTGTTTCACCAATGCTTTATAGGCCTTTAATTCGCTTTCTTTAAACTTAATATCACCACGCTTAATTAATATTTTATGGTCGTACAAAAACTTAAAATCTTCCGGCGAATAATAAATTCCCACGGCTAAACCCGCCTTACGCACGCCTTCCACATATTGTTTTAGCAAATCTTTGCCATAGGGTGTATGCATGATATTAAAATCGGTTGATTTTGTATCCCAAAAACAAAAGCCCGAATGGTGTTTTACCGTAAAAACGATATACCGCATGCCTGCTAATTTGGCCAGTTTGGCTATCTCATAAGCATTAAATTTATATGGATCAAAAGTTTTGGGTAATTCATTATAATATCGACGTAAATAATCATCAGATGCGCCAACCAATGAATGACTGATGGTTATACCCAACTGGGCATCGACATTAAAATGTATAAACATCCCAAAACCTTTATCGCGTAACCATTCCTGTCGCTGCGGATTATTTCTGTTGCCAGAAAATTTATTATCATCTGTCTCCTTTTGCGCAAACCCTTTTAATGTACAGCAGCCGATAAACAGAACACTGATATAAAATTTAATCCGATGCATATATTGGGATGTTATATTAAAAACCATAAAAAATCGCGACTATTTATATCCTGGGTTCTGTTTGATGTTTTGCGGGTTTGTGTCAATCTGCTGTTGCGGAATGGGGAATAATCTGTTATGCGTATCTATCTGTACAAGTACACCGTTGTTGGTAATGTTATATTTTGTGAAATATGCATTCATTACGGTTTCCAAAGTATTGGTACGGACAAGATCAAAAAAGCGTAAGCTTTCAAATGCAAACTCTATCCTTCGTTCTTTTAAAATAGCCGTTCTTAAATCAGACTGACTAATTGTTAAGGGTTTAGCAGGCAGATTAGTACGCGGCGTTGTTCTAACTTTATTCAGGTAAACTACACCACCTCCCGGGTTCCCTGCTTCGTTTAAACACTCGGCATACATTAACAGCACATCTGAATAGCGAAGGATCGGAAAATCGACGCTGGTGTCGTTGGCTAATAAGATAGCCGGATCAAGATATTTGTTGACATGCGGCAACGCCGAGGTTACTGTACCTACGGTTATTGTCATGGATTCGGTTGCGGCCTTTCTGGCGTCATTAGGTTCAAATGCCTGATCAAGATCTGTTGTAGGCAGATTATACCCCTGGCCGCCAATAGGCTGTAGCTGCGTACCCATTGGAATAAAATTGACGTGCGCGGCCCTACCCTGGCTTGGCGTAAAGCCCCGTGAATATTGGATAGAAAAAATTATCTCTTTGTTATTGCCATTATTATATTTAAAAACATCCGCATAATTGCTCAGAAAGCCATAAATGCTGGCGGTATTATCAATAATATTTTTTAAAACAGGCGCGGCATCTGTGAATTTTCCCTGGAAGAGATAGACCCGGCCAAGCATTCCCAATGCAGCCCATTTAGTAGCCCTTCCTATATCGGCGCCTGTGTAGGTTGATGGCAATGCCGTTGAAGCATCTGTTAAGTCTTGCTGAATCTGCGCATAAACCTTTGCTTCGTCCGTTCTTGGATAAGCATACGTTTCGTCAGGTGAACTTAATTCTTTTACGATCAATGGTACGTCACCGAAAGTCTGAACCAGTGAAAAATAAAAGTAAGCTCTCAGGAACTTAGCTTCACCTATTATCCTGGTTTTTAAGATAGGGTCGTTAAATGTAACACCATCTATTCTGTTTAAAAGGATGTTGGCCCGGCTAATGCCTTTGTACAATGATGTCCAGCGCGTATTCAACACGGTTGATGATACGGTAACGGATGGCTCTATATCAAAAAAGTTAAAATCGCAAACGCCCGATAGGCATGTACCAGCACCTGGTTCAGCATCATCTGTAGTAATATCACCTACCATATAATCTGAGGCATTTGTCAATTGTAATACGGCATATATCGCATTATCCGCATTAATGATATCCTGTTGTGTGTTGTAAAACTCATCAGTAGTTCCACTTGTAGTGGGCTGAAGATTAAGAAAATCTCTTTTGCAGCATACAAAAAGCATGGTGCATATCAATATTGTAAGTTTCTTTTTCATAACAATGTGTACTTAAATTAAAATGAAAGATTGATACCAAATGTAACCGAGCGGCTAAGTGGATAGGAACCGTAATCGAGCCCTATTCCCTTAACGCCTTCGCCATATTGGTTTACTTCCGGGTTATAGCCAATGTATTTAGAAAACGTATATAGATTTTGCCCCGTAGCATATATTTTCAATGCGCTTATGCCCAGTTTTTTCAAAACGCTGGGTTTCACGGTATACCCCAACGATATATTACGGATCCTTAAATAGCTACCATCAAATAAATATCGTTGTACATTTGATGGAGCAAGGCCGATCGAGCCAATTCTGGGGTAGTTACCATCACCAGGTTCTGCTTCAGATTTCCAACGGTTAAGTACAGATACTGCTAATTGATTAAAGATAAGCTGGTTTGTACCTACAAACCTCGACCCTAAATAGTAAATATCTCCTCCCTGAACACCCTGCAACTGGATACTCAGGTCGAAATTTTTATAAGTAAACGTGTTGGTAATTCCATAAGAAAAATCCGGAGTTGGATTACCTAAAATAATCTGATCTGCCGGACTGATCACACCATCGTGATTAGTGTCCACAAACTTAGTATCACCGGGACCTGCCGCGGCCGAAAATTTCATTTGAGGATTAGCATCTACATCGGCCTGATTTTGAAATATGCCCGCTGTAGGATAACCATAAAATACGGCGAAGGGCTGGCCAACCTGGATAAGTTGAGTTACTGTGTTTTCACTGTTGGTGATAATAGATGCATCATCATCACCTAACTTAAGGACCTTGTTTTTATTAAATGAGAAATTCAGGCTGGTGCTCCAGCTAAACTGCTTTCCGTTAATATTGGTGGTTCTCAAATCAAGTTCAAGCCCTTTGTTTTCTACGTTACCTATATTACCGGTATAGGTATTAAATCCTGAATTACCAGGGATTGGCCTGCTGTATAACAGATCTGAGGTAACCCTGCGATAGATATCGGCACTTAAGTAAATCCTGTTCTTTAATAATCCTATATCAACCCCACCCCCTAATTGTTTGTTGGTTTCCCACGTTAAATTGGGGTTCGAAAAATTATTGGGTGCATAGCCCGTAGCTATCGCCCCATCGCCTGCGCCAAAATTATAATTTGAGGCAGCCAACACACTTTGCCATGCATAATTACCGATTGAAAAATTACCGGTTACACCGTATGATCCTCTTAATTTTAATTCACTTATGGTACTTACATTTTTAAAAAAGTCTTCTTCAGAAATTCGCCATGCTGCTGAAACAGAAGGGAATGTACCCCATTGATGTTGAGGCGCGAAACGGCTGGTACCATCGCGCCTAAAAGAAGCGGTTAAAATATATTTGTATTTATAATCATAATTTAACCTGGCTAAATAACTAATTAAACTCCAGGCCTGGCTGCTCAGTGAACCGCTAATAATAGAAGCCCCTTTAACATTTTTTACAAGATCATTAGCAAAAGTACCGCTTTGCCCTGTAAGCACTGTGGCGTCGGAATTACTTGCTTGTATGGAATAAACAGCGGTAGCATTTAAATGATGGTTATCGTAAAAGGTTTTATTATAACTAATTTGGTTATCCCAGGTATAATTACTGGCTGTCAGCCTGTTATCGGTGCTGGCAATATTGGCGATATTACCACTTTTCATCTCAGGGATATTTACCCCTACGGTAGCGGTACTCACGGTTGATGGTCTGTAAAAAAGCGTTGCAGCATTTTTATAGTCGCCGCCAAAACTCATTCTATACACCAGGTTCTTAATTGGGGTAAATTCAAGATAGGCGATACCTTGCACCCGGTATGTATTACTGTAGTTTAAGTAATTAGGGTCTTCTAACTTTTGCAGCGGAGATGTAATTGCTACGCTGCCGGTAAACGTTTTGGAACCTAATGTTTGCCCGTAGGTGCCATCCTCAAATTTGGCCGGAATAGTTGGCGGCATCATCAAGGCAGACAGTAAGGTGGCGCCATCACCCATTGAACCATTAAAATGACCATCGGTAGCCCTTAGGTTCTCTATCCCGTAGGTAGGGGCAATATTAAAGCCAGCCTTCAAATATTTATTCAAAGTCATGTTAACATTTGCCCTGAAAGCATAGCGTTTTAGATCGGTTGCTTTTAATATTCCCTGGTTAGCGTAATAATTCCCTGAGATGTAGTAATTCATTTTATCACTGCCACCTTGTGCACCTACCTGATAATTGGATGTCACGGCGGTTCTGAAGATTTCGCCCTGCCAATCTGTATTGGCTATCGCATCCGGGTTATCGTATATAGGTAAATACCTGTAAGCTGTCGGCCTGCTTGCATTGGGTGTAGCCGGATTTCCGCCACTCGCCAGCCAGGTGTATTGAAAGCCTTCTTTTTCAAATTGGATATATTGATCTTTGTTTAATACCTGCATTTTCTTGGTGGCCTCGCTTGCGCTGGTATAAAAAGAGAAATCGAATTTAGTTTTTTTAGCCGATCCTTTTTTGGTGGTAATAATAATCACCCCGTTCCCCCCGCGCGAGCCATAAATAGCTGCCGATGCGGCATCTTTAAGCACATCAATTTTGGCTATATCATTTGGGTTTATGGAGTTAATATCACTTGCGTCTTCAAGAGGTAAACCGTCTACAACATACAATGGCGCGTTACTTGCATTTACTGAACCGGTTCCACGGATCCTGACTGTGGGATTATCTCCGGGCCGGCCGGATCCCTGCCTTACTTCGACGCCAGGCATCTGGCCTTCCAGCGCATTTAAAACATTCCCCGTTACCTGTTTCTCAATTTGCGCGGCAGTTACCGAGGATATGGAATTGCTAACAGTCAGTTTTTGTTGCGTTCCATACCCCACTACCACAACCTCGTTTAACGATTTATTATCAGCAACTAAGGTTACATTATAGGTTAGCGCATTTTTAATAATTACTTCTTTACTGATATATCCAATAGATGAAAATACTAACGTGCCATTCAATGTCTTTAGATTTAACTTAAACAAGCCGTTTTCATTGGTGACGGTTACCATGTTTGTGCCTTTTACCTTAACGCTAACACCAGGTAGCGGCAGGCCGTCTTCGCCGGTAACTATTCCGCTAATGGAAATATCCAGGTGATAAAAACTGGCCTGCGGTTTATTTTCAAACAAGGCCCCATGTGCATTTATACTAAAAGCACATAGCAGTAATAAAATGTAAAGATTTCTCATTTAATTATATGGTTATTGGTTTGGTAATCACTATTAACTCTCAGCTCTCCGTCACTCAGTGACTATTACGTTTCCATCCGACTTGGCAAAAAAGTAAAAGGTCCCACGCGTAGCATTTATAGGCTGAGCATATAGTCTATTGCCCGCAATAGTGAATTTAAATGATGGATGATTAGCGCTTGCCCCGTTCAAAAGACCAAGGCTTGAAATTACAACAGCCACTTGTGCCGAGCCTGATGTGGCCTTATTTACTAATAAGAAATAGTTGGATGTATTAGCGTTGGAACTACTGGAATTTTTTACTGTAATATTTATAGTACCCCCATAGGTAATGGAACTTAATCCGGCATCGTAAAGCCCTATTACATTTACTTTGTTCGTGTCCGGAAATGCTACCGATCTTGTAACATAACTTTCAGCACCAAAAGACCCCATTACATCATATTTTGTTACAATGGCTGCCTTGTTGGTACTTTTCAAATTAATAATATTGTTAAAAAGGTTTTTTTCAGCAAGCCGGGTTAACGAATTGCCAGCTTTAATGATGTAGTGATTTATTAATGATAGGTCTTGCGTTCCAAAATAATTGGCGAATGTATTTGCATAATTAATGTTGTTTCCGGCTACGTTTACCGCGCCATAGGTTGTACTATCTATCTCTACTACGTTTCCCGAAAAGCTATCGATAGCATTGCCGTTTACATTAATGATAAAGTCGGTTATTGTGCCGGTAGCTTTAACAACGCTGTAAACCCCCTTTTGCCCAGACCATGCAAAATTATTTCCGGTAACATTCAAAGCTTTACAATTTTGAACCAGGATAGGTTCCTCCCCAGATTCAAAGAAATTGTTATTGTTGACAATTACCCAGTCGGATTGGTTATCAATTTGTAAATGATGCTTTTTATTTACTCTTCTAACAGCATCTGAAGGAAAGAAAATTACATTATTCTCATATTTTAATCCGTCTATTCCGTTACAATACACGGCAGTGATCAAAGCATCATTAGCGACGTTGCCCGAAAAAGTGCAATCATTGGTTGCCTGCCAGGTTGCAGATGGATCCCTGTCTACGTAAAAACAATAATTAACACCATTAAAGAAATTTGCCTTAGTAATTTCTATAAGGCCATTGTGATGAACTGCGGTACCTTCTGGTTTTACATAAATAGCTTTATCGCAGCCATTAAAAACATTGCCGCTAATTTCTAACTTACGGCAGTTCTTTATCTGAATTGCATTACCTGTTGTAGAAAATGTGAGACCCGTGATAACCGAATTATAATCGCGTGCCGTGTTATCGCCTACGTTTATTGTGCCCAACAATTTGGCTTTATTCCCAGTGATAATAAAATCTGTTGTACTAATAGTTACCGATGTAAAATTATAAGTCCCACTATTAAAACTTATCGTTTGAAACGGTTTCGCATCATTAAAGCATGATTGGATAGCTAAACTATCGTTAGTAACGCCATCCCCTTTTGCACCATACCAGTTCACATAAATAGGCCCTGAATAGATCCGTTTCCACCTCTTTCCCGATGCGTCTACTAAAACTGTCGCGGTATTATCGGCACTAACAACGTCAATAGTATCTCGGTACCAATTTCCGGTTCCGTAATCGGTAGAGGCTGCCTGAGTATAATTTGAGCTCGTTAAAGCTCTGATTTGACTAATTGTCCCAGTGAATACTTTGCAGGTATCAATTTTGGCAAATGCTGAATTGTACAGAAGTGCCAAAGTAAATAGAATGAATAGGTTTTTCATAAACAGTGGTTATATGGTTAGCAAAATGGTTAACGACTTTATTATATCATACCCCTTAATAGGGGTTATGATATATATTTATAATTGGTAGTATGTAAATATGTTATACATATATACAAATATGTAACATGTAATTATGATTTGCAAATTTTTGTTCATAATTTTTATAATACGTATAATGTGTGGAGAATCCGCTCACATTGATTACCTGATAGCCTAACGTTCCGCACCAAGTGGAAAGAATTGATAGACCGTCTCAAATTAAGCTACTGCCTATAATGACTGGGTTTAACCCCCTTTATAGTTTCATGCCTACTCACTTTGCTTCTTATATTCTTTTGGTAGCATACCCATTACTTCCTTAAAACGGTGTGCAAAATATTTAGTATCACTTATGCCTACCATATGCGATATTTCTTTTATGGAATATTGCCGTGTTTCAATCAGCCTGGCGGCGTGGTTTATTTTCACGGTGCGGATATATTCCACGGGGCTTTGGCCGGTGAGGCTTTTCAACTTCTTCACAAACACAGTGCGGCTCATGGGCATTATCGATATCAGGTCATCAACTGAAAAGGTGGGGTTACTGATGTTCTTTTCTATTTCCTGCTTTATTTTTATAAGAAAGCTTTCGTTAAGGTCAACGATCCGCAATTGCGATTTGCCGGCTACTTTGGCTTGTACGGTCGCTGTATTTTTTTCATCAGGGGTACTATATAGTCGTTTACGCTGTTCCATCATCGTCTTAATGCGCGAGCGGAGCAATTTAGCCGTGAAAGGTTTGGTCATAAACGCGTCAGCCCCACGTTCGTAGGCAGCTATTTCAGTATCGGGGTCGGTTTTAGCTGTTAAGAATATCAGCGGGATATGGCTGGTTAATGGATGATCACGTAATGCTTTCAGAAAGGCAAAACCATCCATTTTAGGCATCATAATATCGCTCACAATAAAGTCGGGCACCTCCTTCAGGACAATTGCCAGCGCAGCTTCGCCATTATTGGCTTGTAATACTTTATAATCTGCGCTCAACAAACCCGATAGATATTGCCGCAAATCATCATCATCTTCAATTAATAAAAGTGTATCAATTTGTGGGTTTGTTTTTTGGTCGGGTGATTTATCAGCTTTAACAATAATATCCGGTTTGATGACTGCGTCTGTAATTACAATATTTTCAAGCCGGGCAAAGTGGGCTGCGCCGGTCAAAAACAAAATAGTAAAGGTACTGCCTATATTTTGCTGGCTTTCCACTTTTATCTCGGCCCCATGGCGGTCTACTATTTCTTTTACAATTGATAAACCTATGCCGGTGCTTGGCTTTGTTTTATCCGGGTTATGCGAAACAAAGCGGCTAAATAATTCCCTGATAATTTCATTGTTCATCCCCGTCCCATAATCTTTTACCTGTACAGCAACTTTATCATTCGCCTGGAATATATTTATCTCTATAACTCCCCCTTTAGGCGTGTACTTAACTGCGTTTGATAACAGGTTGAACATCATTTTTTCCAGGCTATCAGGATCTAACCAAACACTTTTCCCCCTACTTTCATCATTAACCTTTAGGGTGATACCGTGCAGGCCCGCTGTGTTTGTAAAATCTCCGGCTATTGCTGCAATCTGTTCGCCAATGGCTATTTCACGCACTAACAAAAGCTGATTTTGTATTTTCCTGAAGTCCAGTATCTGGTTAACAAGCCGCAGCATCCGTTGCGAGTTCTTTAATACCAACTGCAAGCGGTCTTTTACCGACCGGTTTACCCCTTCTTCTTCCAGTAATTGTTCAACGGGTGAAACGATCATCGTCAGTGGGGTACGCAGCTCGTGCGAAATATCGGTAAAGAAATTGGTCTTCATTTCGGTTTGCTCCTTTTCAAGCAGCAAGCGGTCTTTCAGCCTGTAAAAAGTAATGATCCATCTGGATACGAAAAACACAAGGGATAAACCCGCAAGTAGGTATAAAATAATGGCCCACCACGTTTGCCAAATGGCCGGCACAATGGTTATAGGCAGCTGATGTTCATTATTGATCCAAAGCCCTTTGCTGTTGGTTGAGCGGACATGAAATACATAATTGCCCGGCGAAAGATTAATATAATTAACACTCCGTTCACGGGTGTCTATCCAATCGTTGTCTACACCATCAAGCTTATATTGATATCTCATCTGCCGGGTGTAGCTCATGTCCAAAGCGGCAAAAGATAGGGTAATAAAATTTTGTTTGCTATTCAGTATCAAGGCCCTCATGTCATCGATATGACTTGCAAGTGGCGAGGCATTGCCAATAGGCACATCATGATTAGCGATACGGAAGCCCGTGATAGCCATATAAGGATTAAAAGCATCGGCTTTTAATTTTGCGGTATTAATACTAATAAAACCGCCGGTAGTGCCCAGTATAAGGTTGCCCGTGCTGGTGTTGATATTGCCACCCTCTGAAAAGTTATCGCCTTTTATCAAGCGGGCAATGTCGTAGTGGTTTTCGAATGTATTTCTTACCGGATCGAAGCGCATCAGGTTAGCTTCACAAACTATCCAAAGCCTATGCTGCTCATCTTCCTTTATTTGCTGGATTAGGTCAGAAACTACTCCATTTTTTGTCGAGTAATTAAAAAAACGCGTAGGGAAACCTTTCTTGTCTTTATTTACCACTTTATCAAAACCACCACCAAAAGTGGCAATATAGATATCGCCATTGCTTGTTGTGCAGATATCGTAAATATCATTTGCGCCAAGCCCGGCGTTTGTGGGGCTTCGTTTATAATGCCGTATTTCATCCAACTTGTTCAGGGCAGTATTGGGTGTAATCACGAACAAGCCCAGGGTAGCCCCAACATACAATTTGCCCGCGCGGTCTTCGGCAATGCTACGGATATGATATGCTGCATTGATGGGGTAGTTTTTGAACTGATTTTTAAAATTGTAAAAACGCCCATCAACATGGTTATCTGCCAGGTTTAGCCCACCTGCATAAGTACCTATCCATACCCGGTTCCGGCTATCCACAAATACACGGTAAACCCGATTATCCGTAAGGCTGTATGGATCGGCTTTGTTGGTAACATAGTGCAATACTTTAAATTTTTTCCCCCAACCATCAGGCACCAATTTATAAACCCCTTCTCCTTTTGTGCCTATCCATATATTGCTTTCGGCGTCCTCTATCATAGAATAGGCCATTCCACCCAGTGGTTTCCCTGTGCCTATTACACCATCGCCGGTAATTATGCCCAGCTTTTGCCAACCGGAATTATAAATGGTGATAGTGCCGTCTTTAGTAGCTATCCACACCCGGTGATGACTATCTTCCAGCATACTTCGAACATTATTGTTGCCTTTTGGATTTACAACCGACAATGTAAACGCAGGGTCATTCAAAATTAGTTTTTCAATACCCTGCGACCGGGTACTGAGCCACAGGTTTCCCTGCTTGTCAGAAAAGCCGGCGTATAGCATCGATGAAAACAAATTGGCATCGGCAGGGCGCATATCAGCTACCGGGATAAGTTTGTCCGTCAACGGATCATATAAAACAAATCCCCCGCCCGATGAGTGTATCCAAAGATGATGGTTAATATCTTCCCATATTAAAAATTTAAGCGTAACCAGGTTATCATTTCTGGCTGCTGTTTTTATGGGGTAGTATTTAACGGTTCCGGTTTTTGTATTGAAACAAGTAACGCCACCTGTGCCTGTTTCAATCCAGGCATTTTTACGTGTATCGATGTAGCAGGACTTGATAACGGTGTTAACATTATCAGCCGAGGGGGATATAGCATATCTTTTCAAATTTCCCGTGGTGGCATCATAGCTAAAAAAATCGCTTTTAGCAGAACAAATGAGTAAATGCTGCTCATCAATTTTTTTCAGGGAGCCGATAATAGAATGTGACCCAGTGGTAAGCAAGCGAAATTCATTATTCCCTTTATTAAAGATATAGATATTGCCGTCACGAGATCCAAACCATATTTCATTACCTAATTCTACTGCGCTAAAAAAGTTAACCCCGTTGGTAAAATAGGAACGTTGCGACTTCAGGTCGGGCGAAAACTGGAAGAGGCCATTATCGGTCAGTATCCATGATCGTTTTTCCTTATCTTCGAATACTTCACGTACCTGGTCATCTATGTGCTTATCGTTACCGATGTTGAACAGCATGGGTTTAAAGACGGTATCTTTAAAACAAATGCACCCCTCGTTATTGCTTACCAGCCATACCTTACCAGATGCAGTGGGGATAACCTTGGATACGTGAAAGGGATTGTTTTTAAATTGCGGAAACCAACGGATATTTGAAAAAGTTTCAAGCCGTGGGTCAAAACGATATATATCATTATCATGTGTTTGTGTCCATATATAACCGTGTTTATCAAGGTATAATTTATCAAACCTATTGCCTCGCATTAAGCGGGTGTCTTCTTTGTTAAGGATATAGGAACGAAACGTCGCCCCGTCAAACTTACTGATACCATCCCATGTTGAGAACCACATAAAACCCTTTTGGTCCTGCAATATGTCCATTACCGTTTTTTGCGGCAGGCCATCTTCAATACCATAATGCTGTACGCTCAATTTAGGCTGAGCGGCAATGTTTTGGACATTCTGTAGAATCAACAGGGCGCTAAGTACCAGGATTATTCTCATTGTTAACTATTACTCAAATGTAACATTTTCACTTACCGGCACTTTCACGGACTGTGACGGTTACCAATAAAAGGGGTTATTTTGACCGATTTGGTAGGTCAAAATAGCGCGGTATGGGTTGTTTAGCGCTCATAGACCGAATGATTAGTTTATGATGATAAAGATTTGCGACAAGACTACAATTAGTTAATAATCAAATAATTATAAAATACAAAATACATTTATCGCCTCGTTCTATTCATCCAAACCGTCATCTTTTCTGAATCAATTTTCTATTATTTGGATTTTTCTTAAAAAATCGAATAATAGTTTAAATGTCAGCAAACAATTGAAAATCAACTATTTATAATTATTGTGATAAAATCGTACAATAAGAAGATAAATCAAGACATACTGTCGTGTAGCAGCCCGTCGATATTTGTTTCAATAAGCGGTTATCTAACTGCTGCCAATTACTAATCAACCGATCATTCAACCGGTTTAAAATTTCAGGTCAGGTACACACCTGATAAATGATTTTTTATTAAGATCATTTATACTGTGTACCTGTACAAATTTAATAACCCTTAATGATGCCCGCTACCTGGCAGCAGCGCAATAAAGCTTGGATTTTAATTCATAACCAATTATTAAATTTTAATCTATGAAGGTAAATTTACAAAACAAGGATGCCCTAAAATCATCTTACAGGCCAGGGCTGGTTTTACTAATTTTTTTGTTGGTGTTTATGGCGGAAAGCCATGCAGCTACACCAACGGCTAATCCTCAAAAAGCCTGGCTCATCCCCCGCAATCTTGCTGACATCATTGTTAAAGGTACGGTTGCTGACAGTAAAGGCCTGGGGATTCCCGGGGCCACGGTTAAGAATAAAGCTACCGGCAAATCTGTGGCGACGGATGCTAATGGCGATTTCTCTATTGCGGCCACATCGGGTAACGATGTGCTGGTAATCAGCTTTGTCGGTTACAAAACGCAGGAGATAACTATCGGCAACCGTAGCAGCATTAAAATTACGTTAGCAGAGGAAAGCACTTTACTTAACGAGGTGGTGGCCGTTGGTTTCGGTGCTCAAAGAAAACGTGACCTTACGGGTTCGGTGGTTTCGGTTAAAGCTGCTGACATTACTGCCCGTCCGGGTCCGAACCCTATCGAGTCGTTACAAGGCAGGGTTGCGGGTTTAGATATCACGCGCAGTTCGGGACAAGCTGGTGCCGGCGTTAACCTGCAATTGCGTGGTACACGTTCATTTACCGCCAGCGGCAACCCGCTTTTTATCATTAATGGTTTACCCGGCGATTATGCAACCCTGAACGCTAATGATATAGAATCAATAGAGGTATTAAAAGATGCTTCATCTACCGCGGTTTATGGCTCGGCAGGTGCAAACGGTGTAGTTATTATTACCACAAAAAGCGGGAAAGATGGCAAAATGAATATCGACTTGAACAGCTATTACGGCTACAACGGTTTTTCCATCACACCAAAAATACGCACCGGCGAAGATTATCTACAAGCCAAGCGCGATGCCTACTCTTATGTGTACGATGCAGCTAATAGCAAATGGACAACCACTGGTGCGCTTTGGCAATCGCCGGCCGATGATGCGACCATTTTTGGTGCCCAAAGGTATGCGTTGTATCAACAAGGGCAGTTTGTTGACTGGGCAAAAGAATTTTTACAGAAAGATGCCGCCACACAAGATTATAGCCTGGCAGTCTCCGGTGGTAATAAGAACACAAAAGCCTATGTATCTTTCAACTTACAGGATGAAAAAGGTCAGTATAAAGGAGATGATTACAAAAACTATTCAACGAGTATCCGCATAGACCACAGGGCAAAAGACTGGATATCTATCGGTACGAACCTACAGGCTTCCTATGTGATCAGGAATAAAGCCCAGGATAAACTGGAAAACGCGCTGGTTACCGACCCGCTGGTAAGGCCATACAATGTGGATGGAACACTCAATACCGATTTGGGTAACAACGTTTATAACCTGCTGCTTAACTACCAACCGGGTGTATATGCTAATCTTGATAACAATACTAAGGTATTCTTTAATCCTTACGTGGAACTGCGCCCGGTAAAAGGTTTAACAGTCCTTTCGCGTGCAGGTGTACATATGGATTATTCGAACACATACCAGTTTAATGGTATAGGCTCTGTTGCTTATGTATACAATAATGCCAACATTGCTAAAGCCAGTATCGATCAAAACCGTTACATAGGCCTGCAATGGGAAAACGTTTTAACTTACAATTTAAAGCTGGCGCAAAAGCATGAACTGACGTTCACAGGTGTTACTTCATATTATTATAATCAAAATACCAACACCCAAATGAACCAAAGTAATATCACCTCAAATAATTTTGAATGGTACAAGTTTACGGGTGACCAAAACAGTACAGCCATTTCCTCTTATACTATGTCTAAAACATTTGGTTTGGTAGGGCGTGTTAACTACTCCTATTTAGGGAAATATCTCTTCCAGGCTTCAATTCGCCGCGATGGGGCTTCTGTTTTATATTCTACCAACCGTTGGGATAACTTCCCGGCCCTTTCTGCAGGTTGGAGAATTTCGGAAGAAAAATTCATGGCGTTCTCAAGGCCCTGGCTTGATAACTTGAAGCTTCGCGCAAGCTGGGGCATTGCCGGTACAGCTAAAATTGATCCGTATAGTTCGGTTTCAAATGTGGAAAGCAACAATGCATCATTAGGTGGCACTACAGTACCTATTTACCGCAGTTCACCATTCCTTACCAACCCCGACCTGCACTGGGAAAAATCGCACAATACCAATATAGGCTTAGATGCGAACCTATTTAATAACCGTATTGACCTGGCGGTAGATTATTACATCACAAATACCGATGGCGTAATTTACAGCGTATCCGAACCAAGCATTTATGGCACTTATAAACCCGGCGTGCAATATCAAACCTACCTTAATATTGCGCAAACCAATAATAAAGGTTTTGAAGTTGCCCTGAATACCCGCAACATCGTCACCAAAGATTTTGAATGGAGTTCCAACCTGACTTATTCAATAAACAGGGAGAGCATCCTTAAAATAGTTGGTGGGTTATCTAACAACATTGCTAATACCAACACGCCTTATACGCTTAGTATTGGCCAACCGGTAAATTCCTTCTTCAACTACAAACTGGATGGGGTTTGGCAAATAGGGGAAGAAGTTGATGCTGCAGCATTTGGCAAACGCCCCGGCGATTTGAAAGTAAATGTTCCCGGTATGACACACGTCGCCCCAGGCGTATATTCAAAACAAGCCGCCGATGGTACAACAACTTACTATTATGCTAACCTTGCATTGGCTAAACCATTTAATTCAGCTCTGACGGCTGCATCAGCAGTTTATAATTACAGTTCTGTTGATTACCAAACGGTGGGTCACAACAGCCCTAACTGGTCGCTTGGTTTTCAAAACCAGTTTAAGTATAAAAACTTTGACTTGACTGTATACGCTTATATGCGCTGGGGACAAACCATCAGTTACAACATGATGGGCTGGTATCAACCTAATAGCTTCGCAACCAATGCCAGTCCTTCGCGTACGTTCCCGGTTTATTTCAACTATTGGACACCGACTAATCCATCTAACGATTTCCCGGTAATGAATTACCTGGCGACCAGTACAACAATGGTAGGTTTTTCAGGCTTGAACTATGTAGATGGTTCATTCTTCAAGATCAAAAACATCACGCTTGGTTATACACTGCCTACAAACTGGGCAAAAAAGATCTTCATACAGCGGTTACGTATTTATAGCACTGTTACCAACCCATTAATTATTGCGAAAAGCCATTTGCTAAAACAATACGACCCGGAAATGAACGGCTCGCTGGCGTATCCATTAACCAAACAGGTTGTATTTGGCTTAAACGTGACACTTTAAGTATAAGATTTGATAACGGAAAGACCAATGATAAATCATAAAAAAATTAGCATGAAAAATCAAAATATAAAGCGGACACTGTTTAGTTGCGGTTTATGCTTACTTATTACACTGTTCACACCTTCGTGCAAGAAGTTGGACGAGTTTAACCCTACTTCCCTATCGGAAGATAACGTATTGAAAGATTTTGCAGGCTGGAAAGCCTACCAATCTAATTGCTACACCGGCCTTTGGGGCTCACTGATAGGCCTTCAATACGGTTTAACATCAGAATTGGGTACCGACTTATGGACATTCCCTTTTGCCAACCACAACCAATATAAGGATATAATGGCTTATGAAGCTTTCACTACCAGTTCGGGCATTATCAAGAATGTGTGGGATTTTGCATGGGGATCAATTGAGGACTGCAATAAAACTATTGGCCTGTCAACCCAATTAAAAGATGGTGCTGCCAATGCAAACGACATCAAGATATTAGTAGCTGAGGCTAAATGCCTAAGAGCTTACTACTATTCGGTAATTGTGGCTCAGTTTGGTGCCGTTCCGTTGATCACTACAAACGATCCGGTAAAAACGTTAAGCCCTAAACGTAATACTATTGCAGAAATTTATGCGCAGATCATCTCTGATTTAACCACGGCCGCTCAAGATTTGCCGGTAACACCGTACCAAAACAACGCCGGTCGCGTTACTAAAAAGGCCGCGCTTGGCTTGCTGGCCCGCGCTTATGCACAAGGCGGTGGTGAGGGATTAACCGAAAACGGAAAATCATACTGGCAACGTGCTAAAGAGGTTGCAGATGACCTGATCACTAACAAAGGCGCTTATGGGGCGGCTATGTATGATGATTTTGCTAAAGTGTTTGCTTCAGCTAACAACAGGAACAATGCCGAGGCTTTATTCACAGCTTACGGCCTTAACCCTTACGATCCATCGTACGATGTGTTCACCGGTAATACTAAACCAAACCTCTACCTGCACTATTATCCAAAATTTGACGATGCGTTCGGGACCGCTGATATTTTTAAAAGAGGTGTTAACTCCAATACTTCTAACGGATATTACGGCAGATTGAACCAGCAATTCGTAGCCCCTACCAAATATCTTATCAACTGCTTCAACGCCACCTACGATAAACGCTGGGAGAATACTTTTGTAACAGCGTTCACAAATTATTCGGGCGTACAGGCCATCAACAGTCTTGGTACAGGCGCCCCTGCTCCGGCCAACGTTACCTACGCAGCTGCAACAGTTACGCTTACCGCGGCTATGTGTACCAAATATGGTATTGATGCCTCGCATGTTGGGGAAAAAATATATCCTTATATTGATGTAAACGCCCGTAACGCTTCACAAAATGCTACCTGGCAGTATATACCTTCAGTGTGGCCGAGTGGTAATTTGGGTAATACATCATCTTTGGTTACCGTTGCTAATGCGAACGTACACCCGTACCCACTGAGCCCGACTGAAGACAGGTTCTTCGCTTATTTAAGTAAAGACCCGCTTACCGCCGCAGATAAGAAACTCCGCCGGTATGTAACTGTTAACATTGATGACCTGTTCGACCCATCGGACGCTACCGGCAGTACTTATAAAGCGGTAGTTTCAACTAACGGCCTGCCAAACTCGGCCCTCGCAAATCTTTTCCCTGCCATGATGAAGTTTAATCACAACTTCGACGGTGGATGGCTGGGCGGTAACTTCCAGCAAAAATTAGGTAATATCATGGTGATGCGTATGGCCGAGGTTTATCTTATTGCCGCTGAAGCCACATTCCATGGTGCGACTGGCGGATCAACCGCAGTACAGGATTTAAACGTGTTACGTCAACGTGCCTGCCGCAACCCTGCCGATTTTAACCCAGGTACAGGCATGCAGTTAACTACAGCTACCCTGAACGACGTTTTTGATGAATACGCGCGTGAGCTTTGCGGCGAGTTTAACCGCTGGGCCTTGTTAAAACGTGAAAAAGCCTTTGAAACACGTTTGGCAGCTTATAACAATACAGCGTTTGTAAACTTTGTTCCGTCAAGGCATTACAACCGCCCTATTCCATTCACATTCCTTAATCAGATCAACAACGCGTCTGAGTTTGGTACTAATGGTTATTAAGAATTATAAGATCGATGTGATCAGCCTTTAAAACGATGCGACTAATACAGGGCTTTATCGCCCGTATTAGTTTCATATTTATATTGGTTAGGGCCTGTAATTTTGCAGGCCCTTTATAGTTACATCTTAATATGATATACTCCAATATAGCAACTCTCATAAAACACATTGTTTTATGAGCTTCATTGATCCGATCTACGTTGATAAATTCTTGACCTTTATATATCAAGCTAAGTAACAGTAAAACTGTTTTTAAAGGGTTAAAGAGGGTAATATTTATAACTATAGTGAACATTATTGTAATAAGTATGTTGCATAATAAACTATAAGTTAATTTTATTATGAAAAAGATCAGTTTAATATTAGCCATGGCTGGAATTATTTGGATAGTTCAGCCGGCTCGTGCTCAAAGCAACGACACAACCAAAAACAAAATCGAACTTAAAAAGAAAATTAAAACAGGGGTTCATGGCCGCCAGGTTACTAAAATTAAAATGGAAGGCAAAGGCACGCCAGGCAGCATAAGCGATGCGACTTCAAGCGCAGTATCGGGCAAACCGGTTACGCATGTAACCGTAACACCACCGCCGCCACCAGCACCTACACCAGCACCAGAACCGGTAGCCACGCCGCCTGCTGACCCTAAAGTAATTGTAGTTACCCCACCAAAACCGGAAAAACCTGCTGAAACTACAACCACTGTAACTACCACAACTGAATCAAAGCCAGCTGTAGTTGCTGCTAAGAGTACAACAACTACTCACAGGACAACAGCAGCCCGGACAGTGCATAGGACCACACCAGTTAGGCGTACAACCGTCTACAAAAAACCGGCTACTGCACCTACCATAAAAACCACTACAACTACTACCATTAAAAAAACTCCGGCTCCAGATGGTAATTAATTTTTTTGCCTTACGAGTAACATCTGGATAACAGGTATAGAAAAGAGGTCCTATAGTTGAAACTATAGGACCTCTTTTTTAATACAATATTTTTAGCATACAATGCGTGCGATACTTAAAAAATTCCAAGGAACTTTTTCCGCCGGTGTTTCTTCTTAGTTTCTGCCACTGGTTTGGCTTTTATTCTATTTGCTTTTTTTATACTATCAATAATACGGGCCTCAATTTCAGCGGTGTGCCTGGATGGCGGCAAATATGGACGCAACATATATGGCTTATAAGCGGCTGCGGTAGTGCGGGCCGAAACGTAAACTGTTTTTTGAGAAAGCAACCCGTAAAGGGTTGTACCAATAAGGATAATAATTAATACTATCGCGCCAATAATTACATTTTTTGAAACGTTTATGGTGGTTTTATGCAAAATAGCGGCAGCCTCCTGCTGCTGCAACAATTGCGTTTGCAGCATTTCATTTTCGGTTTTTAATACTACTATATTGTTATCGGTATTGCCTGCAGAAGTACTGTTTTGAATTATTGTATTTTGCAGTTCCATGCCATTGTTAAACCGGTTGGCGGGTAATTTTTCCAGGCATTTATAAACAATATTCAACAGCCAGCCGGGTACCTGCATTTCATGCTGGCGCTGTTCATCTGTCCAGCTTTCCGGCAGATTTTGCCTTCTAAGTTCCAGCAGGTCCGGTACGGGTGCCTCCATATGGGCAATCATTACGGTATTGCGTGCTGTTTCTCCGTTATCATGCAACGGAAATGGTACGCGCCCTGTAAGCAATTCATAAAGTACAACACCGTAGCTGTAAATATCTGTTTGAAACAGCATTTGGCCCTCGTTTTGTTCGGGTGCCATAAACTCGATGGCCCCGGCATGGCGCATGCTGCTGCGCCGCTCTTCATCCGACATAACGGATAACCCAAAATCCAATAACACGTAATTACCCGTATGGATATTGAACTTTACATTGTTGCTTTTAATATCGCCATGCTTAATCCCTACTTTATGGCAATGTGCTAAAGCGCTGGCTAACTGATCGGCTAACTTAATCACCTCCTTTATCGTAAATACCCTATCGTGCGGCTCGGCAAGCAGTTCGGCAAGATCGGGCCCCTCAATATACTCCATTTCAATAAATGGCAGCGATCCGCTTTCGGTGATGCCCGAACTTAGTATCTTCACCACATTGGGATTGGGCACCTCATTTACTTTTTTTAACTTTTCAACCTCGTTTAAAAAGTTTCGATAGTTCTTATCATCGGTATCTTCTGTAAAAATTGGTGTTGGCAAAAGCTTTACCGCGCTTAATATGGGGCCCATCCTGCGGCCTTTATATACAGAGCCCTGACCACCGGTGCGTAGCGCCCCCATGTTTTCAAGCCCCTCCATTATGGTAAATACTTTGCTCATCAGGGTTATTTTACCTTTTTATAGCTAAATTCTATCACTGCTGTCTCGCCAAGGATCACCTGGTCCCCCTCTTCAAGCTGATGCCCAATTTGGCTTGAATGCAGCTTAATCAGCGTACCTGTAGCGGACGAACGTACTTTAATCTTATTGCCCGGAGGAATGCCGCCTTCATCCGCAAAAAGCATAAAACAGCCCTTCTCATTATTCCATTCCAGGTGGGCATGCTGCCTGCTGATATATTTGTTGGCTTCATTATCAACATCACCGGGAAAAGAGATATGGTTAGTCCTGAAAAAGCCACCCTCAACCTGGGCCTTTTTTTCGCGGCCTATGTTTAGTTTGCCATCCTGGGATGTAATATGGTATTGGGGCTTTTCTGCTACGCCGTTTAATACGCGTATATATGCATCGCCTGTTTTTTGAATGGTATGATCCTTTGTACGGATAAATATAGCAGCGTTTATTTCATTAAATTTGACTGCTTCAGGCGGGAACTCATCGTTGAAATTGATCTCCAATGCCCAATTATCCGGAAGGCCTAAGTCAAAGTCGTCCGCAATACGTTGTATTTCTTCCTTAAACTTGTCTGGTTCATCCTGATAGACTGCAGATTCGTACATGTGCTTATCTGTAGCGGGTGGCGCAATAAACAAATTGATCCCCTTAATATTGCGGCCCTCGCCGCCTTCGGCTTTTTGCAGCTCTTCTTTTACAGCGCGCAGCAAAGAATCCCTCACGCCCTTTACATCTGTTGGATTATTATTGCTTTGACCAAATATATTGAACATCACTTTTTATGTTAATTAGTTTTCGGTTGTAGTGTCTGGTGCTGTCATTTGTTCGGGTTCGGTTGACATTTTTGATTTGGAATTGGGGTCCGCTTGTTCTTTTTCAGGAACAATACTTTTGATATACCCTTTTTTAATCAGGAACGGAATAACATGTTTACCTGCCAAATGCACAGCATCGGCCGACCCCTTTGTTGATTCGATACGGATACACACCACGATGTTGCCGGGGCTTTTAACCATTGGCGCAAAAAACACGTACCAACCATCGTTAATACTTTCTTTTTTCCAGATCCGCTCGGGAGTACCGGTTTTACCCGCAACGCTCAGTCCTAATATGGGTACCTTTGGCGCGCTCTGCTCTATCATATACTGCGTCAGCAATGAAGTATACTGCGGGTCATTAGCCAGCTTTATACTGCCTTTAACGGGCTGTACAGTATCACTAACCTTCAATACAAAACGGTTAGCAACTAATTCGCCATTATTAGCCACGCCCGATACCAGCCTGGCCACAGCAGCCGGTGTAGCTATTAACTCACCCTGGCCCCAGGCCATACCTGAGATCCCTTTGGCACGAGTACGCCGGATGTTGTTAGGATCGTACCGCGGTTTGGTATTAAACTCTGTTTTTCGCCAAAGTTCCAGCCATTTCTCTTCCTGTCCGGCATTGTCTGGTTGTTTCCCATAAAAATAGCCGCCAACGCCATGTAGAAACATCCCGGTTTTTAAATAAAGGGCAGCCATATCTTCCTGCAAATGCTCCTGATTAGCTAACTTAATAAAGTACACATTGTTTGATTTGGCTATAGCCCTCTCTAATGTGATCACGCCAGTCTCATCCGGCTCTATCCCTTTAGTGCGGATACGTTCCCACATCGCTACATTGAATTTTTTATTTGCCGCTTCCAAACCAAGTTTATTAAACGCGGCCATGGCAGTTAATACTTTAGCGGTCGAGCCGGGCTGGGTGGCGTATGTGAAGCCCAGGTCGCTGGTAGTCATCCATTGCGAAAGCTTATTCTGTTCGTTCACCGGCATGGTCAGTTGGTCCCAGTTATGCACCGGCGGCAGCGGATAAACCGCTGATGCCAGCACATCGCCGGTGTTGGGCATCATAATTACTACCGATACCCGGTTATCATATAATGAAGTATCGGTAGCTATAGACTTTTGGATACTGGTTTGCAAATTGGCATCTACGGTTAACTGCACATCGCGGTTACGCTTTTTAAAGGCTTCAACCTCGCTGCTGTTAATCCCGGCTATCAATAGCGGCGCCAGCGCGCTGTAATCCTTTTTGCTTACCGACATTTCTTTCACCCCGCGCGGCAAAAAACGGTCTTCCTGGTAGCGGCTGGCGTGGGTGTTATAATTGGCTATAGGCATTTTAAACCCGCGTAACTCGGCCGCGTGCTCATATTCGGCAAAGTAACCATTGGTGCTGCCATTAAATACCCCGGTGTTAACGTCGCCTACCCAAAAGAACATCTGCTCCTCAAACGGATAGTAACGCGTTACACGCTTGTGCATGGCCGAATCAAGGTTATAATTACTAATACCCGATGTATCCAACAGCTTCCGCTGTTGCTGTATCAACTGCGGATTGCTGGTAGCCAAAACTCGTCCTTCCCTATCATATAAAGTGCCCGCCTGAAGTTTATTCATTAAAATAGCAATGCGCGGATTGTAGCTAAACATCCTGCCCCCGCTACGGTCGGCCACCAGCGATGGTTTTACTATCCATTTGGCATTATTAAACAAATAGCGCGATACATTAACCGTAAGCAGCAGTATACCAATACAAGCCATTATTAACGCTGGCACCAGGTTTCTGTCCTGCTGTTTAGTAATAAAACTCATTTGCACAGGTGTGCCTTTTACTTTCGATGCTGACAATAGGAAACCAGCGGCTAAAAAATTGACAACCAACGATGAACCGCCATAACTTTGAAATGGCAGCGATACGCCCGATAATGGTAAAGCACCCGTTGAACCGCCTGCTATTAGCAAAAACTGCACAAACGTACATATGCCAATACCGGCGCACAAGTAGAATAAAAACGGCGTACCCGTTTGCCGGCCTATAATAATAGCCCGGTGAAGGTACAGCAGGAATATCAGAAAGATGCATATAATACCCGTCCAACCAAATTCCTCGCCAATTGATGGCAGTATCATATCGGTATGTGCCTCTGGGATGGTTTTGGCAAAGCCTTCGCCAATACCCTGGCCGGTAATGCCGCCACTTGCCATTGCCCAAAGGCCATTAGCTACCTGATCACCACCGTAAACTTCATTATCCCAGGCGTTTTGCCAAATGGCTTTCCTATCAACTAAACGTTGTACAGGGCCGGGTATTAGTTTATCCAGATGCGGGATTTTATCAATGGTTAAAAACCCTGCGATAATGATCAAAGCCATAATAGCCGATTCGCTAAGCTGCTTACGTTTCAGCAACGTTACTGCAACCAACATGGCTACAGTTAGCAAGGCCGAAAGCCATACGTTTTTAAATATCCAGGTAACCAGTACATAAAAAATTACCGATGCGGCCATAAACATAAAATCACCACGCGCGAAGGAGAACAGGATAATAAATGTAAAGCAGATAACGATAGCCGGCCCTAAGTCGCCCAGCATCAGGAACAGAAAAAGGGCAATGCCTATGGCTATTACTGCAAATGAAAAAAACGAGAAACGTTTTTTCCAACTGGCATATTCGCTAATAAATTTTTCGTTGGTAGCAAAAAAGCCCGCCAGGAAAACGATCACTAAATATTTTACAATTTCGCTGGGCTGAAAACCAAACAGGTTTACTTTAACGCCACTACCTTCCGGCCCTGATCCAAAACGAATAGTTAAGGCCAGCAATCCGATAGCTATAATGATCCATGGCCAGCCATTGGCCGCTTTGCGATTATTTTTAAATACCAATAACCTGTACAGATTGGAATCGACCGTAAACCTGCGTAAATTAAATAGCAGCATTAACATCATCGCAAAAAAGCCCATACCCAGGTACATTAACGAATCCTTAACGAGGAACCTGTCGCGTAATGGATCCTGCAGGCTTAATAAGGTTAGAAAGGACAAACCTGTAAGCACCATGATAAACGGTAGTATCAACTGATCGGCCGTACTAAATTTCCAGCTGAGCAATAAATGGGCGAGTGCAAAGCATCCAAAAAAGCAGCCTGCAACCACCATGAACCAAAAGTTAAATTCGGCTGGTGTACGGATCATAAAGGCTTTTTCTTTTTTCAGGATACTGAAATCACGGGTTGATAATAACCTGATGGTATGGGGCGAACGTGAGAAGTTGAATATCTCATCATTATCCAGGTTTTCGGTACCTGAAGATCGCCCGAATTGATACCCGGGCTGTAACGGTAAAACTTCGAATGCCTTACCGGCAGGGAGATTTTTAAACATATAATTTCCCCTATCGTCGGTGCGCGCAAAGGCAGTTAAGGTTTGCAGATGAGTTTTTTTTTGCTCATCTAATATATACTCCTTTTTAAAACCCGGCCCCTGCTCAATCTTTTTATTTAACTGGTCGGCTTCCTCGTCATTATAAGTACTGTCCTGGGGCAATATCATTTGCAGCCGGACCAGCACACCGGCAACAGGCAGTTTCTTTTCAAGCACCGTCCCGCTTATGGCCTTACCATCCATGCCCACATCGGTAACAGCCGGCAAAACGGGTGGTTTAGCTTTTTCCTGGACGAAACGTAAGGAATCGTCACCTGTATAACCAAGTAACGACCGCGAAACCAGCACACGCTGCTGAAACGACTTACCCCCTTTGGCCATTGCTTCATCAGCATCAACATA
Source organism: Mucilaginibacter boryungensis (assembly GCF_015221995.1). Classification (NCBI taxonomy): domain Bacteria; kingdom Pseudomonadati; phylum Bacteroidota; class Sphingobacteriia; order Sphingobacteriales; family Sphingobacteriaceae; genus Mucilaginibacter; species Mucilaginibacter boryungensis. Next base: position 2,963,907 of record NZ_JADFFM010000001.1, read on the forward strand.
AAATTTCTTTTTATTGATATCACCAATGTTTTCAAACCTGTCCCCCGCCTTTACACGATCTCCGATCACTTTTTCTATCAGGTCGATATCGCGTTTATCTTCAAAATAATATCCTTTTTCAAGCAGCGTGCGGATGTTTCTTGCCGGGTTTTTCGCATTCAGGTTCACCATCGAGCCATCCTGCATGCGCCTATCCACATCGGTAAAGTTTTTTTGTTCGATATAAAATAGCCGGACAAACAACAGCCCTAATACTGCTGCAATTACCAACAGGAACACGCGTTCTTTTTTCCTGCTAACAGACGCTGGTATTTCTTGTTCCATTATTTTTGTTTGTGGGTTACCGGTATGGAATCAACTTTAAATATTTGCGCCGGGATACTTCCACTGGTGTATTTACCTTTAATAGTAAATAAATTTTTAATGGCGTTGGTACAGTTGATGAACCTTATATTTTTTAATAGCAGCGCATTGTTGTAGGCCGTAACACCTGTTTGAAAATTACTGACAGCAAGGCTATCCAGCATAACCAATTTACATTTAGGCGAAAGGGTAAATGCCGCACCTTTATAGCCACTATCACTTTGTAGCCGGATATCGCCTTTGGTTTTAATAAACAAAGTGTCTTTATTTATCTTAATGGGCTGACTAATAATGATAGGCGCAGTAAAAGCAGTATCGGAAAGGAGTAATAAGTTGCCTTTCAAGCCATCGATAGCATTTTGCAGCTTAACTTCTAATTTACTTAAAGGCCTCCTGATTGGCTGTGGGGCGGGTTTCGTCGCTGGTTCTGAATCGGCTTTACGCTGGCTGAATTGCCAAATAGTTGTTGACAAAAACACTAAAGCAAGGAGAGCGAATATCACTGCAACCCAATTACTTCGTTTAGCAGGAACCACATGTTGCTGCCCGGTTGTTGAAACAGGTGTTTTAATAATCATTGGCTCAGCTATATCGGGCCGTTCATTTTTTTTTTGATTACCTGTCGGCATAGTCGCGTTATGTGTTGTTGTTTGCTTGCTGTTCTTTACAAGGACAACAGTTATATTATCTTTTCCGCCGTTATTATTTGCTGCTGCTATCAATTCACGGCATTTATCTTTTAAGCCGTTGCTATTGTTAAGTATATTACTCATCTCGGATTTACTAACCATATCGGTTAATCCATCGCTACAAAGCAAAAGCATGTCGCCGGGTAAAAAAGGTGACTGTCCTGTTTCGATATATTCCGTGTCGCGGCCTAAATTAGCTTCAAAACCAAGCGCCTTATTAATTTCATTGCGCTTTGGATGTGTCATAGCAGCTTTTTCATCCAAGCGGCCAGAATCTTCTAAAAAACCAACAAACGATTGATCGCGGGAGATTTTTACCAGTGACTGATCGCGCAACAGATATAGACGGGTGTCGCCCACATGCACGTAATAAAATTGATTTTGTTCAACATCTACCAGCGCCAGGGTGGCTACACAGGCCATACTTTCGTGTTCTTTTACCTGCTTTTTTTCGTCTAATATTTTTTGGTTGGCCAGGTTAAAACAGTCTATCATCATCGGGATCACCTCGCCCGATGGTTTGCCAAGCCTTTGCAATATAGATTCGCGGGCCAAAGCGGCCGCAATTTCTCCGCCTGAATAGCCACCCACACCATCAATAACGCAGGCAATAATAAATTTGCCGTTAGCACTTTGCTGCGCGATAAAGGTATCCTCGTTATTTTTTCGCTCGTTACCGATATCGGTTAAGCCATAAAACTGATCAGTCATTGGTTTTGCGCGAGTTTTTAATATCGTAAAAATGAGTTATTAATAACAATACAACTATAACCAGTAACCCGGCGGACAATACTTGCGACATAGGCTTATGATTTAAAAATATTGACCCCTATAATCCCGTTTAGTAATATTTTTGAATTTACAGGCAATTCGACCCACGATGGTGAGTTAACATCGCTTCTTTGTACCTCATTTTCGTTTAGTATGGTACGTTCACCAAATGATGCCAGATAAAATTTCCCGTCAGATTTATTATACCTGATATGCAAATGCGGGGTGTTTACCCATTCAGTCGGGATTTTAAAGATATTACTATCTTCACGTTCCTCTTCATCCCCTGATACAATGATCTCGTCATCCTGCATTAAATATTCCACCTTTTTACCCGCAAATTGTTTTTCGGGCAGTATGGTTTCAAACCGTGCAAAACTCTTCTTCCTGTTATCTGCCGGGGCGTCCTCATCATAATCCAGGTCATCAATATAAGGCAGCTCGTAATAGCCTTCGCTATAATAATTAAACCCCTTCAATACGTCCTGACTTACATCAAACGTTTGGGCTATGCCTGTTTGCCGCGGAATAAACGTAACCCTTAAATTTTCCTCCTTTTTGGTACTGCCAGGTAACAATTTACCTATAAAGCCAATATCGCCCCGCTGATAATCGGGATGAGAAACTATACGGAAAACCCATTTAGAGCTTGATGGCACTACAGTTTTACCCGCCGCACGGTACTGCTTTAGCTGTTCATAAAATTTCTTAACCGTTTCATTTACAATCAGCCCGAAAATACCCTGCTTATTATTCATAAACTCCTGGTAATCATCGGGGTTAAAGCTAATAATGTATTCGTGATAAAAAACGATACGTTCGGCGAAAGAAAGCTGACGGATGGAATCGTTAAATTTATCAATTACATAGTTGTAAACATCATCCGGCGTAAGTGTTTGCTGCTTTTTTGACTTTGAGGTATTTTCACTGGTTAAAAACCAGTCCTGTATCCCCATACGTTGCCAGATAGAAGTTTTAGGTTCCATGTATATTTAATCTCGGGTTAATAGTGTTTAAACATTGTAATTAACAGGTTCCCTGGACAGATGTTTGAACTATTCATTTTTATTAATTAGTGGATACCGTTAAATCATTCAATTATTATCAGGCTGTACTTCTGTACTATCAACCTCCGTGCTATCCGGCTCAGTTGAATTTTTACGCCTGTTTTTTTCAATATCAGCCTGAATCCCCGCCTTTACAACCGAATCCTGAAGCCGTTTTTTTTCGCGTTGGGCAACAGCATTATTATTTTGTGTGGCTATACTATCGGCAACCCGGGTTGAGTCGGCTTGCTGTTGTGTGGTCAATATTTCGTTTTGTTTTGGCGCCTTCTTATTATTAAACAACGCATAACCTGTAAACGCCATAAAACCAATCAATAAGATCATCAATCCCCAAAAAACAGGTTTAGATATCAGCATCATGTTGCTGTCAATCTCGTTATCAACATAGCCGGTATCAACAACCACCTCTGCTTCCTGGTTCGTTACAGCTTCGGTAGTTTCTTCTGGTTCTTCCCAACGGATATCAGCAATGCTGTTTTCTATAATGGCATCATGCAATTCCATACCATTAGCGTAACGGTTATCGGGAGATTTTTCCAGGCATTTATAAACTAATTTCAGCAGCCATCCGGGTACCTTCATTTCATGGTCGCGTTGTTTTTTGGACCAACTGGCGGGGAGGTTTTGTTTGCGCAGTTTCATTAAATCGGGCACCGGCGATTCCATATGGGCTACCATTACGGTGTTGCGTGCAGTTTCTCCATTATCTTTTAAAGGAAAGGGTACCGTGCCGGCCAATAGTTCATATAAAATAACGCCGTAACTGTATACATCTGTTTGAAACAGCATTTTTCCTTCATTCTGCTCGGGGGCCATAAATTCAATAGCGCCGGCATGGCGCATGCTGCTGCGGCGTTCCTCGTCGGACATGATAGACAGGCCAAAATCTAACAGCACGTAATTGCCTGAATGAATGTTGAACTTTACGTTATTGCTTTTAATATCCCCATGCTTAACGCCAACCCCATGGCAATGGGCCAGCGCGCAGGCTAACTGATCGGCCAGTTTAACCACATCTTTTAGGGCGAAGATCTTATCATGCGGCTCTGCCAGTAGTTCACCCAGGTCAGGCCCTTCAATAAATTCCATTTCTATAAACGGGAACGAACCGCTTTCGGTAATACCCGAGTTAAGTATTTTAACTACATTGGGGTTGGGTACCTCGTTTACCTTTTTTAACTTCTCAACTTCATTCAAAAAGTTACGGTAATTCTTATCATCGGTACTTTCGCTATATATAGGTGTGGGCAAAATTTTTACGGCGGTAATGATAGGCCCTATACGCCGCCCTTTGTATACAGAACCCTGGCCGCCGGTGCGCAATGCACCCATATTTTCCAGGCCTTCTGTTATTGTAAATACTTTGCTCATGCCTTTAATAACTGTTAATTCGCATTTAACTTATGGAAGCATAACAAAAATAATGTGGTTTATGTTCAGCCTGTTCATAAGTTATCGCAGAATAAATATAAAGATTTCTCTAAGAGTGCTGTGTACTAAATAGGTACGAAATCGAATCCTTAGGCCATATTACTATTTCCTTCCTGATCATTCCGGCCATGGCGGTGTATTAATAAACCGAAAGGGATTTTCGGATTTATCCATGTAGACTTTGGCGGCAGTATTTCGCCCGCGTTAGCTACCCGTATCAGGTCTTCGGGTGTTATTGGGCTTAATGTAAATACAATTGCATCCGGGTGTTCCTTGCAAATAAGCCCGATCTGTTCAAATGCACGCGGCCCACCTGCACATTTAAGTCGTGGGTCTGACTTTGGATCAAAAATCCCAAACACTGGCCCAAAAACCAGCTCCTGCAAAAGTGAAGCGTCAAGACTGGCCGCTACTGCCTTGTCCGCATAGTACTCGGGTTTAACTGTTAATCGAAACCATTGATCAGCGATACACATGCCTATCTGGCGTTGCTCGTTTGGTTTTACCGGGTGGTTCCACGCCTCCTGTACATAAAAACATTTCCCAAGCAAACTAAAAAAGGTTGGGATATCTATCGCTTTGTCGGGCACAATTACCCGGTGAAATTCCAGTATTTGTAACTGGTTAAAAGACAGAAACAAGGCGGAAAGCTCATTAAACACCGGTACATTTTTAGCTCTTTGCTCTGTAGCCAGCATGGTAGCAGCACTTAGCCTATGATGGCCATCGGCCATATAAACATGTTGAATAGCGTTAAAAGCATTTATCACGGTGCTGACTAAAGCGGCATCAGTTATCCTCCATATCCGATGAAGTACATGATCGTTTCCCAGCGTGAAATCGGGTTCCAGGTTTTTTGCATGTTTGATAACCTGATCTATCTGCAGATTTGGCGCATAGGTTAGTAAGACCGGGCTACCCTCTATGCCTGTGTTGTCGCGATAATTTTTTATCCGGCGTACGCTATCATCAAAAGTAAGTTCGTGGACCTTAATCTTTTCATGCTCACTCAGCACATACAGCGCCCAGATACCTGTTTGGGAAATACCCAGGCTGGTTGTTTCATAAATATATATCCCTTCGCTATCATCTTGCTTTAGTTGTCCGGCATTTAACAAGCTGTTTATCGCCGTCCTGATACCGTGATAAGCTTCCATTTGCCCCGCCGCAGTCTCGGGTCTTTGCCGGGCTGCGGTTTCCAATAAGTTCTTCAGGGGAAGAACAATCGGACCTTCCGTACCATGCAAAGCTACAGATTCAGCTTGCGGGCTTGTAAAAACCAACCGATCTGCATATTTGGGGTTTGGGCGAATAGCGCGAAAGGGCTTAATAACAGTCATTTAGCTTCATTTTTTTTGAGCTGATAAGCAGTCACTACCGGCTCACATTACCGTATACAGATAACTTTTAACAAGCACGCAGATAATATGTTGGAACGTATCTGTTATTCCTGCCAAACTATTACATCGGCTGGTTTTAGCAATGGTGTCCCTATTAAAATTTTAGCTTTAGCTGATAACGGCACTGCATAGGGTTTTGGCGAATAGTTTACCCCTACCCAAAAGCCATCACGCCATTCCAGTATTACACCATCGGGTAAATTGCGTACCGGAATGCCCGCACGCTGATAAACTTTTTGCAACACGGCTTTTTCCAAACTGCCATCATCTGTATCGGGCCCTACATAGGTTATTGTGCCCTTACCCAGTTTGCGCGACATTACTGCTGCCCTGCCTGCATAGTATTGGTTTGTATAGTTTGCCCAAACTTCGGTTCCCGCGTCAGGGGTTATAATATCGGCCCAGTTGTTCCATTTAAAGTTTTGATTATTCATTTTTATGGTACCAATTACAGTATCAGGCAACAGGTCATAAAAAGATATCTTGCCGCCTATCAGCTTGTAAATGGGTTCGGCAAACTTCATTTCCCATAGTTTAGCATTACGGTCTTTTTGCCCTGTACGGGTCGTCAATATCAGGTGGCCCCCATTTTCTACGTAGGTAGTCCAGCGGGCTACTAAATTGGCATCCAGTAACTGGTACGATGGCGCTATCATTACCGGATACTTAGAGAAATCTTTATCCTCGGTAATCACATCTACAGGCACGCCCAACTGTTTAAGGGCATTGTAATAATGCAGCATATGCTTTTCAAAGCTCCACTGGTTACTTTGGGGCTGGTTATCTTCTTCCCAACGGTTATCGGGGTTATAAAGCACGGCTGTTAAACGCGCCGCATGCTCTTTGGGCATCTGCGCATTGGGATTATATGATTTTTTAAGGCTTTTTAGTTCATTGATCACTTTAATATATTCTAATCCGCTGGTACTTGGAGTAACACCATCAGGGCCAATAATACCGTAGTGATATTGTTCGCCGCCAATTAAAGGTTGTTTAAAGCGATAGTTACACACAAATTTATTGCCGCCGGCAAAGGCATGCCATATCCACATGCGCACCACACCGGGCATAGGCTGTGGGTTAAACTTGCCCCAATTAACCTGGCCTGGCTGCAATTCCATTACGCCCGTTGTTCCGTTAATAGACCGGAACAGATCGTTTGAAAAAGCAATGCTGGTTGATGACCCCATACGAAAGCCTTGCGGGCCAATGCCTTTGTCATATCCGGCAACCAGGTATTTTGTATAAGTGTTAAAATCCAGACTGGTAATTTTTGTGGGGTCGACAGGTGGTTCGCCCGGCATAAGGTTGGTGGTTATCCATTGCTCGGGTGCAATGTACTTGCGCAGTATTTTGTACTGCATAGCCAAAAAATCGTTCACTTCGTCGTTGCTGAAACGTTTAAAATCTAACACCGCACTCGGGTTAGGCTGCGCTATTAATTCCTTACCGTTCGGGATGCGCACCTGATCAAAGTCACTATAGACAAGGCTCCAAAAAGCGGTCCCCCATGTTTTATTTAGGTTGGCTATAGTGCCATATTTTGCTTTTAGCCACTTGCGGAAACTTATTTGTGCTGCCGGGCTATAGTCATATTGGCCATAATGCGATGGTTCGTTATCCAATTGCCAGCCCCATATGCGTTTATCATTAGCAAAATGTTTAGCTACAGCTTCAACCATTTTGCTCACATATTGACGATAAACCGGACTTGACCATGATATTTGCTGCCGTGATCCATGCTGCATAGTGATACCCATATCGTTCACCATTAATATTTCCGGGTGCTTCTCGGCAAGCCAGGCCGGTGGTGTAGGGCTTGATGTGCACATAATGACTTTAATACCATTAGCCCTTGCCAAATCTACCGCTTCATCAATCCATTTAAAATCAAACTTACCTTCTTCGGGCTCAATAAACGCCCAGGCAAACTCGCCAAAATGGGTAAAATCGAATCCAACTTCGGCCATTTTTTTCAGGTCGCGCGCCCAATACTCATGTGGCCATTGCTCGGGATAGTAATATGACCCGATGGGCATCAGGTCGCTTTTATTAAAGAAGTTTTTTGTTTGTGCTTGTGAGCTATTTATTTCAAAAAGAAACAACGCTGCAAGTAGCAGGGCACATTTAAATATATTTCCGGCAGCGGAAAACAGGGCATAGTAATTTTTCTTCATGGTTGATATTGAGGGTTTATTTTGGCAATTGCAAGTTAACATTACTTTTCAAATCTTACTAAATAGCGTGCGCTGAGAAATCAATTATTGCACTGTTGTTCACTAATTTAATGTCTCTCCCCGAACCAAATTGGCGTCACCTATACCCATAAAAAAACAGATCATCAAGCGCCTCTCCTCCTGAATATGGATAAGCACCCGACGATCTGTATGTTTTTAATGCATTAATAAGCTACAATAACTTATAGCTTGTTAATTTACCCGGCTTAAAAAGCATAACCCGGGTTTTGCACCAATTGGCTTGGGTTTAAATCAATTTCGGGTTTTGGTATCGGGAACAAAAATTTATACGGCTGAATATCGAAAGCTGATGCTGGCAGGAAAGTATAAGTTGTTTTAGCTTTTGCCGCATAAGCCTGCATAATAGCTAAACCTTTACTGCTGCGCTGCAGATCATGAAAACGCTTATTCTCGAAAGCAAGTTCAACCCGTCTTTCATGCAAAATAATATCACGTAATGTTGCCTGGTCTGTTGCCGTAATGTTGTGCAGGGCATCACCAAAGGCACGCGCACGCACCGCGTTTAAAGCAGTCAACGGAGATTTTCCTTGCTCGTTTTGTGCTTCGGCCAGCAATAAAAGTGCTTCAGAATAACGATATATTGGCCAGTTATCATTTGTATTATTAGTGGTTGTGAATGGTGGGTGAAGGTACTTTTTAACATACGGCACACCAACCTTACCTGCAGCGGGGGTATAACCAACTACACTTTTATTGGCCGATATGACCAGATAATAACTGGCATCATATGCACCTTCAGCAATACCAATTGTTGCATCAAGACGCTTATCACCTGTTTCATAGGTACTAATCAAATCAAACGAAGGGGAGTTCCACCCGCCGGTACTTGTAGTGTTTGTAGCCGGTGCGCCGGTAACAACTGTGGTAGTGGTTGTACGCGGAAAAAACTGGTAAAAAAAGTTGCTTGGCTGTGTGCCCACAGCAGTACCCTCCAGGTATTGAATTTCGAATAATGATTCTTTACTGTTTTTGTTGGTAGTTAAAAATGCATCAGTATAATTAGTATTCAAGCCATAGCCCATTGCTGGCAACGTGTTTAGCAATGTCTCCGCTTCTGCATATTTTTTTAACGTAACATCTATATCGGCCAGTAGCATAGTTGCCGAACCTTTAGTAGCTTCTCCTGTTTGCGGAAACTTTGCCGGGGGCAATAATTCACTTATAGCATCATTGGCATCCTTAACTATTTGAGTGTAAACCTGATCAACAGTAGCACGGGGCAAATAAGCGTCTTCCGCTTTTTTTACTTCATGTAATGATAATGGCACACCACCAAATAAACGCACCAGTTTAAAATAGTTCCAGGCACGTAAAAATTTTGCTTGCCCGTCTACACTGGCTTTAACGGCTGTGCTTGCAGCGTTTGCCAAAGGTATACGGTCGATTATAGTGTTACACCTGGCAATGGTATTATAGCAGTGGTAATAAACGGCGTTAACATAATCGTTATTGGCATCGTTATTCCAGTCTGATACGTTTTCACGATATACATTGGCGGTTCCGCGGTTATTAGGGATGGGTTGATAATGCGAATTATCCGACCGCATTTCAGAGGTAAAATAATCGTTAACCAGCAGGTCGCGCATAGGTACATAAGCACCAGCCATCGCTAGTTTCAACTGCGCGTCTGTTTGATAGTAGGTATCGGGCGACGGCGTATCTAAAGGATTTAAATCTATAAAGCTTTTTTTACATGCCGATGTTGTCAGCAATAACATGCTAAGTAATATATATGTCTTTTTCATGATATACTTTTTTTAATTTATTTAAAGGTTGTTGTAAGGCCTACAGAAAATGTACGTGGCACGGGATAAGCATTTTCATCTATACCAATACCCGCAGTTGCATCAAGCCCTGATAAGCCGATCTCGGGATTAGACCCCGAATACCCTGTTATAATAAATGCTTGCTGTACTGATGCATAAACCCTTAGATTTTTTAACGCCCAATTATTTTTCAGCTTAAAATTGTAACCTACCGAAATGTTTTTAGCCGTAAGATATGAACCATCTTCTATCCATTGCGAATTGACAGACCGGCCTATAGCAGTGGTCCCGGTTTTAGTACGTGGGTATATACCTGAGCCCGGGTCGGCTTCAGATCTCCAATGATCTAAGGCAGCAGCAAGTGGCACCCTTGAACCATCCATGTTAGTTAAATATGCCCATTTCGATGCTGCTAATATTTTACCGCCCACCTGTCCGGACATTGAAATGCTCATATCCCAGTTTTTATAAGCAAATGTGTTGGTTAAACCAAAAGTAAAACTTGGTGTAGGATCGCCTATAAAAGTACGGTCGTTTACATCATCAATAACACCGTCACCATTCAAATCTTTCATTTTAATGGTGCCTATATCAGAACTCCCGTTTGGTGCCGCTGCTGTAACCTGGTATTTAGCTGAGTTGGCCAGATCGGCAGCATCTTTATATAGCCCAAGGAAAACAAAGCCGTAAAACTCGCCTAAATGGTGACCTTCCTGGTTACGGTAATAATCGGATGTTACCGTATTGTTTCTGCGTAAGTAACCCGGAGATATTAAGCTTTTTACCAGGTTGCGTTGAATAGCAATATTCAGGTTAGTATTCCATTTCAATACCCCTTTTGTATTTATAGTATTAACGGTAAATTCATGTCCCCAAAACTCAAGCTGGCCCACATTATACTGAATAGTGGTAAAGCCCGATGACCTTGGTAAAGGGCGGCCTAATATCAGGTTATCTGACAGTTTGTGATAATAATCATAATTAAATGACACGCGGTTATTGAACAGTCCTAATTCAAAACCAAGGTCGAATTGCTTATTGCGCTCCCATTGAAGATCAGAGTTCCCCAAAACGTTTATGGCTTCACCAGGTACTACTGCACCATTTAAGTAATAATTAGCTTTACCAAGTTGTGTGATGGCGGTATAATTACCAAAATCGTTATTACCTGTTATGCCGTAGCTGGCACGGATCTTTAAAAAGTCTATCTTCTTAAATTTAGCCATAAAACTTTCATCGCTTATAATCCAGCCGGCTGATACCGCAGGGAAATAGCCATATTTTTGGTTTTCACCAAACCTTGAAGAGCCATCGCGGCGAACTGACCCCTGCAACAGGTATTTACCTTTATAATTATAGTTTAAGCGGCCAATGGCAGATAGTAATGAATACTGTGAGGCACTGCTTGAGCCTGCAGTAATGCTGGACGCGGCAGTCAAATATCCGATATCATCTGTAGGATAACCGGTTCCGCTGATGCTATTGCTTTTTGAATCAAATTTTTGAGCTGAATAACCTACAAGCGCTTCTATATGATGATCGGTAAAAAAGGTTTTTTCATAATTCAGGTTTGCTTCGGCGGTATATGAATAATTATCTACAGAACTGCTTATACCTGTACTTAAATTTGGCAAAGTGGGAACCGAGTTATTAGCTACCTGTGGCGTAAAATTATTACGAGTTTCAGCACCTTTATCAATACCGATATTGGTTTTTAAACTTAACCCGGGCAAAAACTGATAATTTAAATAGCCATTACCTAAAATCCTTGTAGTGATATAATCATCGCGGCTTTCTTTTAATTGGGCAACGGGGTTAATATAAGCCACCATACCTGGCGAATAGGCGCCAATTGCATATGTACCGTCCGCGTTGTACGCCGGCAAAATCGGGCTCGATTCAAAAACCCTTTCATAAAACCCACCCACACCGTCGGATGTTAACCGGTTGTTATGATCCAGCCTGTAGCTTGGCGCAATATTAAAGCCAATTTTCACCTTGTTATTCGCTATGCTTAGCTCCTGGTTCACCCGTAGCGATAGTAATTTGGTACCCGTATTTATTACCACGCCATCTTGCGCCTGATACCCAAGAATAACAGTTGAAGATGATTTTTCCCTGGCCGATTGAACGTTTAAGGTATAACTTTGAATAGGTGCCGATTGAGTAGTTAAGTTAAACCAATTGGTCCCTTCGCCATATCTGGATACATCCCCCTTATATACATCCGGGTAGCCGGTGCCTGCGGGATTTAAACCCTCATATTTCACAGCATCATCATAATGCTCTTGCATAAATAACGCCCATTGCTGACCATTCATGATTTTTGGCACTGTACCCCTATCTATTTTTTGGATACCAACGTTGCTGCTAAATTCAATTTTAGACTCGCCAGCTTTTGCATGTTTAGTGGTAATTAAAACGACCCCGTTAGCCGCGCGCGAGCCATATAAAGAAGTAGCCGATGCGTCTTTCAATACCGTGAACGACTCTATTTCGTCAGGGTTGATGTTGTTTACGCTACCGGTTACAGGTAAACCATCTATTACATAAAGCGGTTGATAGCCAGTTGCAAAAGAGGCCGCACCCCGTATGCGAACAGCAATTCCCCTGCCTGGCTGGCCACTGGATAAAGCGATATCAACACCAGGTACTTTGCCTTGTAACTGTTGTGTAAACTGCACTACCGGCATATCAGATAACCCTTCGGCATTAATTTGAGATGCTGATCCGGTTATTTCCCTGGCACGTTGTTTACCGTAGCTTACAGTTACTTCTTCCAGTCCGGTTACCAATGGCTTCAATTTAACATTAATTGTAGTTTGGTTCTCTATAGTTATTTCGCGGGTTGCATATCCTACAGATTTAAATACTAACACAGCACCGGTTGATGCCTTGATGGAATAGTTGCCGTTCACATCAGTAGCGGCACCTATAGATGTACCTTTAACAAGGATTGACACGCCCGGAATGCCTTCGTCCTTATCGTCGGTAACCTTTCCTTTTATTACACTTCCGCTCTGCTGGGCAAAAGCTACATTTAGCAATAGGCATAAAAGCAAACATATTGCCCAAAGCCTGTTGCAAGTAAATTTTTGGTAAAATTTTCTTTTCATAATTAGTAATTGGTTGATTTAAAAGATTTTAATTCTTTTTGGATTATAATTGGTAGCACTAAATTATTTTTATACAATTTAAAAACTGTCATGCACTGTTATGATTTGGCAATAATTAATAAGTTTTTTAAATATATTTTAATTATAATAAACTATATATTTCAATATTTTTAAACTATTTAAAACAAAAAGCACAGTACACAAGAGTAACCAAGCATACAAATCAATCATAAACATTAGCGGCAATGATACTACCGATGTATTACCTTAGGTTTACTTTAATGTTAAGAATGAAATAAAAGAATTTTTAATAATTTTTAATTCATTTTATTATAAAATGTTCTTTTTGGGAGCATTAACAAACTTGCACTACATCCATATTTAGCAATTGCCCCAGCTTGATGATTTTAGAAGCGATATGCCCTACCCCTACCGCACAATGGTGCGCAGGGCCATAGCTATTCCAGTTGTTAGTGAATTTCCTTGCCCCTATACTGAATTTATAGCGGCTATTAGTATTACCTATTTCCAGTATGGGCCCGGCTACCGATTCGCCTTCGGCTACCAGCAGCATTAATTTGCCTTGTTGCTCCACCACCGAGAGTAAGGTTACCGGCCCATTCTTCACCGACATTTCTACTGATAGCCCCCGGCCTACTTTACCATGATATACTTTTAATGGGCGCACCTTGGTTTTGCCTTCGGCAATCTGGATATGGCCCGGACCATCATGCCCCATCAACACCACATCAGCTGCAAAATCCATGGCGTAATACTCCGTAAATGAACCGCCAGCACCGAAGCTGTCCATTATCTTCATGGCCTGGGCATTCTTTATTTCGTATTCACCTGCCACGGGGATATTATTGGCGGTAAGCAAGCTATTGCCTAAGATGATAGAACTGATAGTGTCTTCATTATCTGCACTACCCGTACCTTTATAATAATAAGCCATGGATCCTAACTGGTATTTGACTACCAGCAGATCTAACGCTACCGATGTTTTTGCGGCGCGTTCCAGTTCTTCGTGCAAACAATCTGCCTGTACATCAAATTGTTCATGAAATAATTGTACCCTCTCTGCAATTTGCTGCGGTGTGACCGATCTTCGCATTTCGGCCAGTTCGTCTACTTCAAGCAACTCTATATGGCCACCAAAGGTGGCGTATTGCAGTGTAAGATCGCTGTAAATATCCAGCATGCCGCTATAATAATGACCCATGCAGCCCAAGCGGTTGTAGGCCATAATATGCGCCACCCTGGCCGCTTCTACCCATTCAGTAACCTCGTCCCAGCATTCAGAATCATTGTGCAACATGCCGGTTATCTGATGAAATTTAATACCTGTACGGTTAAACACGTTAGCAATTTCGGGCACAGGACAAGCCGAGCAATAGGCCAGCCACTCGCCAGTCATCTTAGTACGGTCATCCATACTATTAAAGGCAGCATAGTCTATTGCCGCCTCGGGCGCCAGGTTTAATATAATTACCGGCACTTTGGCCCGTTGCACCACCGGCAATACTGTTGACGACAAAGCATAAGTGGTTACATAAAGGAAAATAAGATCGACATCCGCCTTTCGAAACTCAATACCTGCCTCAAATGCCTTTTCGGCGGTATCTATCAGCCCCAGATTAATAATATTAGAATGGATTACGCTAAGCTTTTCTTCCACAACGCCTAAATAGCCTTGCAAACGCTCCTTAAGTCCTGCAAATTGTTCCCAGTAGGCATCTAAACCGATGCCAAATAAACCTATAGTTAGTTGTTTGTTCATGTAATAAGATAGCGCTGATTATATGGTTATTATAAATGGTAAAACAAACATAAGTTTACCTGAGTGCATGCGGATAGCCTGATATGACATCTCTGTTGTATAATTTGATATTTAACATCCTAAAACTATCTGCAAAACAAAAGCGCCCCCAATTGGAGGCGCCTGTAAAACTAAATTGTATCAGATTAACTTATTCACCGGGCGGCGTAGTAGCCGTAGCGGTTTTATTTTTTCTTTTGCCTTTTTGCTGTTCTTTAAAATCGGCGTATACTTTCTGTTGTTCGGGAGTAAGTATCATATTTAATTGCGCATCGGCAGTTGCATTTATTTCCGCACGCTTTGGGTGGGCAGCCTTTTTGGTAATGGTGCTATCGCTGTTTAAACTATCTATACGTGCGGCCCTTTTTTGCCATATGGCAACAACTTTCGGCTCCTGATCGGCAGTTAAATTAAGTTTGGCAGCCAATGCTTTAGGCATTTTGCCCGGATTTTTTTTAGCGGTTTGCGCCTGGGCAAATACAGTAACACCAAGGCTAAGCGCAATTATTAAGACAAGCTTTTTCATAAATATTTTTGTTTTTAGGATATTTAAGATAGATACGGAAAAAGCCAAAAGGTTTAAAAAGCGAAAACGATACTAAGAATTACCCTTGCTACTCACAACCTGATCGGAAGGTTCATAACCTTCCAGTGCCAAACCAATGTTAGCCAAAAAATCATTGTCTACATGATGGTCGTCGGCAGAACGCCATACTCCGCCCTTGTTTGCAATAAAGAAGCCGGAACCATTGGGATGACTAATTCTAAAACCGTGCATACCTTCAAAGTGTTCGGGCTTCGCCTGTAAATGCAATAGTGCACCAGTTGAGGGATCTTTCACTTCAATTTCCATAACCTTGTAGATTTTATGTGAGTATACCTGTAGTTAATAAATAACGTGACGAACATCCTAATGTTATAAAATATCATACCGATTTAATTATTAAACCCCTCATTTTAATAAACAATATTTAACTTAGCACCTATACCTATAAGTCATGTTAAAATTAAACTCTATTAAAGCACTACCAGTGCTGGCATTATTGCTGCTATTCCAATTAACCGTTTTTGCCAAACCAACTCCATATTATTACCAGCTAAAAGTTTACCACTTGAAAGGTAAAACTCAGCAGGATATGGTTGACAATTATCTGCAAAATGCCTACATCCCCGCCCTGCACCGCGGAGGCATACCAGCGGTTGGTGTATTTAAACCGTTGGTGGCGGATACTGCCGAACAATTGGTGTATGTGTTTATCCCGTTTAAAAAAATAGATGCTTTTTTAGAACTGGATGCGACACTTACCAAAGACCAGCAATACCAGGAGGCCGGTAAAGATTACCTGAACGCGGTTTACAATCATGCCCCTTACCTGCGTATGGAAAACATCCTGATGAAAGCCTTCCGCGCCGTACCCGAATATCATATACCTAAACTTACTGCGCCAAAAAGCGAACGGGTTTATGAACTGAGGAGTTATGAAAGCGCCACAGAAAATATAGCGCTAAATAAAATGAACATGTTTAACGATGCCGAGATCTCCATTTTTACCAATCTAAACTTTAACGCGGTGTTTTATGGTCAGGTAATAGCGGGCAGCCACATGCCTAACCTGATGTATTTAACCACATTTGAAAACAAGGCCGACCGCGATAAGCACTGGGCAAATTTTGGGCCTGAATATAAAAAGATAAGCACCCTGCCCAAATACCTTAATAACGTATCGAAAAACGTGACGCTGTTTGTACGGCCTACCGATTACTCTGACATATAATTATAAACACCCATGAAATTAAAATTCACTGCTGCTATTTTTTGCGGCATCGCGCTATTAGCTATGGCATTTACATTTAAAAGCACCATACCCGGTAATCCCTATCCTAAATTTATAAAGGTTGGTCACCGTGGCACGCGCGGGTTAATGCCCGAGAACACCATTATAGCTATGACCAAAGCCGTAGAGTTGGGCGCCGATATGGTGGAGATGGATATACACATTACCCGAGATGGCCAGATATTGGTTTATCATGATGAATCGTTCGATCCTACGTATACCCTGATGCCAGATGGCACCGAGATCAATAAAGCGGAACGGAAAAAGTATACGTTTTATCAAATGAACTACGATGATATTAAGCCATTTATCATCGGCAAAAAGCCTTATCCGGCCTATCCAAAACAACAGCTTATCCCAACCTATACCCCACTGTTAGGCGAGCTGATAGATTCGGTTGATCATTACACCAAAGTAAACCACCTGAAAAGTGTGCGTTATCTGGTAGAGATCAAATCGAACGAAAAAACGGATGGCTTCGACCAGCCCGCGCCAGAGGAATTTATTGACCGACTGATGAAAGTATTGAAATCGAAAAAACTGGGTGACAGACTCATTATCCAGTCGTTTGATATGCGGCCGCTACAGGTATTACATAAAAAACACCCTAACATTGCCTTGGGTTTCCTTACCGATGACAAAACCGCTACCCTAAGCGATAACCTGGCCAAGCTTGGCTTTAACCCGACTTTTTATAACCCTTACAAAGGTTTGGTTACCCCTGAAATGATTGATAAGTGCCATCAATCGGGTATGCTGATTATGCCGTGGACAGTAAACGACCTGGCTGAAATGAAAAAGATAAAAGCTATGGGCGTAGATGGGATAATCACCGATTATATTAATGAGTTGGCGGGGTTGTAGTTGAAATGATCTAAAAATAGAAACCCTTCGATTCGAAAATCGAAGGGTTTCTATTTTTATTCTTCCCGGGTTTATCCCTTATCTGTTATAAGATATTATTTCTTTTCTGCCAAGGTGTACTTCCCCCAAAAATCTGTCGGGCTTAGCATACCCATAATATCGCCCATGCTGCGTGGCATACCGCCACTCATTCCACCGCCGCCCATACTCATTCGAGGGGAGCCTACCACGACGGTTTGGGCGCCGACAACCCTATCACCACCACCACCCATGGCACCATCAGATGCGTGAACCATATCACCATCTATCCTTGCAGCGCGCATCATAGCATTAACATCTATGCCGTTCAGCTTCACGTTGTAGGCAAATGGCGAACCGGTTTTAATGTTCATCACCTTCAACGGCACAGCCATTTCGATGATCAGGCTGCCTTTAGCATCAAAATCAACGTACCCTTTAATACCGTATTCGTTATAAACTGATATCACACTATCGGGGATATCTTTAAAGCCTATCAGCTTAATTTCTTTAAAAGTACTTACCACTTTTTTGCGCATGCCCGCAATAGCGGCCGAATCTGGCGCCTGGTTTGGGTTGCCGCCGCCTGTACGCATACCCTGCATCATGGTGCTGCGTAAATTAGCATAGTTTATTAGTGGGAATATCAGCACAAAAGCATCTTTATCACTTTTTTTGTCAGCGGTATTGATAGTCAGGTTCACACCGCCAGCAATGATCTTGTTACTATTCATCGGGTCAACCGATTTCAGGACAAAATATAAATTATCCCTATCGTTTGCCACGGTATAAAAAACGTTGATATTTTTATTAAAAGCCTGGTAGGTATCGTTCCATTCCAATGTTTTGCCATCAACTTTAATATTGGCTGGCGCCCATACACTGGCTTCTTGCGTGCCTGGCAATTTTTGTGCAAATGCGGAAAGGCTTAATAGCCCTAACAATAGCGCGCTAAATGTTCTTTTATTCATTCTGGGTATTTCAATAGTTGATCAGGAAATCTAAGATATACGTAAATATCCGTATTTTATTATCAGACTATTAAAAAGCGATATTGTTACGCCAGTGCTTGTGTAAAATCACTGATCAGATCATCGGTATCTTCTATTCCTACCGAAAGGCGGATCATCGAGTCAGGAATACCCATCTCAGCCCTGCGTGCGGCACCCAGCTCAAAAAAGATGGTATGCGCTACAGGGATAGCCAACGTACGGGTATCGCCCAGATTACTGCTTTTTATTACCAAGTGCAATCGGTTAAGGAACGCAAACAGGTCAACGCTTTCTTTCAGCGCAAAACTCATTAACCCGCCATAGCGGCTAAATAGTTTAGTTGCCAATTCATGCTGCGGGTGGCTTTCCAGGCCAGGGTAATAAACTTTATCAACCAACGGATGGTTCTCTAAAAACCTGGCCAGCGCTACTGCATTACTGCAGGCCCTGTCTAATCTTAATGCCAAAGTTTCTGCCCCTACCGATAACGAATGGGCCGCTTCGGGCGCCAGGGTACCGCCAGCATCGCGCAAGCCGCGTTTGCGTATTTGCGACATCCCCTGCATAGCAGGTTTTATAGATTCGCGCAATATAGGGGCAATATTTGGGTAAGCAGTCCAATCAAACAAACCAGTATCTGTTATACTACCACCCAAAGCGTTTGCATGGCCGCCAATATATTTGGTTAATGAATTGATAATTAAGCTTGCCTTAACTTTTACCGGCTGAAACAGGTAAGGCGATGTCATGGTATTATCTACCACATAAATCAAACCTTTCTCATTGCAAAACTCTCCTATTGCTTCCAAATCGGCTACCTGGGTAGCAGGATTAGCAATGGTTTCTACAAAAACCATGAGGGTGGTTGCTTTATAAGCTGCTTTTATGTTATCTACAGACGTAGCATCTACAAAATCAATATCAATGCCCATATCCATATACGTTTGCATAATGCTGCGGCTATTACCAAACAGGTACGAACTGGCAATTATATGGTCGCCGCCCTTTATTAAGGCGGTAATCATGGCACTGATAGCTGCCATCCCGGTTGAAAACCCGATGCTGGCCATCCCGTGCTCCATTTGCGTAACCTTATGCTCTAACGCTGTTACGGTTGGGTTACCCTGTCTTGAATAGGCGTAACCTTTTGTTTTATTCTGAAAAACATCAACCAAGCCCTGCACATCATCGAAACCCCAGGTAACCGCGGTGTGTATAGGCTGGTGCAAAGCGCCGTGCTCTGGCTTTAACAATCTGTCGGAGTGTAGTATGGTGGTGGTAAATCCTTTTTTGCTGCTCATTGGTATCTGTTTCAAAATGGCAAACTTATACTTAATTTTAAATAAATAAGTTAAGAATGTTAAATTTCTGAATAAATGACAGGAATGTTTATTTTTGACCCGGACACTAAGCAAAATCATGGTTAAATTATTTGTAGGTGGTATACCACTGGACACTACCGAAATGGATCTGGCGCAATTAATAAGCCCGCATGCCACAGTTTGCACCATACAGATCATTCGTGATAAAATGACGAAAAAATTAAAGGGATATGCCTTTGTAGAAGTAGCAAGCCGTGAAGATGCAGATCAGGCCATTGAAGCGTTGGACGGCACCCCTATGGGCGATCGTGAGCTAACCTTGAATATTGCCCCCGATAAACCCAAAACTGCTCCCCCTCCCCCTCGTAAATATGTGAAACTGGAAAGGCCACAGCCCGGTGAGTTTATAAAAAAGAAACGGCCAAGAAAAGAATTATAACTATTGTCAAAGCGGTTTAAAGGCCGGAAAAGTTTTAATAATACTATAAACGAAGGATTGCTGAGTGCTAAGCTGACACAAGACCTAACTTTATTTTATGGTATTTGATAATTTTTCCCTAAGCTTAACCCCAATATTATTGATTTTTTTTAGGTATCTATGAAATTCATTAATGGGCTTTACATCGCGCCAGGCCGTAAGTTTTTTATAATGTTCAAATAGCTCCAGATAGTGCTGATTATAGGTATAAGTACGGTAAATAGGTTTCCGCCCAATAAAATGCACAATGCCGGGATCGTTTAAATTGTCTGAGGCAAATGCGTTCCAGCGTGGATGTAGCTCGGTCCATTTCTCAGCTAAAATGATATTCAGTCCGTATTGATCAGGGTAATTGGCAAATTTTATATTCTTTTTAATGGTATCAAGTACGCGCTGGGGGATTTTCTGCTCTATCCATTTTGGGATATCTATTAGCAATAAACCTGTATTAAAGTATTTGGTTTGGGGTTTAAAGCCCAATTCTTTATAATTCAATACCCCCCCCCAGGGGTTGTCAAACGTAAGTAAACGCGGATCTTGCACAGCCCCTATGGTGTCATCGCCAATATCAATATGGTAAAGCTTACTAATATCGTCGAGCACTAACATGTCTGTATCCATGTATAATGCTTTTTTTGTACCCACAGGGAACAAACTACCAACAAATAAACGCATATAAACGATAAGCGAAAAAGAAGTATGATCTATAGGTAATTTTATAGCTGGCGGTAAGACATCCTTCATATTAATCCACCGGATCTCAATTATATCCGGATTTAACGACATTTCTACCTTACGCTGACTACCCGCCTTAACCTTATCACATATTACAACGACATGTATCTTCGCGGGTGTTTTATGATTAACTTCTATTGATTTCAGTAATACTGCCAGCATTATCATGTAATGCTCATCGGTGCTAAGAAGTATCGAGATGGTATTTTGTGTTATTCTCATCGGATTTTTAGCGGTTGAATTGTTTTTTAAAAAATCTTAGCAGGATAACATAGGCGGAGTATAAGGTATTATTTACAATAGTGTGGATTTTTCATGAATGAATAATGAAGGTGATTATCGATCTAACGTCTTCGAACATGTTACTTAATTCGTAAGTTAAAAAAAAGAATACAGCATAAAATATTTGAGGCTTTTTTTGGCCATATAAATATATACTTTCTGCTTTATATAACAGCCACTTGTCGGCGCAAATAATCATCGTAACACAAATGCCGATAAAAGCGCCGAAAATAACATCGGAAGCCCAATGGTAACACAAATAAACCCGGGAAAAAGTAACAAACACTGTTGTATATACAAAAGCTGCTATTCCAATTCTGCGGTTAACTAAAAACAACCCTGTACAAATGGAATAAAACAGTACGGCATGGTCGCTGGGCATTGAAGTTAATTTATCTACGACTATTTTTTCAGCGCTAACAGGCAGTTTTAAATGGAGACCGGGGTAGTCGACCGGCCTTATCCGGAAAGGGGTTGATAAGACGATGACCCTACCTATAAAGATTGCTACGAAATTTGAAAATAGCGCCAATAACATTTTTGCCTTTGTTCTAACTTCGTTTTGGTTCCGGGGTAAAAACCAAAGCCACCAAAAAACAACCATCATTATACCTCCTTTTAAGAAACTGTTGTCTGCTATAAAAACAATCAATCTATCCGCAAAGGCGCTTTTACGTGAAAACTGTTGAAAAAAATGGAGTACACCTAAATCGAAGGGGTTCACATCTGGGCGTTTCACCAGTTCATTTGATTTATGCTGTGCAGTTAAGGTATCATTGGCCTTAACAATAATGCTTGCCCGGGCGCTTAATATTGTTAAATAAACAATGAATAAAATTGAAAAAAGCCGGAATGCTTTCATGTGGGTGGTTAGGGGTTTACGTTACCTTAAAAGTAATAAACATTTTAAGAATATGCCCTTTATTATAATAAAGTCTATTAATAAATAAGTTCGATAAACTTTCGTGATATAAACACATAGTGTAGATGAATAGCTAATTTTATCGATAAACAAGCGGTCATTCCATGCAAACTCGTGAAATTGTGATGGCAGTAACCTCCTGAAGCATTATTTGCAAAGGCTATATAAATTATAAAAGCTACAAGCCTGGCGGATATCGAAATATCTGTAATTCAAAAAAAATAGCCAGAAATTATCTCGCATAATTTCTGGCTATAATTAACTATTTAACTGTCTTATTATTAAACTATTGATTAATAATTTAATTTCGACATTTCTCCGTGAAACAATTAAAATCAATAATTGTTTTAAACAATTATAAAAAAAAGTCGTTACGATTAATAAACAGACGTATAAGTCCGATAATGTGAAATTTATTTGCACTTAAAGAAAATTCAAATAAGTTTACATTTCATAGTGCAATTTAACTATTAACTAACTGATCATTTTATGAAAAAAATTCTACTATGGAATTTGTGCATCCTATTATTTGCCATAAATGGCGCATATGCACAATCCCATGTCGTGACCGGGAAGGTTACGGCTAAATTAGACGGCATGCCGCTGCCAGGCGTAACCGTAACTGTAAAAGGAACAACTACCGGAACCCAAACCAACAGTGACGGACGATACACTATTAATGCTCCGAATGGCGCACAATTAACCTTCAGTTTTATTGGATACACCTCCCAAACACTAACTGTAAGCGGTAATGTTATGGATGTTGTACTTGCCGAATCAACCCAGCAATTGGGCGAGGTAGTGGTTACAGGTGCATTAGGTATTACCCGAACCCGCAATCAGCAGGCTTATGCCGCGCAACAGGTGGCAGGCGATGAAGTAAGCAAACAGCGTTCATCTAATTTTGTTACAGGCTTATCGGGTAAGGTAGCGGGGTTAGAGATCCGTCAAAACAACACGGTTGGTGGTTCAACTAACGTTGTACTACGTGGGTATAAATCTATTACTGGTAATAACCAGGCGCTTTTTGTAATTGATGGCGTACCTATTGGCAATACCAACACTAATGGTACCGACCAGCAAACAGGTGGCGGTGGTTACGATTACGGTAGCCCTGTGTCTGATATTAATCCCGATGATATCGAAAGTGTTACTGTGCTCAAAGGCGCGGGCGCAACAGCATTATATGGCTCGCGGGGCAGCAACGGTGTAATTTTAATAACTACAAAAAAGGCAAAAAAAGGTCTGGGTATTTCCCTTAATTCAACAGTTACACTAAGCGAAATTGACCGCTCAACATTCCCGCAATATCAAAAGCAATACGGTGGCGGTTATGCCAAATATTTTAACAGCGGCGATATCTTCGGTAAAACAGGGGTAGATGTGGCCCCTACCGCAGACGATGCGTCAAACGGTACAGAATTTGACCCCAACCTACTGATTTACCAATGGGATGCCTTCGACCCGACATCCCCTAATTATGGGAAACCTACACCATGGGTTGCAGCGGCTAACGACCCAAGCACTTTCTTTATTAAGCCAATTTCAACTATACAAAGTTTAATGGTAACCAATGGCGGCGATAACGGCAGCTTTAAATTGGGCTATACTAAAAGCATAGACAGGGGCACCATCCCTAACAGCAAGCTTGATAAAAATTTGGTTGATTTTGCAGCTACTTATAATATTACCCCAAAACTTACAGTGGGGGCGAATATTAACTTCTTTAACACTAATGGCACAGGCCGGGGTGGCACCGGTTACGACGGAAATAACTCAGATAACCGTAACGTAATTACCGGCTTCAGACAGTGGTGGCAAACAAACGTGGATATTAAGGAGTTAAAAGCGGCCTACGATAGAACGCATGCTAACGTATCCTGGAATATGGCCGACCCGGCAAACGGAGTAACTTTCCCTGCGTTCTGGAATAACCCCTACTGGGTGGTTGATCATAACTATGAAAGTGATACTCGTAACAGGTACCTGGGTAATATTAATGCCAGCTATAAACCCCTGTCATGGTTAACCATAACTGGCAGGATATCTTTAGATACCTATGCCGAATTACAGCAAGAACGGTATGATGTTGGCAGTATTGGTGTACCATACTATTCAAGGTATAATCACAATTACTCGGAAACCAACTACGATTTGCTTGTTAACATGAATAAAGATATTGCCACAAACCTTAATTTAAAGGCATTGTTGGGTACAAACATCCGTAAGAATAATGAGAATGCCATTACGGCCAGCACAAATGGCGGACTGATCATCCCGGGGCTATATTCGTTATCTAATTCATTAAATGCACCTTTAGCGCCAACAGAGTTTGATGGCCGCAAGGAAGTAGATGGCTATTTTGCCGGCGCTACATTAACATGGAAAAACATGATTACCGTAGATGGTACTATCCGGAGAGATCAATCGTCTACCCTACCAGCATCCAATAATACTTATTATTACCCCTCGGTTTCGGCAGGGTTTACGTTTTCAGAACTGTTGAAGAATTATACCTGGTTGTCGTACGGCAAAATAAGGGCAAGTTACGCACAGGTTGGTAGCGATGCACCATATCATAGTATACTTGATACTTATACCATCCTGCCCCCTATAGGTGCCAACCCGCAAACAGCTGCAAGCACCACTAAAAACAATCCTGATTTAAAACCAGAGCAAACTAAAAGTAAAGAGATAGGGTTGGAACTATCTTTCTTTAACAACCGCTTAGGTTTTGATGGTACTTACTATGTAACCAATACATTTAATGAAATTTTGCCGGTAAATGTATCCAGTACTACCGGTTATAATTATAAGTATTTGAATGCTGGCTCCGTACAAAATAAAGGTGTCGAGCTTTCATTAAACGGCACCCCTATTAAATCAAAGTCGTTTAGCTGGAAGGTGATGTTAAACTTTACCGCATCGCGTAATACAGTTACTTCATTGTTTAAAGATGCCACGGGTAATGAAGCAAGTAACCTGCAATTGGCCAGTTTCCAAAACGGCGAATCGCTTAACGCGCCATTGCATGAGGCATTTGGCACCATCCGGGGTACCGATTTTGTTTATGATGCCAACGGCAATAAAATTGTTGGCCCCGACGGGCAATATCTGATCAGCGATAACAATAATATAAACCTTGGTAACATTAATCCAAATTGGACCGGCGGTATCAATAACAGCTTTTCTTACAAAAACTTATCATTAAGTTTCCTTATAGATATACGCAAGGGCGGTTCGGTATTCTCTAACGACCTGGCTTATGGTTTAGCTGATGGTATTTATCCATTAACTGCTTACTTAAATGATCTGGGCAAACCTGTACGTAACTCGCTTACCGATGGTGGCGGTTTTATCCGCCCGGGCGTTACACAAACCGGACAGCCAAACACTGTAAGGGTTAGCGGCGAAAATTATGGCGATTTTGGTGATGGTGCAGGCTTGCTGCCACTTAAGGAGTTTGTATATGATGCAAGTTATGTTAAACTACGCGAAGCTATAATAGGTTATTCATTACCTAAAAGTTCATTGCGTAAGCTTGGCCCTGTTAAAGACGTAACGTTCCAGCTTATTGGTCGTAATTTGTGGATCATCCATAAAAACATTCCGTATGCCGACCCGGAAGATGGCTTAAGTGCTGGTAACCTGCAAGGTATACAAGAAGGATCGTATCCGGCTACCCGCACGTTTGCCCTTAATTTAAAAGTAACTTTTTAACATTACTGAGATGAAAAAAACAGCATATATTTTTGTACTGATGTTGATACTTTCAGCATGTACAAAAGATTTAACATCGTTAAATGTCGACCCGAAAAACCCTGCGTCGGTACCATCGTTCAGCCTTTTTACAGAAGCCGAGCGGTCAATGGCGAATACGCTTACCTCGTCAAGCGTTAACTTAAATATATTCAGGCTAATTGAACAGCAATGGACTGAAACTACGTATCTGAATGAAACCCGGTACCAGCTACCATCGCGTAACCAGCCCGATAATATTTGGAGCGCATTATATACCGGCGCTTTAGCCAACTATCAGCAGGCTAAAACTAAGCTGGTTACGGATGTAACCGATGCTGGTACCCAGAAAAACGAGACGGCGATTATTGATATCTTACAAGTGTATACATACTTTTATTTGGTTACAACCTATGGTAATGTACCCTACTCTCAGGCTTTAGATATTAATAATCCGTTCCCTAAATACGATGATGCCAAAACCATTTATAATGACCTTTTGGCCCGCTTAGATAAGGACATTGCAGCGCTTAACCCTTCTGCCGGCAGCTTTGGCGATGCGGATCTGATTTATAAAGGGGATTCTGCCGCCTGGAAAAAATTTGCCAATACACTTAAATTAAAAATGGGGCTGGTTATTGCCGATTCTGACAATGCTAAAGCGCAGTCAACGGTTCAATCGGCAGTCGCTGGTGGTGTCTTTACATCAAATGCTGATAATGCCACGTTTAAATACGTATCATCTCCCCCCAATACTAATCCTATTTGGGTTGACCTTGTGCAAAGCCAAAGACACGATTTTGTAGCAACATCAGAGTTTTTAAGTTATCTTAAGCCAAATACCGCCAACCAGGACCCCCGGCTACCTTACTTTTTTGCACAAAGCAGTAATGGTGTATATGCCGGTGCGCCAAATGGATCAGGGAACGGAGGGCTTGTGTTTAGCCAATACTCGCTTCCTTCAGGGCCATTGTTAACCCCAGGCTCCATCGGGTCGTTAACTAATCCCGATTTCCCAGGCTTATTATTAGATTATTCAGAAACAGAATTTAACCTGGCCGAAGCAGTGCAGCGTGGTTATATTACCGGCAGCGTAGCAGCACACTATAACAGTGGTGTTACCGCTTCAATAACCTATTGGGGGGGTACAGCAGCCCAGGCGGCAACCTATTTACTACAGCCGGATGTTGCTTATCTTACCGCAAGCGGCACCCCGTTGCAAAAGATAGCGCGCCAGGAATATGTAGCCTTATACAACAGAGGTTGGGATGCCTGGATATTGACCCGCAGACTGGATTATCCGGTGTTGCTTAAGCCTGCAAAAGCCTACACCGACTTTCCAGTGCGCTTTACCTATCCTGTTAGCGAGCAAAACGTGAATGTTACTAATTATACCCAGGCATCATCAGCTATTGGTGGTGACGATGTAACTACAAAGCTTTTCTTTGACAAGTTTTAACTTATCTATTACCACAAAAAAGAGCTGCCGGGAATGGCGGCTCTTTTTTTTATAATGAACCATAAAAAAAGCTCCTTAGATTTCTCTAAGAAGCTTTGCTGTGGTACCAACTGGGATCAAACCAATGGCACAAGGATTTTCAGTCCTTCGCTCTACCATCTGAGTTACGGTACCGTCGACCATACATCGATTTGAAAATAGTCATTTTGGCTGTATTTGAACAGTTCCCATATCCATTATAGGGAGTTATAAATAGGTGAATACACCCGAAAAATACCGTGTTTTCACCGTAACTTTTTAATATACTCAATGTATAACTTGCAATATAAACCTATAATTAACTGTTTAACTATGCTGACCTTTCACCAATACGGCAATACTGATGCCGCAATTATCAATTTATTAAAAGAATTAGGTATTCGGGTTAGTTCTAAGGATGTGAGCAGTGAACTGGAAAAGCATCCTGATAACCCCAGTATGTTGGCAATAAGCGATGTACTTGATTGGTTTCAAATACCTAATGCTGCTTATAAAGTAGAGACAAACAAAATCACGGATGTTCCTACTCCTTTTATAGCTTATACCAAACGAAATAATGATTTTGTAACTGTTAAGAAAATTGAAAGTAACAATGTCATCCTCGCTGACAATAAACGAAGCAACTACAAACTACCGATAGATGAGTTTAAAAATAACTTTAATGGGGTTGTCTTAGTGGCCGAGGTGCCCGAGCAAGGTAAATTTCGCGAACAACCCGTGCTTGATTCATTTGGTGTTTATAAATCGCCTGTTGCTATTGTCGGTTTAACTATAGCGTTTATAACTACATTGTTATTCCGCACTAATTATTTAAACAATTTAAATTGGCAAATATTAACATTGACTTTGTTCAAATCAACTGGATTGATCACTTCGGTATTATTGCTTATACAAAGTATTGATAAAAACAACCCGTTAGTACAAACACTTTGTGGTGGTGGTAGTGGTAAAACCGATTGCAATGCCATACTGACATCAAAAGCCGCTAACGTGTTTACAGGGCTTACCTGGAGCGAGGTAGGCTTTTTTTATTTTGCAGCTACGTGGCTTGCCTTATTATTTGGTGGGCAATCAACCGCCGTGCTAAACAGCTTGACCTTACTAAATATCTTCAGCTTACCTTATACAATTTACTCTATTAATTATCAAGCACGTGTAGCAAAACAGTGGTGTGTATTCTGTCTTATTATACAAGGTTTGCTTTGGCTCGAATTTATTTCCTTCGTTACCCTTTTAAAACAACCTTTCCTTCTGTCGGCAACTGCAATAGTTACCTTATTGTTTTCCGCTATAATCCCTGTTACTATATGGCTGTTATTGAAGCCCCTGTTTTTGAAGGTGCAACAATTAACCGCACTAAAAAGCCAGCTTCAAAAATTTAAATACAACCGTGAATTATTTGAAACCGCGCTAAAAGAGCAGCCTAAATATGCTATACCTTCAGACGAATGGAGCATTGTTTTAGGAAATGTTGAAGCCAGCCACATCATTACTATGGTAAGCAACCCCTATTGCCAGCCTTGCAGCCGGGCTCATGCACAAGTTGAAGAAGCGTTAAATAACCTTGGTAATATACAGGTGCGAATAGTTTTTGTAGGAAACAATATTGATGAAAAGGATAGTAAGACACGTGTGCATAGGCATTTGATGAAGTTAAACGCCTTACCTGATAAAACCATTATCAGAAGCGCCCTGCATGATTGGTATGAGCAAAAACAAAAAAATTACGACGAATGGGTCAAAGTATACCCTATTCCCTCATCTGCAAATATAAACGCTCAGTTAGCTCAACAAAAAAAATGGGTAGACATAGCCGAGATATCCGCCACTCCAACTTTACTGGTTAATGGTTATAAGCTACCCAAAAATTACCAGTTAGCTGATTTAAAATATATGCTTGAATAGCAAAAGAAATTTTCGAAAGTAAAAAACATGCACTTAATGTATACCGCCAAAATTGCCGGGGCGTGGTTACGGCAAATCCAGAAACTAAATATTCAATAAAATGGAAAAGTTTAAAAAATTAAGCCGGTCTGAAATGAAAAATGTAGCAGGGGCGGGCGATTGCCCTTACAACTGTTACGAAGTGAGCTGTTTAACAACGGGTGGATGGGTGCCTATTGCTTATGATTCTGTTTGTAATGATATAGCTTACGATAGTGTTTGTGTGAGTATGGGTTATTCGCCTGAAGTTGCCTGTGCTTGTGTATCGTCAGGCTGTTAGATAGTATTAATGTAGTATCTATCCTGTTAAAAACTAAAAGGGTACTATATTATTAAAATGTTATTAAATAATCCTTCATTAGCCGTTAGCTGTTACAAAGACTTAAACATCGTGCTATATAAACCCTTAGGCCCCTCTTTTATTAAATATATCACATAAGACAGGGGGATCTATAGTCACATATGGCTTGATAGCAGCAAAGAAACTTCTCGCGAAAGTAAAGGAGTATGCACTTTAACAATACATACCGCCCAGTTGCCGGGCGTGGTTATGGCATTTTGTTTAATATACTGTTTTTTTTATGGAAAAGTTTAATAAACTCAGCAGAACTGAGATGAAAAACGTTACTGGCGGATCTCCTTTCTACGTTACGGTCTCGTGCTACAATGGCTACTTTTATTTAGGCGATGTATGCACTGGCATGATAGAAAGCGACTGCCTTGACCAGATACCGCCTACCTTAGATGCAATGTGTGTGAATTTATATGGTTTAGGTACCGCTGATCAATCAACATGCGGAATTGGTAACTGTTAATACTCTCTTAGCTTAACAACGGGAGCATACTTAATACATTTAGCCTAAATTACCGGGGCGTGGTTACGGTAAGATTAACTTTAATATTACGTAATGGAAAAATTTAACAAACTCAGCAAAGCTGAGATGAAAAAAATCGGTGGTGGCAGTGATCATGCCTGTGATGTAGGCAGGGATTGTTCTGCTGTCGCTGGTGAATTAGCGCATTGTGCCAATGTTCCGGGTTTAAATTGTGGATGTGTCCCTGATAATAACCCCACTATATTTATTCTAACTTCGTCTTGCTTTTTAGACAACCCACCAGCTGATTAAAACCCAGTGATGTTTTAGGCAACCATTAGAAGTTATTCTGATGGTTGCCTTAAGTGCTGGCCACAATTTGGCCATAGTTAAAATTTATTGTAAGCGCAACGTTTCAAACAGCTTTAGTACATCTATTTCGACTTGTAAATTATATCGAACTTGAAATTTCCTTTTTATAAGCAACTAGACCAAATGGACTGTGGGCCAACATGTTTGCGTATGATTTGCAAACATTTTGGGCGTAATATTGCCATTCAAAAACTGCGATCGCTATGTTTTATAAACCGTGGCGGTGTTAATCTACTAGCTATTAGCGAAGCGGCTGAAAAAATTGGCTTCAGAACTAATGGCGTAAAATTGACATTAGGACAGCTTAGCCAAGTCGAGCTTCCATGCATATTGCATTGGGGCCAAAACCATTTTGTGGTATTACACAAAATTAAAAAAGAAAAATATTACGTAGCCGATCCCGGTCACGGTTTGATGGTGATTCCAGAAACTGATTTTATAAAGAAATGGTTTAGTCATAAGGACACCGAAACCGGCATAGCCTTACTTATCAGTGCCAGTCCATTATTTTATACGCGCAATGATGACAGTGAACAGCAAACTAATGTATCCTGGCTAACGATTTTGAGGTATTTTTACACCTATAAAAAACTGTTTGTACAATTAGCCTTAGGCGTGGGTACCGGTACGCTGTTGTCTCTTATTACTCCTTTTCTTACTCAAGCTATTGTCGATGTGGGGATAAACACTGGCAATATTAATTTCGTGGACCTTATACTAATAGCACAGGTAATGTTATTTATAGGGAGCACCAGTGTAAACTTTATCCGTTCATGGATATTGCTGCATATCAGCACCCGTATTAATTTGTCTATCCTTACGGATTTTCTGATTAAGCTGATGAAGTTGCCCCTGAGTTTTTTTGAAACAAAAACTACCGGAGACATTATGCAGCGGATGACTGATCAGCGCACTATCGAAAATTTTCTTACAGGTACTACACTCAATACATTGTTTTCGGTTATCAACCTCTTGGTATTTACCGTGGTATTGTTTTATTACAATTCAATAATCTTTGTGGTATCGCTTATATCTACTATGTTATATGCGGGGTGGATAATGATATTTTTGAAACGCCGTCGCCAATTGAATCATAAGCAGTTTAATAATGCAGCAAGTAACCAAAGTAACATTATAGAATTGGTAAACGGCATGCAGGAAATTAAATTGAACAATTGCGAACAACAAAAACGATGGGGCTGGGAACACATACAGGTAAAATTGTTTAAATATAAGGTGCAAACCTTATCGCTTACCCAGGTTCAGCAAGGTGGTTCGATGTTTATTAATCAGGCTAAAAATATTTTAATCACTTTTTTAAGTGTCAAAGCTGTTATAGATGGTCAGATAACCCTTGGTGGAATGATGGCTATACAATATATAGTTGGGCAAGTAAGCAGCCCTATCGAGCAAATGTTGGGTTTTGTACAATCATATCAGGACGCCAAAATCAGTCTGGAACGCCTTAACGAAATCCACCAACTTGATGATGAAGAACCGGCGGATAAATATTGGCTGCATGAGTTGCCTGTCAACAAATCTATTACGATTAAAAATCTTTTTTACCGCTATCCGGGAGTCGGTAACGACCCCGTACTGGAGGATATTAACCTTACTATTCCGCAAGGAAAAACAACTGCAATCGTAGGTATGAGTGGTAGCGGAAAAACTACTATACTTAAATTATTACTACGTTTTGACGAAGCTGAAAAAGGAGAAATAACTATTGGCAATATTCAACTAAATCAACTAAGTTTTAAAACATGGCGCAGCGCCTGCGGAACGGTAATGCAGGATGGATTTATCTTTTCGGACACGATAGAAAAAAACATAGCAGTTAGCGACGAGTTCCCCGATCCGCTTAAGCTGCAGCAAGCGATAAACATTGCCAATATTGGCGATTTTATTGCTGAACTACCTTTTGGATTAAATACCAAAATTGGCTCAACTGGAAAGGGCATTAGTCAGGGCCAGAAACAACGCTTGCTAATTGCCCGCGCTGTGTATAAAAATCCCGATTATCTATTTTTTGACGAAGCAACCAATGCGCTCGATGCCAACAATGAACGCATTATTATGGATAACTTGAAAGGCTTTTTTAATGGCAGGACAGTTGTTGTAGTAGCGCACAGGTTAAGTACGGTAAGCAATGCAGATAATATTATAGTACTGGACAAAGGACGGATCATAGAACAGGGTTCGCATCATGAATTAACCAATCAAAAGGGAGAATACTATAATCTGGTAAAAAATCAATTGGAATTGGGAATGTGATATGCAAAAAGAAGAGAGATACAATTTAACTGATGCTGCCGGCGATGGTATAAGCGTCTCTGCGCGGCAACCTGAAGTTAATAGGAAACACACAGAGGAAATACATGAGATTATTTCCAAGGAGCCTTTATGGATCGTTAGGTGGGGGATAGTGTTAGTTGCCGCTATACTTTTACTCGTTCTATCAATTGCGGCTACTATTCGTTATCCTGATACATTAAAACTCCCGTTACGTATGTCGTCGAATACAATTTCGCCTCATCAGCCAATAGCATTAGTACAAGTTACCCAGGAACACTTTTCAGCAATAAAAATAGGCCAAAAAGCGATTGTACATTTAACAGCCTTTCCTAATGACTACTATGGGCGGCTAAGTGGCTCAATTATTTCTATTAGCGAGGAACCCGATAGGCGAGGATTATTTACAGTTCAGTTAAAATTAGATACTACAACCTTGAAACCCCCATTTAAATTACAAAGTTGGATGACTGGAAAGGCTGAAATCATAACCAATGATGTAACTCTTTTACAACGTATATATCGCAATTTAGTTAAGATATAATGGGATTTATTTCAGACACGTTTACCTGTTTATGTTATAAAAGGTTAGCGTTGTCCCCACAGCAAATAACACTCTTATAACTACTATTAATACACCTTATAAAACAAACGTAGAGGAGATATAGTAAAAGTCAGAAGAATTTATGCGCCAATAGTGCGCCAAACAGACATTAAATACTTTAAGAACGACACAGTAAGTAATGAAATGTTTCGAAAAACCAACTGAAGTCAAATTTAATTAACCCGAATTATCAACAAAAGCATAGAGAGGTAAACGATTAATTTAGAGCATAAAAAAGCTCCTTAGATTTCTCTAAGAAGCTTTGCTGTGGTACCAACTGGGATCGAACCAGTGACACAAGGATTTTCAGTCCTTTGCTCTACCATCTGAGCTATGGTACCGCCCGTTTTGGGATTGCAAATGTAGTTTGTTTTTTTGTTTTTTAAAACTTTTTTAAAGATAATTATTACTTATTCCTTCATCTTTCCTGTAATTATTTAAAAACGTGCAAGATACCCCGGTAAATTTCTTCAAATTATTTTTAACCATTTTAAATTATCCTTTATCATCCTAACATCTTTATTATTTTACCCTCATAATAAAAACTAATTTTCTACTTTAGCTTTAAATACTATGCATGCATAATGGTAGGACAAATTATATTCATCATCATTCTGGGCTTTGCCATTTATCTTTTTAGTAAGAACGCGGGTAAAATACGCCGGAACATTTTATTGGGTAAAGATACCGATCGCAGCGACAACCCTGCCCTACGCTGGAAAATCATGGCCAAAATAGCTTTAGGTCAAACTAAAATGGTAAAACGGCCTGTCGCTGCAATTATGCACTTTTTTATCTACGTTGGTTTTATCATTATCAACCTTGAAGTGCTGGAGATCATGATCGATGGTATCTTCGGGTCGCACCGTATCTTCAGCAAACCCCTGGGCAGCCTGTACGGCTTATTAATTGGCGGTTTCGAGATATTAGCCATTCTGGTATTAACCGCGTGCGTGGTTTTTCTGTGCCGTCGCAATATTCTGCACCTGAAACGCTTTAGCGGCGTAGAAATGAAGGAATGGCCAAAATCCGACGCTAACTATATTCTTTGTATTGAGATCTTGTTAATGACGGCCTTCCTGACTATGAATGCCGCCGATTATAAATTACAATTACAGCATTTTGGCCATTATATTACTGCCGGCAGTTTCCCCGTTAGTTCGCTGATTGCCCCGCTCTTGCCTGAAAACGCACGGGTATTAGCAGGCATTGAACGCGGCTGCTGGTGGTTCCATATCATCGGGATACTGGCGTTTTTAAACTACCTGCCCTATTCAAAGCATTTTCATATTCTACTGGCTTTCCCCAATACTTATTATTCAAACCTTAACCCTAAAGGTAAATTTACCAATATGGCGTCGGTGACTAACGAAGTGAAAGCAATGCTTGATCCTTCCTTCGTTCCAGAAACTACAGCCGAAGTCGCTCGTTTTGGTGCAAAGGATGCTACCGACCTGACCTGGAAAAACCTGATGGAAGCTTACACCTGTACCGAATGCGGGCGCTGTACTTCAGTTTGCCCTGCTAATATTACGGGCAAATTACTATCGCCGCGCAAAATCATGATGGATACACGCGACCGGATTACTGAAATTGGCAATAATATTAACAAGCACGGTAAAGATTATGTTGATGAAAACGTATTATTAGACAATTACATTACCCGCGAAGAGCTTTGGGCCTGCACCAGTTGCAATGCCTGCGTAGAGGCTTGTCCGGTAAACATTAACCCGCTGGAGATCATTACCGAGATGCGCCGCTATGTAGTGATGGAAGAATCACAGGCGCCTGCCAGTTTAAACAACATGTTTGGCAACGTAGAAAACAATGGCGCTCCATGGAAATACAGCCAGGCCGATAGGTTTAATTGGGCGGAAAAATAATGTGCAGATATGCAAATGTGCGTATGTGCAAATGATTAATGAAAACATCAAATGGAAAATATAAACCCTGAAATAAATACTAATTCCGAGAACGAAATTCCGAAATCCGATATCGATTCTAATTCCGAAATCGAAAATTCGAAATCCGAAATATTAGTAGTCCCTACCATGGCCGAAATGGTAGCCCAAGGCAAAACACCCGATATTTTATTTTGGGTGGGCTGCGCCGGTAGTTTTGATGAACGCGCGCAAAAAATAACGCGCGATATCTGCAAAATACTGCAGTATGTGGGCATGAGTTATGCCGTATTGGGTACCGAAGAAAGCTGCACCGGCGACCCGGCCAAACGTACCGGTAACGAGTTTTTGTTCCAGATGCAGGCCATGATGAATATTGAGGTGCTGAACGGCTATGATGTAAAGAAGATTGTAACCGGCTGCCCGCATTGCTTTAATACCATTAAAAATGAATACCCTGGCCTGGGCGGAAACTACGAAGTGATCCACCACTCGCAATTGATACAGCAATTAATTGACGAAGGCAAACTAAAGGCCGAGGGGGGTGAAAGCTTTAAAGGCCGACGTATTACCTATCACGATCCCTGTTATCTTGGCCGCGGTAATGATGTGTACGAAGCCCCGCGCCGGTCGTTAGAGATATTGGATGCCGATCTGGTTGAAATGAAACGCTGCAAAAGCAATGGGCTATGCTGTGGCGCGGGCGGCGGGCAGATGTTCAAAGAACCCGAGCCCGGCAAAAAGGATATCAATATAGAACGGATGGAGGATATCCTGCAATCGCAGGCAAAAGTAGTAGCTGCGGCCTGCCCTTTTTGTATGACCATGTTAAGCGATGGTGTTAAGAACAGTGAAAAAGAAGGTGAGATACAAGTATTGGATATTGCCGAAATAACAGCAAGGGCAAACGGATTGTAAGCTATCTGATAATAGTTACATTTCCGGTTAAGGGGGTACTACTGTTATTGGTATTAATCACGTAATAATAGGTGCCCTGGGGTAACATTTTACCATTATAGGTACTATCCCAAGCTTTATCATATCCTTTAGATTGGAACACCAGGCTGCCAAAACGGTTGTATACACTCACATTGCAATTTGGGTAGCTAACCAGGGCCGGGATATTCCAGGTATCGTTTATGCCATCTCCATTTGGGGTAAACACGGTTGGGATGCTTACGCCTACTGCAACTGTTATTGATGCCTGCGCTTCGCACCCATCAGTATTGGTAACCACCAGGCTATAGGTAGTTGTAGTAGCAGGACTTGCAATTGGGTTAGCTTCGGTGGTGCTGCTTAAACCAGTAGCTGGCCCCCACTTGTAAGCAGCTATATTGCCTGTTGTAGTTGGAATTAATTGTGTGCTGCCGCCATGATTTATAACGATGTTCTTATCAAACTTAACGGTGGGGGGCGTGGCTGTTTTTACAATATATGGCTCACTTGTAACCGGCAACACACAGTGGCCTATATTGCCTGCCGTGCAGGTTATCTCATCCCCATCCCGCAATATGCTGCTTGTAAAAACTGGGCTATTTGTACCGGTAATACTATTGTTAACACGCCATTGATAGGTTAACGCCCCGGTTTGGTTACCCAGTGTTGCTGTAAAGCTTACCGGTTTATTTGTACACACAGGGGTTTCGCTGGCAACTATGGTTAGGGCCGGTGTTATAGACGGCTTTAAATCGGGAACTATCAAAGTATCGGTATCTGCGTAGGTTTCACAACTCCCGGCATTAGTTACTGTACAGGTAACTATATCTTTCGCCTTAAGCGTCCTGATATTCATCAAACTATCGTTGCCGCTGTTTACGCCATTAACTTTCCACTGGTAGGCGGTCATGCCTTTTACTTTTCCGGTAACCTGCGATGTAAACATATACAGATCGCCCTCGCAATCGCTGTTAGCGCTACCTGCAATAGCGATAGCAGGCTGTGGTGGCGGCCCGATGGTCAGTTCGTATTTACGCGTTATTTCTATAATGGTATGTATGGGAGGCAGATATTGACCATTTTCGTAAACGGTTTCATAACGGTCTCCGGGAAATTTGATGGTTACAAAAGTTTTTCCGCGTTTATGGATGATAAGCAATTTCCCGCTTATAGAGGCTATCGTTGTATCCTCGACGCCAATGGTTGCCGCAATTGGCAAAATCCCAATGATTGTATATTCAAATTGATGATTACAGGTATCCAATAAAGGCAATGGTTGTATTTGTGCCAAACTTTTTTGTACAAATACGTTTCCGGCCAACAGCGCCAACAAAAAAAATAGAAAACTTTTTTGCCTATGCATTACAGGTTGCCATAATTATATCGGACTGATACCTAATTTACAGCATATTTATCTTATTAATTAAATACGGGTAGTATGATTGATTATTTGGTTAATTTAGTAGATATTGATTGCATCGCTTAATAAGGCATATCCTTGTACTAACGTATAGTAGCCATTGGCGCGTTCCTGAAGTACATTAAAGCAGTGCGCAAA
The DNA here is from genome assembly GCF_015221995.1 of Mucilaginibacter boryungensis. Classification (NCBI taxonomy): domain Bacteria; kingdom Pseudomonadati; phylum Bacteroidota; class Sphingobacteriia; order Sphingobacteriales; family Sphingobacteriaceae; genus Mucilaginibacter; species Mucilaginibacter boryungensis. Next base: position 3,001,693 of record NZ_JADFFM010000001.1, read on the forward strand.
CTATCTAATTGTTCGGGCTGGATGTTTTTAACCGGGATATTAAACGAAGTCGCCATAGAGTCGATATCCCCTTTACGGTCGTTATAGGTTTGTACAATTACATCGTCGGCACGGGTATTTATTTTAATTATCCCGGCTGCGGTGGTTCCGGAATAATCCAGATCGTTAAAGCGCCGTAACTGACATGAAAAATATTCTTGCTTGCCGTTTTGGAAAGTTTTACGCAGGCGTAAAAAATAGTCTTCAGTTATCGTTAGCTCCCACTTTTTCAGTTTTATTTCTGCAGATGGATCGTAAATATGGCTTAGGGTCAGGTTGCTCCAATTTATTATTTGCTGCGCATCAGGTGCGGTTTTAAAGCCAGCCAGCAGCATGCAGCACACAAATACGGGTAATAATCTAAAAGGTTTTTGCAGAATTGAGTTTACCATGACAACACTTATCGGTACTAAGTTAATAAAATGATAAATTTGCCCATGCAATTTTCTGAAAATTCAAGGGTATGGGTTTACCAGGCCGACAGGGAGCTATCGGCTGCCGAAACTGAGCAGATACAACAGCAACTGGACAGCTTTGCTACAGGCTGGACAGCACATAACCACCAGCTAAAAGCAAAAGCCGAGGTACGGTATAACCGTTTCCTGGTACTGATAGTAGATGAAAGCCAGGCAGGCGCCAGCGGTTGTTCCATTGATAAGTCAGTACATTTTATGCAGCATTTAGAAAAAGAATTTGGCGTTAATCTGTTCGACAGGTTTAACCTGGCTTATCGCGAGGGTGACGCCGTGGTTTCAGCCCCGCGCCATGCTTTTGAGGAGAAGATCAAGCAAAATGCCATTAACAAACAAACAATTGTGTTTAATAACATGGTTCAAAACTTAACCGAATTAAACACCAAATGGGAAGTACCGTTTAAAGATAGCTGGCATATCCAGCTGTTTGGAGATTTGGTAAACAACTAAGCAAAGCTTAACGAATTCTAAAACCCCATACCTTACAAACGGTTATGTTATAAATACCCTGTTTGTATGTTTATTATCGACCTGAATTACATTGTACCACTCGACGAGTTGGACGTCCACATGGCCGACCATGTGAAATACCTGCGCAAGTATTATCGAAAAAACATTTTTGTAGCATCGGGACGTAAAGTACCGAGAACGGGCGGCATCATTCTGGCACTGGCCGATGACGCAGCAACCATGAATAAGATCATCTGCGAGGACCCTTTCTATAAATATGAGCTGGCTGAATTTACAGTTATCGAATTTTTGACCTCGCAATATCACCCTGACCTAAAAACGTTTCTTGAGCGGTAGGTTGACCGGCAAACAATATCAAGCACAGTTGGTTAATCCATATTATTAACCAAACTTCAATTACATTGTCTATCTCTAATAAATATAAACTTATAGCAGTTTTCCTGCTGCTGTTTTTGGTATCTCCCGCCAGCGGCTTCTCTATTTTAGCGCACGAGGCTATTATTGATGCCGAGTGGGATAAACAAATAAAACCTTTATTATTAAAAAAATACCCCGGGTCAACTGAAGAAGATCTTAAAAAGGCCCACTCCTACGCTTATGGCGGTTGCATGCTGCCCGACATGGGTTATATGCCATTCGGCGATCCCCTTTTTACCAATCTACTGCACTATGTGCGCAGCGGCGAATTTGTTTCTACGCTTATTGCCGAATCTCAAAATTTAAATGACTATGCCTTCTCATTAGGTGTCCTGTCCCATTATATGGCCGATAAGTATGGCCACTCATTAGCCACCAACAAATCGGTGCCAATTTTTAATCGCAAACTAAGGGCAAAATTCGGCGATGTAGTCACCTATGCCGACGACCATATATCACACACCCGGATGGAATTTGCATATGATGTGATACAAACAGCCCGAAGCAATTATGCTACAACCGCATATCACGATTTTATTGGGTTCAACATGTCGCAACCCGTGGTTGAACGGGCGTTTGTGATAGTATATGGACAGGAGCTTAAATCGGTACTGCCCAATTTCCAGTCAAGTGTAGCTACATTCAGGTGGGGTGTGCGCGATCTTTTTCCGGCCATGATCAATAATGCCTGGAAAACCGAGCGCGATACCATCCTGAAGATAAACCCCAAGGCAACACGCAAAAATTATAGATACCGGATGCCCCGCCGCATGTTTAATAAAGAGTTTGGCAGCGATTATAAACGCCCTGACTTTAAAGCCCGGGCAGTAGCATTTGTGATTAAAGTTTTGCCGAAAATTGGCCCGTTAAAAAAGTTTAAATTCAGATATCCCGGAATTGCTTGTGAAAAACTCTTTTTAAAGAGCATGGATACTACCCTTGCTTATTACACCAGGGCGTTACAAGCCGATCCGCAAACTGTGGTTTTCAAAAACATCGACTTTGATACCGGTAAACCTACCGCGATGGCCGAATATAGCTTAGCTGACATGACTTATGACCAGTTACTGCTTAAGCTTCAGGATGATAAGTTTGCTCACCTAACGTATCCCTTACAGCAAAATATCTTAACTTATTATAACAATATTGATAGTGTAAAATTAGCGCAGGCCCCATCCGGCAACGGTAAAAAAATTTATGAAGCGCTTGATGCCCTAAAAGCTTTAAACCTCAAAAATGGAACTCAGTTTAAACCCGGTCCCGCTATTAACAGACGGTCAGCAGAAAACAAATAACTCAGCATAATAAATGGCTGCTGGATACAGCAATGCCTAAAATTGACTTTAATAAGCCAATTCACTTATACATTTACAAAACTATTCAATTGTTATTGCCCTTACTCCAATGGTAAACTTTGCCTTCGGCATTTATATAAATAGCTGTTGCGTTTTTATATACATTGGTTGCTAAACCCTGGGTAACTTGTAATTGGCTGTTGCCTGTAGTAAAAAGAGACCCCGTTGATCCAGGGATTGCTGTAACATGATCGTACCAAAGTATTTCGCCTTTATCGCCATCAGATGTTATTTCGGTTGGCTTTCCAAATTTTGCTACTACCTGTTGCTTTGATGCACCGATGTACGAATTTAATAGTTTAGTTTGCGACGAGCATGAGACCATACCCAACATGCCCATACCCAATAATAAGGTTTGAAAATTTTTCATTGTGGAATAATTAAATGATTACTGTTGGGCGGTATAACTCTGATAAGCAGTTACTTTTATAAAAGTATGTAACGTTTCCTAATTAACCAAATACAAACAACACAATGTTTAACGGCAGTTATCTTATAAAATAGCACCACTATTATTTTGGAAGTGGGCTACTTTTAGTTCAAACATTTCGGCTATTTTGCTTGCGCGCCACTTGGCTTCTTCGGCTTTGGGGCCGGTAAATAGTTCGTCAACAGTTTCGGTGAACAGGCTTATCCAGCGTACAAAATGCTGGTGCCCCACAGGCAAAGTAGCATGCGGTGGGAAAGGGCGGCCGCTGTAGGTATGCTCGCCCAGCAGGGTAGTTTGCCAAAAGCTGTACATCTTTTCCAGGTGTTGCGGCCAGCGGTCTTCAATCCGGGCGTTGAATACCGGGCCAAGCAATTCATCTCCGCGCACTTTGGTGTAAAAACCATCAACCAGTTGCTTCACATCATCCAGATTTAATATCTCCTGCTGCCCTTCCATAGCTATTCTTTAATTTAAGGACAAAATTAAGCGTTTTAAGCGAGGTTTATGGTAATTGGCGGGTCAAAATATCACTACCTTATTTTTGTCATTACGAGCGCTAGCGTGGCCATCTCATGGTGTGTAAATCAATCTATGAGATTACCGCGTTGCTACGCTTCTCGCAATGACATTGCAGATTTAAAAATCCATAGGCCCTAACCGGCGCATATTTTTCAAAATAAGATATTGGTGATGCCGCACACGGTAATCGGGATTGGTGGGCGACCAATGCAGCGGATTAGGAAATATGGATGCTATAGCTGCTGATTCGCGCTTACTGAGCTGCGAAGCGTGTTTGTGGTAATAATTTTGAGCAGCCGCTTCTATGCCGTATATGCCATCACCCATTTCAATCTCGTTCAGGTATACCTCCATAATGCGTTTCTTGCTCCAAAACACTTCTATCAGCATCGTAAACCAGGCTTCAAAGGCTTTACGGACATAAGAGCGTCCCGGCCACAGGAAAACGTTCTTGGCAGTCTGCTGCGATATGGTACTACCCCCTATCAATTTGTGGCTATGGGCATTCTTATCAATAGCTTTTTCCATTGCGGCAAAATCGAACCCATAATGTGCCAAAAACTTCTGATCTTCGGCTGCAACAGCAGCGCGCTTCATCGGCTCGGCAATGGAATCAAAATCAACCCAGTGCTTATCTATTTTCCATTCTTTGCCATCGGCCTTACGCTCGAAGCCGCGGGTAATCATCAGCCACGTAACCGGCGGACTAACAAAACGGTATAGCAAAACCATTAACAAGCTTATTCCCACAAAAAGGATAAAAGCAAGTTTAACAATGCGCCATATAAGTTTCCAAATACCGTTCATGCTGTGAAAATAGTTTTTTGATTGCGAAGTGCGAAATGTCAATTGCGAAATTTTAAGGCGTCATGCCGAACTTGTTTCGGCATCTCATCATAAGGTTCTCGTAAAGTAATTTGCAAGTGGGATGCCGAAACAAGTTCGGCATGACGTAAGCACATAAAAAAAGCGTCCCGAAAATTCGGGACGCTTTTTTTATTATTTTGCAATCGGCATTCCGCCTTTCGCATTTAACTTACTCAGCTACCACTTCAAACGGCACCTGAACTTTAACCTCTTTGTGCAGGTTAAGGTTGGCAACATATTCACCAACAAATTTAGGGTCTGTTTCAAAAGTGATGCGGCGACGGTCGACTTCAAAGCCTTGTTTCTTCAACGCATCAGCCACCTGAATGGTATTGATAGCACCGAAGATCTTACCGCTTTCACCGGCTTTAGCGCCGATAGTAAGTTTCACGCCTTCTAATTTAGCAGCAATAGCATCGGCATCCTTACGGATCTTCTCTTGCTTAAACTGTGCTTGTTTAATATTCTCAGCTAATACTTTACGTGCTGATTCGGTTGCTAACTGGGCAAATCCCTGTGGGATAAGATAGTTGCGGCCGTAACCTGGTTTTACGTTTACGATATCGTCTTTCTCACCAAGGTTTTTGATATCCTGTTTTAAAATAACTTCCATTGTTTAAACCTCCTCAGATTATTTTAGTGAGTCCGTAACGTACGGTAATAAACCAATATGGCGAGAGCGTTTAACCGCCTGGGCCACTTTACGCTGAAACTTCAGTGAAGTACCTGTTAAACGGCGTGGTAAAAGTTTACCCTGGTCGTTCACAAATTTCAAAAGGAAGTTCGCGTCTTTGTAATCGATATACTTAATACCGTTCTTTTTAAAACGGCAGTATTTTTTACGGTTATCGTCCACCTTGGGAGCAGTAACGTATTGAATTTGTTCGTTTGCCATCAGTTATGCCTCCTCGGTTTTAGCTGCAGGTTTTTTGTTAAATGCACCGCTGCGTTTTTTCTCGTTGTAAGCTACTGCATGCTTATCTAACGCAATGGTAAGGAAACGTACTACGCGTTCGTCACGCTTAAGCTCCACTTCCAGTTTACTGATCAGTTCACCCGGAGCCTTGTATTCTGTAAGGTGATAGTACCCGGTCGATTTTTTTTGAATCGGGTACGCAAGTTTTCTCAGACCCCAATTATCCTCCTGGATAATTTCGGCTCCGTTATCGGTCAAGATCTTGCTGAATTTGGCAATTACCTCTTTCGCAGCATCTTCTGATAACAACGGGGTCAGAATGATTACGGTTTCGTACTGTTGCATTTTAATACTTTGTTTTTAAAAATCCCCTTCTAAACGGGGACGCAAATGTAGCAAGATATTTTTGTTTATCAAAGTGTTGATTTCAAATTGTTTGAACAGGGATCGACCTCCGATCAAGCATGTTCTTACGGTTTATTATTTCTTTCTCAAAATCCCCCATCGGGTAGGGGAGGTATCTGAATAGGATTTGAGTATCCGGGTAATCATGTTCATCGGTCTAATCGTGGTTCAGACATGGGCGTTCCCGTAGCCGGGCGGGCTTTCCACTCATACGCCTGCAGGCCTTAGGCGCAGGGCCGGTATCCGTTTCAATCCCTAACGCGGGGACTCACCCGGTCGGCGCTACGCTGAACCATCCTCTTTCCGCCGCAGGCGAAGAGAGGGTCGACAAGTGCAACGATGTCGGGGTTAGTCCGCGATAGGGATAGCAGTGAAAAGCCTGGAATGAAGCGCAGCGAAATGAGGACTTGTAACGGATAGCCCGGGCCGCAGGCATCGTCAAAAAATAGGCCTAAACCACCCCCTTCACAACCCTGAAAAACAACCAAAAGCGCACAACCCATACAGAAAAGATTTCTGTATTTCAATAAAGAAATTTTTATAAATTATTTATATTCAGATATTAACACATTTTTAATAAACTTAAAGTTTAATATATAGTAAAAATAATTTTTACAGACCTCTCCCCCTATTTCCAATTAAAGTAACACTTTAAATTGTAATTCCCAGCATAAAAAATGGTACCTGATATGCCCGAAAGCATAAACAAAATCGCATCTTTGTTTAACCAATATCGCGTCTTGTCAACAGGCATTTGGCGCGCTTACAAACCAATTTTTATGTTAGATAAACAAGGTATAGCCAAACGTATAGCACGCGAAATTAAGGATGGATATTACGTTAACCTGGGCATTGGTATCCCTACCCTGGTGGCCAATTATATCCCCGAAAATATTGATGTGGTGTTGCAATCAGAGAACGGTTTACTGGGCATGGGCCCCTTCCCTTTTGCCGGAGAGGAGGACCCCGATACCATCAACGCGGGCAAGCAAACTATCACTATTTTGCCGGGCTCAGCCATCTTCGATTCGGCCATGAGCTTTGGGATGATCCGCGCGAAAAAGGTAAACCTTACCATTCTGGGCGCCATGGAAGTTTCAGAGAACGGCGATATAGCCAACTGGAAAATTCCGGGTAAAATGGTGAAAGGCATGGGCGGTGCCATGGACCTGGTGGCCAGCGCCGAGAACATTATTGTAGCCATGCAACATGTAAACAAAGCCGGCGAAAGCAAACTGCTCCCCGCCTGTACCCTGCCCCTCACCGGCGTAAACTGCGTTAAAAAAATTGTGACTGAACTGGCCGTTTTAGACGTATTACCCGAAGGCGGGTTTAAATTACTGGAGCGCGCGCCGGGCATCAGCGTAGAAGAGATAAAACAGGCTACCGCCGGTAAACTGATCATCGAGGGTGAGATACCGGAGATGGTGTTGTAATTTCGGAATTTCGATTTCGGGTTTTATAAATCATGTCATTTCGACCAGCGGGAGAAATTTTATATAAGAAGCCGGTCTACACGTATAAGATTTCTCCTCGTTCCTCGTTCGAAATGACATTCAAAATAAAAGGCCGCTTTCGCGGCCTTTCCAAACTAATCTCTATTACTCAATATAACTTTCCAGCATCTTAAATCCGCCTTCAGTAACCAATTCTATTTTGTTAATAGCATTTGGTATCAGCAGGCATTCGCCCATTTTTAGGTGGGCTTCTCCCCCGTCGCATTTTACGGTTAAGGCACCGGCTACGCAAACGTATATCACGAATGAATCCAGGCTGCTGTAGTCTTTAGAAACGCCGTGGGTATAGTCCAGTACGTTTGTGGTAAAGTAAGGGCATTTAACAAGGCGTACATCCTCGTTTTTCTTCGGCTGGTATTCGGTTTTATAATCAGGGTAAACGTTATAATCCAAAGCGGCTAAGGCCAGTTCGGTATGCAGTTCGCGCTTCTGGCCTTTATCATCCACACGGTCAAAATCATAGATACGGTAAGTAATGTCGGATGTTTGCTGTATTTCGGCCAGTAGCAAGCCTTTACCAATGGTATGTACACGGCCGGCCGGTAAAAAGAAAACATCATCGGCATTGGCTTTTTCCTTGTTCAGAATATCCATAATGTGGCCGCTGTTTAGCGCCTGCAGGTATTTCTGCTCGTCTAACTGCTGGTTGAACCCGGCGATGAGTGTCGACCCCGGGTCGGATTCGATGATATACCACATTTCGGTTTTGCCAAATGAGTTGTGACGTTTTTTAGCCAGTTCATCGTTAGGGTGCACTTGAATGGATAGGTCGTCATTGGCATCAATAAACTTTACCAGTAAAGGGAATATGTTGCCAAAATGATCGTACACATGCTTGCCTACCAGTTCATCTTTATGCTGTTCCAGCAAATCTGCCAGCGACTCCCCTGCCAGCGGACCATTAGCTACTACCGAAACATCGGTTTTAACGCCTGATATTTCCCAAGTTTCGCCGCAGTTGGGCAAATCGCCAAAATCTTTATGCAGGTAGGTCTTAATTTTCTGACCGCCCCAAATCTTATCTTTAAAAATAGTTTTAAACTGTAATGGATATAATGCTGACATGGTAGTTTATTTATGGCGCTAAGTTATAAAGTAAATAACAAACGTAAAGATGCTGGTGCTGTTTTCATTAATTGGCAAAAAAGGCGCGTTTTTTAATTAACCAGTCTTTATATATAATCATAATTACACCCATTAAGGCTGTATGCAGATATATAAAGTCGGCCACTCCTAAAACGTGCGCCTGCGCTAAGAAGCCCTGGTTAATCACCAACGCCAGCAGTTTAAATTCATATAACATCATAATTATCATAGGCCCCAGGCATAATACAGCCATCATACCTAAACGGTGTTTAACTTTAAGTTGTTTATAAACCAGTAGTAATGGCGGGAATGATAGTATAAATACTATTACAAAGCCTAATACCTTGGTAAATAATACCGGCATTAATGGTAATAAGGTGCGCAATATGGTTATTTCATCGCCCCCACCCATTGCAGCCGTAAATATGCGGGCAAAGGGCAGGTTAGCTAATATGAGTATAAAACGCGGCGCTCCATAAATCTTTATTGCCCCATTTAAGTATACAATAACCGGCCCAAATAAGTAGATAGCTAAATATAGGGCCGGCCATAGTTGCCAAATAGTTATATGGCCCGGTTTCACAACCATCGCATAATGTCCACAGGTTAAAATCGGCCTGGTGACCGGGCTTGCCTGTTATGAAATATGCTGCGGTGAGGTGGGCCAATTCGTGCAGTTGCCCCAATACAAATACAGCGGCCATAAAAGCTACTGCAAAGCGAAAAGAAAATTTAAGTTGCATAATTTTTTGTGCCGTATGACGCTTACTCATCCCCTCAGGTTACAAAAAAGCCCATCCGCATAACGGATGGGCAAACAAAACATCACCTCAACCTGATGTTTGTTATTTTGTAATAAGAAAATACCGGCTGGTTAATGAATCGGTGTAGGCCTTATCATTATAACTAAATGCCGACAGATTAAAACTACTACAGCAATTACTGGTAGTTTTTACAAAGTTAGTCCGAATAGTATCCTGGTCGGTTTCGGTTAGTTTTAGGTATGATGTATTATCACCTGCTACCCAGCCCACTAATATTTTAATACGTTCTTTATTAATGGGGAAAACGCCGGCTGGGATTATTCTAATGGCGTTGCCATTCAATTGGTGTATCTTAAGCGTATCATAATGATTAGGCGTAGCGGGATTTAACAAATCGCGGCCCTGATTATCCCGTATTTCAAGCGTTAAGCTGGGAGGCGCAGTAATACATGCTATGTTGGCGCATTTATTATCGCAGGCGTTTATTAACAGTATTGTAAATAAAATCAGCGCGGCAAAAGTGAGCAGGTTAAAGTTTTTCATCATTTTAATCCTTGGTTTAATATGATTACGACTTCACTAATCATTTCGCTACAATACAAACAAAAAAGCCCTTGTTATTGCTAACAAGGGCTTCATATATTTAGCGATTATTACTTCGCTAATTTCGCTTTCAAATTCTCGTTAATCGCTTCCAAAAACTCTTCGGTGTACAGGTAATCGGTACCATGTTCAACTTTGGGTTTAATGGTGATGGCCAAATCTTTGGTCATTTTGCCGCTTTCAACAGTTTCAATACAAACCTGCTCTAAAGTTTTGCAAAAGTCAATCAATTCCTGGTTGTTATCTAATATACCACGGAATTCTAAACCACGAGTCCATGCGAAGATTGATGCGATTGGGTTGGTTGAAGTTGGGTTGCCTTTCTGGTGCTCGCGATAGTGACGGGTTACGGTACCATGGGCAGCTTCAGCTTCCATTGTTTTACCATCAGGAGTAACCAAAGTTGAAGTCATTAAACCTAATGATCCAAAACCTTGTGCTACGGTGTCGCTTTGTACGTCGCCGTCGTAGTTTTTACAAGCCCAAACAAAGTTGCCATTCCACTTTAAGGCCGAGGCCACCATGTCATCAATCAGACGGTGTTCGTAAGTGATACCCGCTGCAGCAAATTTGGCTTTATATTCATTTTGATAGATCTCTTCAAAAATGTCTTTAAAACGGCCATCGTATTTTTTCAGGATGGTATTTTTGGTTGACAGGTATAACGGCCAGCCTTTCATTAAAGCCTGATTAAAGCAAGCATGTGCAAAACCACGGATAGACTCGTCGGTATTATACATAGCCAAAGCAACACCGTCACCTTTAAAGTTAAATACTTCGAACGATTGCTCGGCACCACCATCTTCAGGAGTAAAAGTAATGGTTAGCTTTCCTTTGCCTTTAGTAACAAAATCGGTAGCACGGTACTGGTCGCCAAAAGCGTGACGGCCAATGCAGATAGGCGCTGTCCAGTTTGGAACTAAACGTGGCACGTTGCTCATTACAATCGGTTCGCGAAAAACGGTACCATCTAAAATATTACGGATAGTGCCGTTTGGCGATTTCCACATTTGTTTCAATCCAAATTCTTTTACACGCTCCTCATCTGGCGTAATAGTGGCGCATTTTATACCAACACCGTATTGTTTAATCGCGTTAGCTGCATCAATAGTCACCTGGTCGTTAGTTTCATCACGATACTCAACCCCAAGATCATAATATTTAATGTCAAGTTCTAAATAAGGTAAAATCAATTTATCCTTAATAAACTGCCATATAATGCGGGTCATCTCATCGCCATCCAGTTCAACTACCGGGTTTGCTACTTTAATTTTTGACATATCTGTTTTATTTGAATACCGTTTTTTAAAATTTTCCAAATATATAAAAATTGAGTTTACTCGTTTTTCAATTTATCGTTAGAATTTTTACCATCGAAATAAAAATTTATATACATTTGAGATACTTACATCGGGCACCATATTTGCTTAGTATTAAACTTAAAACTTGTCTATTGAAAAAATTTATTTTTACCCTGCTTACATGTGCTTCATTTCTGATGGCTAATGCCCAGATAGGATATAATTATGCACAATATGATTTTGGTCTTTCCGGAGCAGTTAACAGCGCCCACACCGATTTTGCGAAGACAGGGTCGAGTTACGCAGCGCAGGTTCACTTTACGTATAACTATAGCCCGTATATTAACTATATAGCCGAGGTGCAGATAGGTGGCCTTAATGGCAGCGATCTTACGGCAGTGATACCCGGCAGCGATTATACGTTTACCAATAATTATAGCATGGTAGCATTAAGGGCACAGATACAACTGGGCGAAATAATCGATTATTCGCAAAGCCAGTTTAAAAATGCTTTTAAAAACATTTATTTCAGCGGCGGTGTGGGTGTTATTTATACCGACTTAACAGTTAATGAACCAACTTTAGGCCCTATTGAAAGTAAAGGCAGCAATATATTTATCCCATTAAAGGCGGGCTACGAGTTTAAATTTTTTAACAGCTATAGCGAACCAAAAGTAAAATTGGATATTGGCTACCAGTATAATATGGTACTGAGCGATAATTTTGACGGTATTACCTATGGCACCAACAAAGATGCTTTCAGCCAGATTGTTGTGGGTTTAAAGTTTGCCATTGGCGGTTATACCTCTTATCGTAAATCTATAAACTATTAATTGAAGACAAGCTTCTTAAATTATTTAGCCCGTACAAGTACGGGCTTTTTTTATGCCGCTTATGTATTTGTTAAAACCAATTACATTTGGCTTGGTTTAATAAGTACACAGTAAAACAAACCTATTATGAACCCAGATACATTTGATCCTGCTTTTGACAGCAATGAAGATCAGGACAGGGATTTCACGCTGAAAAATGAACTTGGCGAAACTATTGACACAGAAAGCCTGAAATACAATGCTGATAAAAACAGCTATGAATTCGATGTTACAAGTGATGACCCGGATTATGATCACCCGGACCCATACGATACAACCGTAAAAAACGGCGACGACATTAGCAGTACTTATGATGAAGCTAACCCTTACGATGTAAATGGCGAATTTGACAACAATCGCAGCATCGAAACAGATGTGGATGAATTAGGCATGCATATTGATGATGGCAGCATTGTAGGTGTTGACCCGATTGACGAGGCCCTGGCCCACACGCCTGAAGATGATCGCGATGACCTGGACGAAGAAGGTTACCCGAAAAATGATATGGATGAATTTAGGAAACGTCAACAATAACAACACTCACTCCAACCCTCTCACCATAAAACCGTGAGAGGGTTTTTAATTTGTATTGGCTTTTTAATTATTGGCGGCATATTATAAATTTACTATTACATTAGTTAGTAAATTAAATACCCCAATAACCTGCCTGCAAAAATGAGATCTCTATTATTAACCAGTCTGTGTTTGCTGGTTTACAATGTAGCCCAATCACAAAATACTTCCCGTTCTTTTGTTATTAAATTAAAAAATTTAGAAGGCGAAACCTTTATTGCCGAACAGCAAGGCCTCACTCAAAAACATCTATCGTTAAGCAATGGCAAATACAGTGGTATCATAAATGGCCCTGGCTATTATACACTGGCTAATCATAGCGAGGTGTTAAACATTTATGCTGAGCCTGGCACCAATTTAACTATAACTAAGAATACCAAAAATGGAGTCGTATCCTACAACTTCGCGGGCAATGGAAGCGCAGAAAATAAATTCCTGGCCAGGCTAAACAAAGCACAACAAAGGTATTTACCAGTTAATGGTGATATATTAACTGATAAAGTAAATATGATTGTTCCGGCCGATTTCATAAAAAGGCTTGACCAATATAAAGCCATTAGCATGCAAATGCTTTCGGGTCATGATTTTAGTCCGGGTTTCATCGATCTGGAAAAAGCTTATATTGATTGCAAAGCACATAGCTATGCATTACAGTACTTTGAAGATTACGGGGTTAATGCCGAAAAAAAGAAAATATATCTGGCAAAATTAACCAGCGGCGATCCAAGCTTAAACACCCCGGAAGGCAAACAGGCGGCATTAGACAGCGTATATACTAAAGAACTAACTTTTAACGACAGAAAGTTAATAGCACGCCGAATTTATCAGGGTTTTGACTTGAATAATGAAGTATTATTTAAATGCTCGCCGTTATATAGCAATTTTGTTATTGAAGAGGTAAGTTATCTGGCCAGTACCGGCGGTAATACAAAGATTAGCTACGCCAGGCGTCGGATTGATTTTATTGTACAATTAATAGCCAATCCATATATAAAACAAACACTGCTTAACAAATACATGAGGGATTTATAATTCCTTTGTTTCGCTTACTCCAAATCCAAATTAAAACGCTTCCGCAATTCAACCAACTGTGGGTTTTTTGAGGCCATATGCTGGTATTTCTCTGACGCGGTGTATGGCCTTTTACTTACCATTTGCTCATCAACCCGGGTGGTTACGGTAATATCAAAGTTTTTAAGGGTAGTACGCAGGTAGTTCAGCAAATCGGGTTTTTCCTCGCGGAACCAGTTTTCCTGTGTTTTATTGTTTACGGCTACTTCAAAATCATAAGGTTGCAGCATTTTAGGCGCGTCGCCGGTAAAGATGGCTACCAGCGTCATGGCTTTCCCCGCTTTTTTAATACTGGCAGCGTAATCGCTCCAGCACTTCAAAAACTCATCATAGGTAAAGTCTTCTTTATCGGTGCCTTTCAGGTATGGGTCGTCGTCCTTAGCCGCTTCTTCCTCGGCCTGCTTACCCATATCCTTAAATGACGGGATTTTGATTGATATAGAACTTACATTCGCATTGGGTACAAAGGCTTTGGGTTTTTCGGCAGTTTCGGCTTCTACTACTGGCGCTACTTTTATTGGCGCAACTACCTCTTTTACAATTGCTTCAGACGCTATTTTTATTTCATTTAGGGGAGCAGCCTGCGGGGTTAGGGTTGTTGCTTTTTGCTCAGGCTCGGGCGCTACTGCTGGGGTATCAGGTTTTTTTTTTAATTGCCCTTCTTCGGACATTGCTGTTGCAGGCATGCTGGCCATGTTAAAGGCCGATGGCAGATGGCATATTTTCAGCAAGGCCAATTCAACCTGCAGGCGCTGATTTTTACTGAGACGATAGTTCAGATCACACTGATTAGCGATTGCCATAGCCGATAAGAGAAAAGACACCGAAGTGGCTTGCGATTGCTGTAAGTATTTAGTCCTGATGCCTTCGCTTACTTCCAGTAGTTTCAGGGTATTGGCATCCTTCCCTACCAGCAGGTTACGCAGGTGGGCGGTTAAACCAGTGATGAAATGTGCGCCATCAAAACCTTTAGAAAGTATCTCGTCAAAAAGCAATAGTGTTTTAGCCGTATCCTCTTTCAGTAAGCTATCGGTAATGCTGAAATAGTAATCGTAATCCAATATGTTCAGGTTATCAATAACCGAACTATAGGTAATTTTCCCGCCCGAAAAGCTAACGATCTGGTCGAACATCGAAAGCGCGTCGCGCAGGCCGCCATCTGCTTTTTGGGCAATAATGTGCAGCCCGTCATCTTCGTAGCTGATGTTTTCCTTAGTAGCAATGGATGCCAGGTGCCCGGCCATATCATCAACCTTAATACGGTTAAAGTCAAATATCTGGCAACGGGAAAGTATAGTAGGCAGTATTTTATGTTTCTCGGTAGTGGCTAAAATAAAAATGGCATAATGCGGTGGTTCTTCCAGCGTTTTCAGGAAGGCATTGAACGCCGCCTGCGATAGCATGTGCACCTCATCAATAATATACACCTTGTACTTAGCGCCTTGTGGTGGTATACGTACCTGGTCTATCAGGTTACGGATATCATCAACCGAGTTATTACTGGCCGCGTCAAGTTCGTGAATGTTAAAAGAATTTCCGTTTTGAAATGACTTGCACGATGAACACTCGCCACAGGCTTCGCCATTTGGCTGCAAGTTTTCGCAATTAATGGTTTTGGCCAGTATACGCGCGCATGTTGTTTTCCCTACCCCACGTGGCCCGCAGAATAAAAATGCCTGCGCCAGCTGATTATTTTTGATCGCGTTTTTTAGGGTGTTGGTTATATGTTGCTGACCAACAACGGTTTCAAAAGTAGCGGGGCGGTATTTGCGAGCCGAAACAATAAAATTCTCCACGGGTACCAAGATAATAACAAGTTTGCAGTTTTAAGTTGGCTGTTTGCAGTTTTTTGGAATGCAAACTTAAACCGCCAAAGCTAACAGTCCTTCCACATCCAAACGGCGGGTAAACATGGTCAGGTTCCCAGCTTCATCAAGCGGCCATTGCTCCTTTGGCCTGTCCCAATAAAGTTCAACACCGTTCCCGTCAGGGTCATCCAGGTAAATAGCTTCAGATACACCATGGTCTGATGCACCAGTTACGGGGTAACCCGCATCCAGCAAACGCTTTAAAGCCATGGCCAAATCTTTCCTTTCAGGATATAAAATAGCCGTATGGTACAGACCTGGCGCAAATTCAGGTGCCGGTAGGGCGCCTTTACTATACCAGGTATTCAGGCCAATATGATGATGATACCCACCTGCTGATATAAACGCTGCCTGGTCGCCATATTTCATCATTAATTCAAAACCAAGTTGGCCGCAATAAAAATCAAGGGATTTTTGCAAATCGCTAACCTTTAAATGCACATGACCAATGCGGGTTTGGGCTGGTATCTTATAATTGCTCATTATATTACATGTTTAAACATCAAATTTAGCTAATTACATTAAATTGAGTGTTATAGAATTGCAACAATATCCGTTTATATATCATGAGGTCAACACAAGTTTATCATCAGCTAAGCCAGGCTTCTCTGCGTTACTTTTTTCGCGATAAAGCAAGTAAACAAGCCATATATTGGCAGGCAGCGATGCAATCAAGCCAGCATAAATAATATATACATGTAAACTAAGGTAGGTAACAGAAATAATAATGGTATTTATACCTGCAACCTTGTATATTTTGCCATATGGATTGCCTTTGTATTCCAACCCTTCAGTTAGTAGCCCCGCTCCCATTAATATCATACTCAAGCTCATCAAAATAAAAGCTAATAACTCACCCAAAGCAGAAACAGGACCTTTTAAAATGTATAATAAATTAATGGCCGGCAACAGCACCATCATTAATATTGCCCCAAAAGTCAATAGCTTATTTTTATAATATTGCCCTATCAGGTAAAACCCCCGTATAAAAAATACGCAGCTTAGCATATGGATAACAGTAGTAAGTAGATGTAGCGTTGGACTGAGCGATTTGGTGATCAAATCATACGTTACAAATAATCCATTTATTACAAACACTATGCCCCCTGTTATTGCTGTTTTTAAGGGTATACCTGGTTTGGTTGTTGAATTTGGACTATTAACTGTATTACTCAGCTTGCTTTGTAATACCGTATTTAAAAGATTGATCGTATAGTTTCGTGGCACAACTTCGCCTGCCTCAATACGCTGGATGCTGCGGATATTTATTTTACAGTTATCGGCCAGTTCCTGCTGGGTAAGTCCCCGGTTTGTGCGTAAAGCTGCAATTTGCTTGCCTAAGTCTGGTTGTTTCATTTCTTTTTTTTATTGATGATCAAACTTAAACATCAACTCTCAAATTAAGAAAACCCACCTTACGGCATTTACACGGCATTTGTTTCTTCCTGTTAATTACTCTAAATAATAGTTAACGTATGTTAACAGCATGGCATTAATCAAAATTAATTGTACACATTTGAGAAACAACTAACCTTATAGTTACTATGTATAAGTTATTAATACCCCTATTCCTGTTTTCCGTGCTAACAGGCTATGCGCAAAAAGCCGCCATAAAAGGAAAAGTAACCGACTCGATAAACAAAACACCTGTAGAATTGGCTACAGTAGCCATACTGCATGCTAAGGACACCACCGCTGCGGCATTAATTTCATACGCGCAAACTAACAAGGATGGCGAATATGAATTACGGAACCTGCCCACGGGTGTGCCTTTAAAAGTGGTTGTTTCCTTTGTCGGCTATAAATCACACATCAGGTTTTTTACCCTGATTAAAAACCAGCTATTAAATATGGGTAACGTACAATTAAACCCCAGGGAACTGAACGAGGTAGTGATAAAAGGTGAGCGCATGCCCATTGTGATCCGCAAGGATACGATTGAGTTTGATGCTGCCGCCTTTAAAGTGCGGCCCAATGCGGTGGTTGAAGATCTGCTGAAAAAATTACCGGGCGTTGAGGTAACCAATAAGGGTAAGATCACAGTAATGGGTAAGGATGTGACCAAAGTATTGGTAGATGGCCGCGAGTTTTTCTCCAGCGATATCCGTATGGCCACAAAAAACCTGGATGCCGATATGATAGCTAAAGTACAGGTTTATGATGACCGCGAAAATGACCCCGACCATTTAATCCCGGAAAATAACGTTAACAAGATCATCAACCTGAAATTTAAAAAGGTGCTGCGGAAAAGCATTTTTGGGAAGATATACGGAGGTGAAGGTACGCAGGACCATTACCAGACCGGCGGGTTGTTCAACATGTTCAGGGATACCTTGCAGGTAAGTTTATTGGGCTATACTAATAACCTGAATAGCACGGGTTTTGACTTTAACGACCTTTACAACAATGGTGGCCTGAACCGTGGCGGCGATGCCTTTTATCGTGGTGGCATTGGCGGTTTTGGCTTCCGTTCGGGCCTGGGCGCAGCGGGTAAACAAACAGCTTCAGTCGCGGGCATAAACATTAATACCGATTATGGTAAGAAATTTAAAATGAACCTGTCTTATTTATATAAGCACACTAATACTATAAACGATTCAAGAAATAACCGCCAGCAGTTTTTAGCCGATACCACTACTACTACCAATGCCATTAGCAACAGCACAGCCAAAAACGATTCGCATATCATAACCGGTACCTTAACCTGGCGCCCCAATATGGCTACGCAACTGATCTATAGCCCCAGCCTCAATATCATGAATAATACCGGGGAAAATATGAGTACAGCCAGTAGTTATACCAATTTTGTAAATCCAATTAATAATTCGGTCAATAACGGTAATTCCAGCAATAATACGTTATCCTTCCAGCACTCGTTAAGTTATAATAAACAATTGAAGAAAAAGGGCTCATCGTTTAATATTAATCACAACATTTCCTACAACCCGGGTACAGGTACCGGTTTAGATAACCAGAACTTTACATCGTACACAGCTACGTTTCCATCCTACGTATACAGGCAGGAAAACAACACGGTTAACCGCAATGGTAACGGGAATGTAAATGTGAGCTACCGCACGCCAGTAAGCAAAAAACTGACCGTTGACATCAGTACCAACGAACAGTACAGCTTGGGAGTTGATAAGGTATCAACCTATGATTATAACCCGGTAACCGGCCAGCACGATAGCTTTTTGCTGATGAAAAGCAGTGACCTTACCCGCCACAGCTGGACCGAAAGCGCGAGTACTGGCCTAACCTTTGATAACCAAAAAGGATTTAATGTGCAAGCCCATGTAAGTCCCCAGGCGCAGCAGGTTACCAATATTTTTAACAGGGGTTTTTCAAACATTGATAAGAATTATTTTTACACCCTGCCCAGCGCCAGCATAACTTATAGCTATTATAATTTCAATTACAACAGCAGTATACAGCTACCAAATATTGGCGATATGATACCTTATACCGTGGTGTTCAGCCCGCAATATTCAGTAACCGGCAACCCTGATCTGAAACCGACTTTAAGGCATTCGTTTGGATTGAGTTACCGCAAGTATAACTGGCAAAAAGGCTTTAACTTGTATTTCAACGCCGGTGCTAATTTTGAAAAGAACAGCATTTTAAGGAAGGTTACGCAAACATCGCAATTAATTGAAACCAGTACGCCTATCAACCGCGATGGGCGATATAGTTATAACGTCAGTGGATCAGTTGGAAAGCAAATTAAAAAATGGAAGAATGTGCAGCTAAATTTTAACAGCTCGCTCAATTTATCAACCAACCACGATTTTTTTGTACTGAACCAGCAGGACGGCTATCAGAATAACTACCGTGTAGGCTTCACCCAGCGTATGTCATTAAACTACAAGGATATTATCCAATTTGACCCGGAATACACGCTTAGCGAAGTTTATACCAATTATAAAGGGGTTAACAATAACAGCCAAAGCAACCTTACACATAATTTTGATGCGCAGTTTACCTTCTTTTTGCCGAAGAAATTTAACATCGACGGAACCTACAATTATTATTACAACCCACAGGTGGCACCCGGCTTTCAAAAAAGCAGCAACTTGTTAAACCTCTCGCTGGCTCGCCAATTCCTGAAAAAAGACCGCGCAGAGATCAAGCTTTCCTGCTATGATATTTTAAACCAAAGCATTACTAACACCCGCTTTATCAGTTATAACAGCATCAACGATAACCAAACTGAAATAGTGCGCCGTTATTTAATGATCACGCTGTTATTCAAATTTAACAAGGCATCGTACAAAGACGAACCGAAACCAGCACTCAACTTTGGACGGATGAGGTAAGTTAAAAAATTAGGTTGAAGATTAGAGATTAGGTTTTCGCTGATAATTACACCTGATCTCTAATTACTAATCTCTAACCTGTAATTAGTACCTTTGCCTCATGATCATTAAATCAGCAGAGTTTGTTTGCAGCAATACCCAGATATCAAAATTACCGCCGCCGGTAAAACCTGAGTATGCCTTTATAGGCCGCTCGAACGTGGGTAAATCATCGCTTATTAATATGCTGGTGCAGAAAAAAGGGCTGGCTAAAACTTCACAAACCCCTGGCAAAACACAACTGATCAACCATTTTATTATTAACGATAACTGGTACCTGGTCGATCTGCCGGGCTATGGTTACGCGCGCATATCAAAAAGCAAAAAGGAAGATTGGGACAAATTTATTCGCAATTACCTGAATAAGCGCGAAAGCCTGCAATGCGTAATGGTATTAATTGACAGCAGGCTTGAGCCACAAAAAATTGATTTGGAATTTTGCAATATGTTGGGCGAAAAGGGCCTCCCTTTCGCGCTCATCTTCACCAAGGCCGACAAGCAATCGGCTACCAAAACCGATCAGAACATTGCGAAATTCCGCAAGGCCCTGCTGGCCACCTTTGAGGAAGTCCCCGATATTTTTATCACATCGTCTGAAACCGGTTTAGGTAAAGACGAGGTACTGAACTTTATTGATGGCATCAATAAGAATTTTGAAGTGCCTGATTATAAGCAATTTTAAGTCATCCCTCTTTTCAAACAACAGCTTTATCATACAAAAAACGCCCCCGATATATCGGGGGCGTTTTGTTATCTTAAAAGTCAATAGGTATTATTCCTGTGCTTTTTCTTTTGGCTTTTTGTTTTCGCCGGATGATTTCACGTTGATCTTAATTTCATTGGCTTCTTTATCAAAGTCAACTTCCATCAGGTCGCCATCAACCAGTTCTCCTTTTAATATTTCTTCGGCAATAGGCTCTTCCAGGTATTTCTGGATAGCACGTTTTAACGGACGGGCGCCAAATTGAGAATCGAAACCTTTATCGGCAACAAACTCCTTAGCCGCATCGGTTAATACGATCTGGTAACCCAGGCCGCTTACTCTGCTAAACAAAGCTGAAAGTTCGATATCGATAATTTTGAATATCTCTTCTTTACCCAGTGAGTTAAATACGATCACATCATCTATACGGTTTAAAAATTCGGGGGCGAAAGCACGTTTTAAAGCATTCTCAATAACTCCACGCGAATGGGTATCTACCTGTTTGCTCATGGCAGCTGTCCCAAAACCAACACCCTGACCAAAGTCTTTCAACTGACGGGCGCCAATGTTTGATGTCATGATGATAATAGCATTCCTGAAATCGACTTTACGGCCCAATGAGTCGGTCAATTGACCTTCATCCAGCACCTGTAAAAGAATATTGAATACATCAGGGTGGGCTTTCTCAATCTCGTCCAGCAATACAACTGCATATGGTTTACGGCGCACCTTTTCTGTTAATTGTCCGCCTTCTTCATAACCCACATAGCCCGGAGGCGCACCCACCAAACGTGATACCGCGAATTTCTCCATGTATTCGCTCATGTCAATTTGTATCAGGGCATCTTCGGTATCGAACATAAAACGGGCAAGCTCTTTAGCCAACTCGGTTTTACCAACACCTGTAGGGCCTAAAAATATGAACGAACCAATTGGTTTTTTAGGGTCTTTCAAACCAGCACGGGTACGTTGTATAGCACGGGTAAGTTTCTTAATAGCGTCTTCCTGGCCAATAATTTTACTGCCGATGTTTTCAGCCATATGCAGCAATTTCTGACTATCGGCCTGGCCAACCTTTTGTACCGGTATACCGGTCATCATCGCTACTACCTCTGCCACATTATCTTCAGTTACGGTGTAACGTTTAGATTTTGTTTCGGCTTCCCACACAGCTTTAGCCTGTTCTAATTCTTCAAGCAAATGTTTCTCGGTATCACGCAGTTTAGCCGCTTCCTCGTATTTCTGGCTGCGTACAACTTTGTTTTTTTCGATTTTGATCTGCTCTATCTTTTGCTCAATATCCAAAATTTCCTGCGGAACATGAATATTGGTCAGGTGCACACGCGAACCTGATTCATCCAGCGCATCAATAGCCTTGTCCGGTAAAAACCTGTCGGTAATATAACGGGTAGTTAAAGTTACGCATGCGTTGATAGCCTCGTCAGTATAAGTTACACCGTGATGCTCCTCATATTTCTCTTTAATACGGGTTAGTATTTCTACAGTTTCTTCGGGCGTGGCCGGTTCAACCATTACTTTTTGGAAACGGCGGTCTAATGCGCCATCCTTTTCAATATACTGGCGGTACTCATCTAAAGTAGTCGCGCCGATGCATTGGATCTCTCCCCTGGCCAAAGCCGGTTTAAACATATTGGATGCATCCAGCGAACCTGAAGCACCGCCGGCACCCACAATGGTGTGGATCTCATCAATAAACAATATCACATCCGGAGATTTTTCCAGCTCGTTCATTACGGCTTTCATCCGCTCCTCAAACTGGCCGCGGTATTTAGTGCCTGCCACCAGTGATGCAAGATCAAGCGTAACCACACGTTTGTTGAACAGCACACGTGATACTTTACGCTGTACAATGCGCAGCGCCAAGCCTTCAGCAATAGCGCTTTTACCCACGCCCGGCTCACCTATTAAAATAGGATTGTTCTTTTTACGGCGCGATAATATTTGTGAAACACGTTCAATTTCTTTCTCCCGGCCAACAATCGGATCCAGGCGGCCTTCTTCGGCAGCTTTGGTTAAATCGCGGCCAAAGTTGTCCAGCACCGGTGTTTTCGATTTAATGTCGCTCACCTTTTTAGGCTGGCTAAATGATTCCTCTTCTTTAAAGTCATCATCCCCGCCAGTTGGCGAACCCGGCATTTCGTCGGTCACATTGTTCTTGTGCGCGTCTACTTCGTGTTTAAATATTTCATAGTTAACATTAAACTGTAACAATAGCTGTGATGCAATATTATCCTCGTCGCGTAAAATAGAGAGCAATAAATGCTCGGTACCAATTACATCGCTTTTAAATATTTTTGCTTCCAGATAAGTGATCTTTAAAACTTTTTCGGCCTGTTTGGTTAAAGGTATGCTGCCAATGTGCACGTTTGTACCGGTAGTGCCTTTTACGGCATCTTCCACAGCACGGCGCAGTTTAGCGGTATCCACGTTCAATCCTCTCAGTAATTTAATGGCAACGCCGTCGCCATCGCGAATAAGCCCCAGTAATAAATGCTCGGTTCCAATATAGTCATGCCCAAGGCGTAAGGCCTCCTCTCTGCTATATGTAATAACGTCTTTAACCCGTGGCGAAAATTTAGCTTCCATATATACCTTTCATAAATAATGAACGTCCTAATCTATAAATTAGTTTTTTTTTGATTAGCGACATTCGAATAATAATTATCAACAATATTGCCAATAATTTGCATACGCTGAAATCAGACAATCAGATGATGCATTTTACACATCACGCCGCTAAATAAAGGCTTTTTAGCATATCAGCAGCATATAATGTGTGTAATTTATTAATTAAATGGCAATTTTCAGTTAACAGTTTGATAATAATTACCTTAATAAGTTTAATAACGTTGCCTGCATCAGCTATTTATGCAACATTATAGGCAATTAGTCATAATACCTGCCAATTAGGCATAGTAGTTTTCAGGATTAACAATCAGAGGCTAACGATAAGGGGTTGGTTTTTATTAGTCTGATGTAAGGAATGTGTTGCTTTTTCTACAAAACCATTATATATAATCACATGATACAGCAACCTACCCCTGCCAATTATCCCGAAATGGCCGCGCTTTGGGAGGCTTCCGTACGCGCTACTCACCATTTTTTAACCGAAGAGGATATCTGGCGCATTAAACCTATGTTGCCGGGAATATTTGAAAGTATACAAGTTTATATTGTCAGCGATAATAACATTATAGCCGGTATGCTGGGCTTAACCGGCGACGAAATAGCCATGCTATTCCTGCATCCTAATGTATTCGGCAAGGGCATTGGCAAAATGTTGGTAAATTATGCCATAAATGAACACGGTGCGCGTAAAGTTGAAGTGAACGAACAAAACCCGCAAGCGATTGGCTTTTACCAGCATATGGGGTTTAAAATTACAAGTCGCCGGGATACTGATGATTACGGGCAGGCATTTCCGATATTGGAGATGGAATTGGGTTAATTATATCCTTTGCCTAACCTAATCTCTAATCACTAAATCCCCTATATTTGCCGCACTAAATAAAATCTACATGGCCGACGAGAAGATCATATTTTCAATGGCGGGTGTCAGCAAGATATATCCGCCGCAAAAGCAAGTCTTAAAAAATATATACCTGTCGTTTTTCTATGGCGCTAAAATTGGCGTTATTGGTTTAAACGGATCGGGTAAATCATCTGTATTAAAAATTATTGCCGGCTTGGATAAAAGCTACCAGGGCGAAGTGGTATTCTCGCCCGGTTACACCGTGGGCTACCTGGCCCAGGAACCCGAGCTTGACCCAAACAAAACCGTACGCGAAGTAGTGGAAGAAGGCGTGTCTGAAATCACCGCCATCCTGAAAGAGTATGAGGAGATCAACGAGAAATTTGGGTTAGAAGAGGTTTATAGCGATCTCGATGCGATGGACAAATTAATGGCGCGCCAGGGGGAATTACAAGATAAAATTGATGCCGTAAACGCCTGGGAACTGGATACCAAACTGGAACGTGCGATGGATGCCCTGCGCTGCCCTGAACCTGACACAAAAATATCGGTACTTTCGGGTGGGGAGCGCCGCCGCGTGGCGCTATGCCGCTTATTGCTACAGCAGCCTGATGTATTATTGCTGGATGAGCCCACCAACCACTTAGACGCTGAGTCTATTGACTGGCTGGAGCAGCATTTGAAACAATATGCAGGCACCGTTATTGCCGTAACTCACGACCGTTACTTCCTTGATAACGTGGCCGGCTGGATCTTAGAGCTTGACCGCGGCGAAGGTATCCCATGGAAAGGCAACTACTCATCATGGCTTGACCAGAAAGCCAAACGCTTAGCCCAGGAAGAAAAAACCGAAAGCAAACGCCAGAAAACCTTAGAACGCGAATTGGAATGGGCCCGTATGGCCCCTAAAGCCCGGCATGCTAAAGGCAAGGCGCGTTTAGCCAACTACGAAAAACTGGCCAGCGAGGAAGGTAAGGAACGCGAAGAAAAACTGGAGCTGTTCATCCCACCAGGGCCGCGTTTGGGAAATGTGGTGATAGAAGCTACTGACGTAACTAAAGCCTATGGGGATAAAGTATTGTTTGAGAACCTAAGCTTCTCGTTACCACCGGCGGGTATTGTGGGTATCATTGGGCCCAACGGTGCGGGTAAAACCACGCTGTTCCGCCTGATTACCGGGCAGGAACAACCCGACAAAGGCACGTTCCGCGTAGGCGAAACGGTAGCTTTAGGATATGTTGACCAGATGCACGATGACCTTGACCCAGAGAAATCAGTTTGGGAAAACATTACCGGCGGCAACGAAACCATAATGCTGGGTAACCGTCCGCTAAACTCACGGGCTTATGTATCGCGCTTTAACTTTAACGGCGCTGATCAGCAAAAGAAGGTTGGCGTACTGTCGGGCGGTGAGCGTAACAGGGTACACCTGTCTATCACCCTAAAAAAAGGATCGAACGTGCTCCTGCTGGATGAGCCTACCAACGATATTGACGTGAACACTTTACGTTCGCTGGAAGAAGCATTGGAAAACTTTGCCGGCTGTGCGGTAATTATCAGTCACGACCGCTGGTTCCTCGACCGGATCTGTACCCATATCCTGGCCTTTGAGGGTAACTCGGAAGTTTACTTCTTTGAAGGCAACTACAGCGATTACGAAGAGAATCGCAAAAAACGCCTGGGTGATGTCGCGCCGAAAAGGATCAGGTATAAAAAATTAGGATAATTTTAAAGGCGAAAGGCGGAATGCCAATTGCGAAATGGCTTAAAAAAGAGTATTGTCATTGTGAGCGATAGCGTGGCAATCTCATAGTTCGCAAATCAAACTACGAGATTGCCACGTCGCTACGCTCCTCGCAATGACAATAGATTAATGCAAAACGCCCCGATAGTATCGGGGCGTTTTGCATTACTAATCTCTAATCTCTGATAACTAATCGCTGATTTGCTTTCAGCAAATTACCAAATCTTCACCCTGTCCTTATCCTCGCGGTACATTTTGTCACCTGGTTTAATGCCAAAGGCTTTATAAAATTCAGGCATGTTTGATAATGGGCCGTTTACACGGTACATTTCAGGCGAGTGCGGATCCACACTGATACGCATGCGCATGGTTTCATCGCGGGTTTTAATGCGCCAAACCTGCGCAAACGACAGGAAGAAACGCTGATCGGGCGTAAAGCCGTCAATTTTGGTATTGCCTTTACCTTGCTCAGTATTTTTAAAGGCATTGTAAGCTATGGCCAAACCGCCAATATCGGCAATGTTTTCGCCAAGTGTTAGCTTGCCATTTACATTCAGGTTGTTTAACACTACAAATTTGTTGTACTGATCAACCACCATTTGGGTTTTGGCATGAAACTTAACCGAATCTTCTTTTGTCCACCATTGTTTCAGGTTGCCTTCTTTATCGTATTGCGCGCCCTGGTCATCAAAACCATGGGTCATTTCGTGCCCGATAACCGCGCCGATAGCGCCGTAGTTAATCGCATCGTCCGCATCCTTATCAAAGAAAGGGAACTGTAGTATACCAGCCGGGAAAACGATCTCGTTAAACGATGGATTGTAGTAAGCGTTAACGGTTGGTGGTGTCATCCCCCATTCAGTTTTATCAACCGGTTTGTTAATGCGTTTAAGCTGTTCTTTATAATTATGCTTGCTGATAGATTCCATGTTGTTATAATAACTCACCCGGGTTATCTCTACATCATCATACTTTTTCCATTTATCAGGGTAACCTATCTTTTTGGTGAACGCGGCCAACTTATCCTCAGCTTTTTGTTTTGTTGCGGCGCTCATCCAATCCAGCTTTTCAATACGGCTTTTGTATACGCTTTGCAGGTTGTTCACCAGATCAAGCATACGTTTTTTGGCATCGGGCGTAAAGTATTTAGCTACATATAACTGACCCAATAGTTCGCCAATGCTGCCATCAACCGCATACGATATTGTTTTCCAGCGTTCTTTTTGCTTTTTCTGTCCGCTTAATGTTTTGCCGAAAAAATCAAACCGGGCGTCCCTGAAATCTTTATTTAAATAATTAGCGGCACTGTTTAATGCATGCAGTTCCAGATAGCTTTTCCAAACATCAACAGGCTGCGATTTTATCAATTTACCCAATGCCTCATAATATTTTGGCTGCCCGACTAAAATGGTATCGGTTTTAATGTCCATCAGGTCAAATACTGCTTTTAAGTTGATATCGGGCACTTGTTTTTGAAAATCTGTTACGGTAAACTTGTGATAGTTAGCCTGCGGATCGCGCAGTTGGACCGGGGTTGAGTGCGATTTAGCGATTTCGGTTTCCAGTTTCATCACATCACCGGCTTTTTTTGAGGCAGTAGCCGCATTATCGCCCGCCAGTGTAAATAATTTGGTTATGTATTTTACAAACTCGCCCCGTATCTTAACCGAAGCCGAATCTGTTTTTGAATAATATTCGCAGTTTGGTAAGCTAATGCCCGCCTGGCCAAATTGCGCCATGTTTTTTGTACTGTTCTTATCATCAGGTGCTACATAAAAGCCAAATAAAAACCCATCGCCATCTTTGAAGCTGCCTGCAGCAAGATTTAGTACGCCCTGGTAATCTTTTATTTCGCTTATACGTGCCAGCAGTGGTTTAATTGGGGCGTAGCCCAGTTTATCAATCCCGGCGGTATCCATGCCACTGGCATATAAGTCGCCCACCTTTTGCTCAAGGCTACCCGCATCATGCGTTTTGGCCGATGTTTCTTCCAGTATACTGTGCAGGTTTTTAGTATTATCATCATCAAGCGTGTAAAACGATCCCCAGCCAGTCTCGGTAGCGGGTATCTCCGTTTTTTTCATCCAGGCGCCGCTGGCATAATTAAAAAAATTCTCACCGGGCGATACGGTAGTATCCATGCCGCTCTTGTCAAAAAACACCGTCCGCTTTGGCGCTTCTGATGTGGAATTACCGGCACAGCCTGCCGCCAAAACTGCCGGTAAAGCCAACCATAAATAATTGTGAAGTTTCATGTTGAATTTAGTTTTTTATTTAAATATGGCCATAATGAAACATATTATAAAATAAATCAATCCAAATTACCGCTTAAGATGTTGATAATAAGCGTGGTGTTAACAAATAAATTATACCCGCTTAACGTTAATACCATACATAATCGCTTATTTTTATAAACCTGTAGCAGAGGTTGTTATAATTTCACCTAACACGATTTTTATATGACCTGGAGAAAATTCAGCGGCGAGATCATCCAGTCGCCCATTATGGAAGAGGTAGAGAAAGCAATAGAGCGCGAAGCTGCCCTCGGTAATAAACTCAAAGTATGTATCGGCACCGACTCGCAGGTAAAGGGCGAGGTAACTGATTTTGCCACCGTTATCGTCTTCCTGCGCGAACAACGCGGGGGTTTTATGTTTATTCACCAGGAACGTACATCGCAAAAAATGAGCATTAAGGAGCGTATGCTGAGTGAAGTACAAAAATCTATCGATATCAGCTACAAACTGTGCGATTTGCTTGACCTGTACGATGTTGACCTGGAAGTGCATGCCGATATTAATACCAACCCGGCCTTTAAAAGCAACCAGGCACTGCACGAAGCTATGGGCTACATTCTGAGCATGGGTTTTGTATTCAAAGCCAAACCCGAAGCGTTTGCCAGTTCGTGCTGCGCTAATAAGATGGTGCAGTAATGTGATTAGTTAATCAGCGGTTAGAGATTAGAATGTCCAACAGGCTACTTCTCTAACTTCTTCAAAATGTCCAGCATCTTATCCAGTTTATCTATTTCAATGGAGTTTAGCTTTTGCATTAATTCCTCTATCTCTTTTTTGGCTTCAACATTGGTTTTAAAATCGGCCTCGGCATGTGCGCGGTCGCGCTCGTTCTGGCGATTTTGGGCCATCATAATAATGGGGGCGGCATAAGCAGCTTGCGTCGAAAAAACCAGGTTCAATAAAATAAACGGATAAACATCCCAGTGAAATCTCCAGGCAATCACATTAGCGATCATCCATAAGGCCACAATAATGGTTTGCCAGATGATAAAACGCCATGATCCCATTCCGTTAGCTACCGAATCGGAAAGCCGTTGTCCAAATCCTAATGACTCTCTGTAGGCCGTATGCCAGTTTTTGTGTTGCTGCATTTTTTTAGGGGTTTAAATTTTATGAATTAAATATAAAATAAAAGTTACCAAATACTTAATCCTTTTGGGGCTGAACAAATGATAAAATACTTAAATTGCATTAAATACATATCCATGAAAAAACATATCCTAATCATAGCACTCGCGTTGTTAAGCACCGGCGTAAAAGCACAAGTTCCTGACGCCACTACACTAACCAAATTGGGCGATATGGCCCCGGAGTTTTCTTTTAATATCAATAAAGATAAAACCGCCGACCTGAAAGATTACCACGGTAAAATTATATTGTTAAACTTTTGGGCTACCTGGTGCCCACCCTGCCGTGCCGAGTTACCGCGCGTACAAAAGGAGATATGGGAGAAATATAAAGACAATCCCAAATTCGCCATGTTTGCCTTTGCCCGCGAAGAAGGCTGGGAAAAAGTACTGCCTTTTAAAGAACAAAACAAATACACATTTGCTTTACTGCCTGATCTTAACCGCAGCATATTTAAGCTATACGCTACACAGTCTATCCCCCGTAACGTGTTGATCGACGAGACTGGGCATATCATTTATCAATCGATAGGTTACAGTCCGCAGGAGTTTGAGAAATTGCTGGCGTTACTGGACGCGAAACTGAAAGGGAAGTAGTGCCCTTTACTTTTGCTCATCCCGCTATTGTTTTGCCATTCGGCAGAATGATAAAAAACAAATTATCATTAGTCGGACTCGTCATTGGCAGTTTAGTTCCTGACTTTGAATACTTTTTACGTCTCAAAGTAAAAAGTATTTATAGCCATACAGTGACCGGCTTGTTTTGGTTTGATTTGCCTTTAGGACTAACTATTGTTTTGCTTTATCAATACACAATTAAAAATGAGTTAATTGCCCATTTTCATAAAACTTTAAAAACAAGATTTATTCCGTTTGCCGGTCAGCATAACAACTACACCCTCAAATATATAGTTATCCTTTGTATCTCGGTATTTATAGGTGCAGCAACTCATCTGCTTTGGGATAACTTTACTCACCCTACCGGGTATTTTGTAAGCAGATTACCAATCTTATCCCATTCAGTTGATATAATTGGGTACAAGTTTTACAATTACAATATTGTGCAGCATTGTAGCACTATCATAGGTTTAGTAATCATTTTAATAATTATTATAAAACTACCAAAAGTGAGCTTAGTCAATACAACTCCTATTATAAGTTATTGGCTTAATATTATCCTGATCGCTTTTATTATTTTAATAATTCGTTATTTTTCAGGGTTAAGCCTAAATGCATATGGCGATTGGATAGTAAGTGGCATTAGTGGCTTTTTATCAGGCTTAATTATAGTATCTATTTTTTCATCCAAACATTCCCCCAGCCAATCCGTTCACCAAGCATGAAAACCTACCGCCTAACGTACGAGCAGAACATACCGATACCTTTAGAAGATGCCTGGGATTTTTTTTCATCGCCGTTTAACCTGGGTAAAATAACCCCAAAAGCGATGGGCTTTAAAGTTACATCGCCCTTTGCGCCGGACACAAAAATGTACGAAGGGATGCTGATCAGCTACAAAATAACCCCGGTATTTGGCATTAAAATGAACTGGATGACCGAGATCACTATTGTAAAAGAACATGATTATTTTGTAGACGAGCAGCGTTTTGGCCCCTATGCCATGTGGCACCACGAACATCACTTTAAGCGGATTAAAGGCGGTGTACATATGACCGACATCTTAAACTATGCTATTCCCTACGGACCAATTGGCCGCCTGGCTAACGCATTAATAGTAAAAAAGAAGGTAGAAGATATATTCAGCTATCGCGAAAAGGCGATTGTTGATCTGTTTGGGGTTTATAAGTAAGCCCCATAGCGATGGACCATAGGCCATGGGAGAATATGCAGAACTTATCACACCGGTCTATAAACTTAAACCTACAACTTACAGATCATCTGTACCGAGCCGCCGTAACCCAATCCTGTATTGCGCCCTATCAGTGTGTAAAAACTGGTAACAAATACAGAGAAACGGCGGGTAAAGGTATGTCCGTAATCAAACGATGCTTTAGTGAACGAGAAGTCGCGGTTTAGCGCCAGATTAGGGTTAAATGCTTTATTGGTACTGGTTGAATATTGGCCACTGCCTTCGAAACCTATTTGGTTACGTTTACCCAAAGGGATACCCAACGATGCAGTATACAATAACACATTAGGCCCCTGCGTATCAAAATAACGGCGGTAGCCTACTTCCATATTGTAATAAGTATGTTTTAAAAAGCCATTGTCTATACCGCCAGAATACATTAGTTTTAATTCCGCACCGTATGCAGCATAACCCAATGCTACGGTTTTTGTAGTATCGTACAAAGGCACAATACCCGAGCCCATTACCGAAAGAAAACTTTTATAGCCAAAATTAACCAGGTTGTATGCCAGCCCTACCTGCATATCGCCAATACCCGAACTTTGTTGTTTGATTAAACTATCCTTAAAATTACGGTAAGCACTATTTTGCTGTGGGGCTAATACATTCACTACCAAATCCAGTCGGCGGCTGATACCATAGCCAACATACAAACCAACTGCATAGGAGGTAAATCCCGAACCCGGTGAACCTTTTACTTTTTGCCCTACACTGTTCCAGCTATCGTGCGATGTATAATAGTTGAACGACGGAATAACTACATTGCGATATTTGCCAATGGGCCAGCCCGCCTGCGCCTGGTTAACCCATCCGGCTAAAACAAGTAGAAGAATTAAATATATCTTTTTCATTCGTGATAAATTCTATTCGCCGTTTAAAGTTTTACTATCATTTCGACTTTGAACTTTCGACTTCCGACTTAAATTATGGTATCCTCAACTGTTCGCGCAGCCAGTTATTCTGAAACATGAAATAGTTAAAGTTCACCTCGTGGGTACTGTTGGCAACAGTAATAAATTCTTTATTTTTTGTCCCCAGGTGGTTAAACATACACATGCTCGATCGCGGCGGACAAAACAAGTCCAGCAAACCAATACCCATTAGCACGGGGCAATGCACTTTAGGTGCAAAGTTTTGCGGGTCGTAATAATCAAATACCTTGTAAAAATCGTCCCAGGTATAACCGGGATGCGTATCGTAATACTTCCTGAACATTTTAAAAGGGAATACCTGCTCGGTATAAGTAGCAGAAATATCATAAGTATCCCGGATATCGGAATATAGCGGTACCTGGACTGTTAAGACCTTAACCCTTTTATCCAAAGCTGCTGTTGCTATGCCCAGCGCGCCGCCCTGGCTACCCCCTTCTACATAAATACTCCCGGTATCCACCCCCAGATTATAGTGCGAGTATAGGAAATCCATTCCGCGGATACAATCCATAATAGCGCCACGATAGATATAGCGGTCACGGTCTTCTATTCCGGTAGTGGAATAGATATCGGTGTTCAATTTAATTTGATCGCGGCTGATACCGTTACCGCGTACATCAATATCAAAGGCAATAAAATCGTCGGCATCCATATTGGGGTGCATGGGCACACCGTAACCTGGCACGCGGTAATGCACCGGGAAACGGTGACCAAAGGTTGGGATAACCAGCCAACCCCGGATGGTAACATCATCGTACGATCTCATCTCGACCAGGTATACTTTTTTATCTTTGCTAGATTGTTTCTTATCGATGGTAACTTTAAAATCAGGCGGTACTTTTTTTAGTTCCTTCAGGGTTTCGCGCCAAAACTCATCAAAATCTGCAGGACGGTGCAATGTACTGGTCAATTTTAGCGGACTAACACCAAAAACACTTTTAATGGTGTCATCGTACGATGTCGTATTTATCCGAACATTAAAATGGAAAAATCCAGGGCGCTGACGGGGTATGGTTACACTATAAGTGTCGCCATCTTTATATTTTAACTTTAGGGGGAAATGGCCGGTTAATACTGTGCGGTTGTCGTCTGTAAGCACATCGTAGCTTAGCCTGCCCTCCTGGGTTTCCTTATAGGTACTTTTAAGCTTTATTTTATAATTTATAGTTTCGTCATCCTCGTATAACCCGTCTTTGTGGCTTGGGTTCACTTCGGGTATCAGTTCTTCGTTAGTTTCTTCTTTTTTCTTCGCTTCTTCTTTTTCCTTTTTAGCCGCTGCAGCCTCTTTCTTAGCCGCGCCGGTTTCTTTTTTAGCATTAACTATTTGCGCCATGGCAGTATAACTGCCTGCTAATAAAAGCGGGGTAGTTAATATAATAAGGAGCTTTTTGTAGTTCTTCAGCATTACCTGTTTATGATATTATCTTAATGGTTTGTTATCTTCAGTTTTAAGTATGATATTGTTAGTACCTCTGCTAAATTAAGCAATTATTATAGCCTATTGTGATTCAATAGCTTACAATTCAAAGCTATTTACAATATAGTTTCAGCGCGTTTTGCGCTTCCTGCAATCCCAATGCTGTCGCTTTATTAAAATCGGTACAGGCCGCGGGTTTATTGCCTTGTGTTACTTTTAACATCCCCCGGTGTAAGTATGCCGGTGCGTATTGCGGATCTAACACTATTGCTTTATTATAATCATTCATTGCCGCGCCCGGGTCTTTTAAATTAACACTGGCTTGTCCGCGCAAATCGTATACCGCCGGGTTATTCGGTCCGGCTTTTATGGCCGCAGCAAAATCTGCATTCATGCGTGCCCTATAGTCCGGAACAAAGCTTTCGGCATAAGCACGATACGCCAATACTTTGGTATTTTTAATATTCAGGAACGATGCCGTATTATAATCCAGCACAGCCGCACGTTCGTCCTTTAATGCCATACGGATGTTGGCCCGTACAAAATAAGCCTCATCATCATTCTCGTTTATCAATAAAGCTTTGTTTACATCATTCAAGGCGTTATCGTAATCATTTAAAGTCAAACGGGCATTAGCACGGTTATAATAAGCCGAACCAGCCAACGAATCGATAGCAATGGCCTTGCTATAATCGTCCATAGCATTGGGAAAATCGCCCAGGTGCTGGCGTGCTACCCCCCTGTTCACATAAAAGTTAACACGCCGGGGTATACGGGTAAGCAGGAAATTGTAAACCGGGATAGCGTCGGCATAAAAACCAGCATCCAGCATGGCTGCACCTATCCGTTGGTATAAGCCGGTATCTGCAGGCGCCAGTTGCAGTACTTTTTTATAATCGAGCAAAGCGCCTTGCCATTGGGCCATAGCTGCACGCGCATTACCACGCTTAAGAAAGGTTTCAGTACTACCAGGGTTTAGCTTAATGGCCTTTTCATAATCGGCCAGGGCCTCGGGATATTTTTTCAGCAGCGTATTTACATCTCCACGTATCACGTAGCTATAATCGTTTATTGGGTTTATCTGTACCGATTGGTTTACATCGGCCAGTGCACCCAGGGTATCTTTTAATTCAATTTTAATGCGGGCCCGGGTAATGTAAGCATAGCTGTTTTCAGGATCGGTTTTTATGGCCGAATCGGCATCCAGTTTGCCCTCGGCATACTGTTTCAGGTTGTATTTCAGGTCGGCCCGGTTTTGCAGCGCATCCGAGAACTTTGGGTTCAGACTAATAGCTTTGTCGAAATCCACCAAAGCGGCCTCCTTATCGTTCATATTGCTTTTTACGATCCCATCATACAGGTAAGCCTCGGGGTTATTAGGCGCACGGCGAATAGCATCGCCAAAAAAATCCTGCGCAAGTTTAGCATTTGGTGTATGGCTTAAAGCGTTGGCCAGGTATTTATAGGCATTGGGCAATGCAGGGTTAATAGCAATAGCGCGTTTGTAATCGGCAATAGCATCGTCGTATTGTTTATTGTTGGCTTCTGCATTGGCGCAGTACAGAAATGCCTCAGCGTTTCTGGGGTTAATAGCCGTCGATCGTTTATAATCTGCTATAGCGCCACTGTAATCACCTACATTTGCTTTGGCATTAGCCCGGTAAAATATCAGCTCCGCATTGTTAGGTTGCAACTGCACGGCTGTATCGTAATCCTGTATAGCGCCGGTTATATTGCCCAGGTTTACTTTGGCTACGCCGCGATACATGTAGAGGCTGGCATCATTCGGCATAAGTTTCAGGCCTTGCGTAAAGTCATCTACTGCACCGGCATAATCGCCCAGGTTAGATTTTGCGTCGGCGCGATAGTGAAACATTTCAGGCTTAGGCGCACCCATGCTGATAGCCTTGGTAAAATCGGCTATGGCTTCTTTATAGTTCTGATTAGCATTATAGGCGTTACCGCGATAAAAAAAGTTATTCTGATAGTAAGGATTAAGTGCTATAGACCTGGTAAAATCGGCAATAGCCAACTTGTATTCTTTTATACTAGCGTATGAATTTGCCCTGTAATGATAAGCCATGGCATTATTGGGGTTCAGTTCAATGGCTTTGGTAAAATCGGCAATAGCGGCATTATTATCACCCGCACCTGCCTTTTGGTTACCCCGGTTAACATACGTTTCTTCAGATTGCCCCAGCGCAAGTAATGGTAGTATGAAAAGTATAATTAACAGTTTCTTCATATCTGTATGGGTAACTATTTAGCGCGGGCCGCCGGCTTTATCAAAAATACCGATTTGCGGATATAAAGGTTCAGCGGTTCCTCGATAAACTTAAATAACAATATTGAAATGGCATTTAGCGCTACAAAAGCATAAAACAGGTTCAGTTTATCATATTCAAACGGTGAATGCCAGTTTATACCCCACTTATCATACAAATTAAATGCCGCTTCGTTAAGCCAATCGAACGCCCGGTGCAGATAGCCATACATATACCCCAAATGTACCAGGTAAAATATGTAGGATGCCTTGCCTAGTAATTCAACAAATGGCGTGGCCAGTATACGTTTCATCACGGTGTTTTCCGTCAGCAACCCATAAAAAAACAGGGCTATGGCCGATGCTATAAAATAATTGTTCAGGATTATCCCCAAAGGGTTTTGCAGACCCGCTATCCAGCCTGCCGGGATTGGCAACATAGCCATTATCGCTACAAAAACAAATATCAGCAGAAAGCCTATGTAGGTATATTTTACTTTATTAGTGCGTTTAAAACCCTTATTCAGCATAATTAAGGCTAACTGTATCCCCACAAAAAATTCGAAACAGCGCCCAAGGAATGTATACAGCATCATGAACGTAAAATTGCCGAAGAAGCCGTACCAATTCACGTTTCTGAAGATAATTACCAGCAAAAACCCCAAAGTAGTTAGCGCCAGCGGCTGCAGGTAAAACTTTTTATATTTAGTAGCGATGTAGAAAATAAAGGGGGCCGAAAAGTAAAAGCATTCTTCAACAGTTAGGCTCCATCCCTGGGCTATGCCGGTATCCCATAGCTGATAAAAAAAGCCCCGTAGAAAAAGCACATTGAACCCATAAAGCAACACCGGATGGGTAAACCCCTTAGTGATCACCTGATCGTGCGAGTACCAATAATATACAAAAGCGCCGGTAGTGAGCAGGAAGTACATAGGGTATATACGCGCTACCCGGTTCTTTAAATATTGCTTAAACCAATCCCCGGTTAAATGGAAGTTATTATAGTAGCGATAGGTAATTAAAAAACCTGAGAGCACAAAGAAAACGGTAACACCAATGTGAAACTCGTGGAAAAAACGTTTCACAAATTGGGGAAATCCTTCATCAAAAACGTAATCGTAATGGGATATAAAAACCAGGTAAGCCGCCAATGCACGTACACCTGTTAGTACCGGAAAGTAATTTGATTGACCCCTTTGCGATGACACGAGATAAGATAACGGATTATATGAAATTTAATAAACCCACCAATTGTACGAATTAACGCAATTTTAGGGCCAATTGCAACGACAGCGGGGCGTTATGACTTAACGACCCAATGATGGTACATAGGCACTCCCCTGCACCACGCCGCGCTCCACAATCCTTTGATCGATAAAATATTGAATCTCGGATTTTTTGAGGCCCCAGTTAGGCGCTATCAGTAAATCCCAATCGGATATGCCGAACAGGCGTTGTATCACTACATCCGGGCGTACCAGCGGCAGCAGATCGCACAGAAAATCGGCATATTCGGGCAGGCTGAAAAGCTTGAATGGCTCGCGTTTGTATTTAACACCCATTACCGATCCTTCTACAATATGCAGGTGGTGGAATTTCACAAATTTTATCTGCGGGAAACGATTTATCTCGTCGGCATACTTCAGCATCATTTCCTTGGTTTCACCAGGCAGACCGAATATGGTGTGCACGCAGATATCCAGTTTGCTGTTTTCTACCAGTTTCAGTGCTTTTACCAAATCATCATGAGTACACCCACGATTGATCTGCCCCAGGGTTTCGTTATAGATGCTTTCCATCCCCATTTCCAGGTCAACATCAAATCTGTCGGTATAGCTTTCCAGCAGGGCTATCTTTTCGGCGTCAATGCAATCGGGACGTGTGCCTACTGATAAGCCCACAATATTTTCGGGTTCAATGCTCAGCGCCTCGTCATACATCATCTTCAAATAATGCGTTGGGGCATATGTATTGGTATTGGGCTGGAAATAGATGATGAATTTATCGGCTTTATTGCCTTTGCGAGCGCGTTCCATGCCTTGTATCACCTGCTCGCGCAGGTTAGGCGCGTTGCGCGATACGGAAGGCGTAAACGAATCGACATTGCAATAGGTGCAGCCGCCGTAGCCTTTGCTGCCATCGCGGTTAGGGCAGGTAAAGCCGCCGTCAACAATTACTTTGAACACCCGTTCGCCATTATATTTACGCTTTAACCACGGGCCATAATTATTATAGCCTTTCTCCCACTGCATTGCCGACGAATCTGTTAACATCATTTATTGCGATTACACCGATGTGTTTTTGATTGCACCGATGCGTTGCAAAGGTACGGAATTTTGAGTTTGGATTTGAGACAGCTCGTCTAAGTGGTTCTATTGCGTAATATAGCCTACAAAAAGTGCTTGCCCGTAAACACCCTCATTTACTATATTATGAAACCATTATAGTAGGTGATAATTAGGGCAATTAATTTCCGGCAGTAGTAAAGTCTAACAGGTAAGGCTTCAGGTTAATGCCATCCGTATTCCTAAAACCGCTACCAACTATTATTTGATAATGTTGCCCGGGCTTCAGTTCAATTTCAAAGGTTACAGACCGGCCATCGTCCGAAAAGCCAACAAAACGTTTCAGTTTAAGCAGGTTTTTTTCGCCCAAAGGCCCTAATTCAAAATTACGATAGCGTTTATCCATAGCGGCCGAAAATTGAATAGTTAATTGGGTAGTTGCCGGGTTAACCAGGGTTTTACCATCAACAAAAGGTTTTACTCCGGTCACAGTAGGTTGGTTTTTCCCGTAATCGGCTTTAATAACTTGCATCGGTTTGTCGAAATAGCCCGACCTATCTACAAATTGACCTAAGGCAGCCAAATTGTTATAGTCCAGCTCTATCATCTCTTTAATGGCCTGCTTTTTATCGGCTGCTTTGTTGTAATAATTTTCGCAAATAGCATAGCCAACGTAGTAGCCCAAATCGCGCACGCCAAATTCGTTTTCGGCATTGCTGTAAAGCCAGTAACCTGTGCCGCTGTTAAACATCTGCGCGGCAAATACGGCAGCTATCCTGTTTTTATGGCCGTTGCCATAGGCCAAAGCAGGCAAAGTAGAAGCTTTACCGGTTGCTTTTTCAGCCAAAAATTCGGCCACGCCCTCCAGTACACATTGGGATACTAAATAATCGGCGACCGTTGTTTTTTGCTGGGTGTGGACATACTCGTGCACGTTGTTAAAAACAACAATATTGATGGGGTTGGTTTTAAAGTAAGTTTTCAGGCTGTTAAAGTTAGCGGGGAACTCGCGGGTATCGGTATGTTCATCGGCCA
Organism: Mucilaginibacter boryungensis; assembly: GCF_015221995.1. NCBI lineage: Bacteria > Pseudomonadati > Bacteroidota > Sphingobacteriia > Sphingobacteriales > Sphingobacteriaceae > Mucilaginibacter > Mucilaginibacter boryungensis. The sequence continues at coordinate 3,040,761 of NZ_JADFFM010000001.1, forward strand.
TGGCAATTTCGCTGCCTATCAGCACCATACTATCCAGCGTTGTGCCGCCGGTACGGAAAGCACCCATTGTAAAATATATTTTGGCAGGCTTTAAGGCGGGGTACAGCTTTTGCAACTTTTGCACGTTGGCAGCAATCTCAGCAGCAAATTGCCTGGTTTTGTAGGTATTTGGCCTGATAGAGTTCCAGAAAAGCGGATAGCTGTTTATCGCGTCGACATATGATTTGGCCGTATAATCGCGCACTTTCATTATGGCTTTTAACCCGGGCGTACCTCTATCTATAAACAGGTGATTAATATAATTATATTGCTGTACGCTATCTTTTGTGGTTTGTATTTTATCGTAAGCCTGCCAAAAATTATCAATATCCGAAGTGATAAAGTTGGTTTGATTGTGCTGCGCGAATGTTGTTTTAAATATCAGCAGGCCAATAAATATGGTCAGTATAATAGTTTTCATGTATGAACTATAAGGCGCAAATAATTTGATAATGTGACAAATAAAATTAAATATTTTGGTGGCATGCAGCAATATTCGCATGAATACATTCAAATATCTTTACGAGTTAGCTACGATGCCCTCGTGACTAATAACAACGGATCAATGGCAATATTATGCACGCATAGCTTTCGCCTCTCCTAAATTTGTGTAATTTTGCTTTTCACCAATTATACCGCATGGAAACCATTGCCCCGTATCAATCTAAATATAAGATCAGGTTTGTAACTGCCGCCTCGCTGTTCGACGGGCATGATGCTACCATAAATATTATGCGCCGCATTTTGCAAAGCACCGGCGCCGAGGTGATCCACCTGGGCCACAATCGCAGTGTTGATGAGGTGGTAAATTGCGCCATACAGGAAGATGTGCAGGGCATTGCCCTTACCAGCTACCAGGGCGGGCATTTGGAGTATTTTAAATACATGTACGATTTGCTGCACGAACGCGGCGCGGGGCACATTAAAATATTTGGCGGTGGTGGCGGCGTAATCCTGCCGCAGGAAATTGAGGAACTGCATGCTTATGGCATCTCACGCATCTATTCGCCCGATGATGGCCGCAAAATGGGCTTGCAAGGGATGATCAATGATATGATGCAGCAGTGCGATTTTGAAACCCGCACTAAGCTAAATGGCGAATTAAAGCATTTGCCCGAGAAAGACCCGAAAGCATTGGCTGCCTTAATATCTTTAGCCGAAAATCATCCTGAGCAATACGACGCTGTGAAATTAGCGCCCTCAAAGCATCAATCTGTTATTTTGGGAATTACCGGCACCGGTGGCGCTGGTAAATCATCACTGGTTGACGAGATCGTTCGCCGCTTTTTAGTAGAAACTGGCTCTGCTGACGAACAGATCGGTAAAACACTGGCCATTATTTCTGTCGACCCGAGCAAGCGCAAAACAGGCGGTGCTTTATTAGGCGACCGCATCCGTATGAATGCCATTAACAACCCGCGGGTATATATGCGCTCGCTGGCCACGCGCCAGGCTAATTTAGCTTTGAGCAAGTACGTGCAGGAGTCGATTGATATTTGCAAGGCTGCGGGTTATGATCTGATCATTGTGGAAACTTCGGGTATCGGTCAGTCGGATACGATGATCACCGATTATTGCGATGTTTCCATGTACGTAATGACCCCGGAATTTGGCGCTGCTACCCAGCTGGAAAAGATAGATATGCTGGACTTTGCCGATATAGTAGCCATTAATAAAAGCGATAAACGCGGCGCGCTTGATGCTATACGCGATGTGCGCAAGCAATATAAACGCAACCACCAGTTATTTACTGCGGATGATGCCAGTCTGCCGGTATTTGCCACTATGGCCTCGCAGTTTAACGACCCTGGCATGAACACCCTGTTTGCCAACCTAATGCGTACCATTAAAGAAAAAACGGGCGTTGATTTTAAGGCAGGCGATGCCCACCATGAAGGTGAATCGGAGAAAATATACATCATTCCGCCCGACCGTACCCGCTATTTGGCCGAAATTGCTGAAAGCAGCGCGGCTTATAACCAATGGGTGAACGAGCAATGCGCAGTGGCGCAGCAATTGTTTCAGTTACAAGGGACTTTAGGAATGGTTAAAGGGCATACCCCTACCCCCTCTGAAGAGGGGAAACATACCTTAAATGGTGTGGCTGAACATTTAGAAAAACTGCAAAATTCGTTACAAAATAAACTGCATCCCGAATGTAAAGCCTTGTTGGAGAAATGGCCTGAAGTAGTAAAGACATACAAAGCCGACGATTTTATTTATCATGTACGCGATAAAGAGATCAGGCAGCCTTTAACTACTACTTCCCTATCGCAGTTGCGCATTCCTAAAATATCACTGCCGCGCTACGAGGCCTGGGGTGATGTGTTGCGCTGGCTGTTGACCGAGAACTTACCGGGCGAGTTCCCATACACCGCAGGTGTATTCCCGTTAAAGCGCGAAGGTGAAGACCCAACCCGCATGTTTGCTGGTGAGGGCGGCCCTGAACGTACTAATAAACGTTTCCATTACGTATCGCTTGGTCAGCCGGCGCACCGGTTATCCACCGCGTTCGATTCGGTGACCTTGTATGGTGAGGATCCGCATATCCGCCCTGATATTTATGGCAAGATCGGTAACTCGGGCGTAAGCATTGCTACGCTGGATGATGCTAAGAAACTGTATTCGGGGTTTGACCTATGCCATGCTTCCACATCGGTATCCATGACTATCAACGGCCCCGCCCCTATGCTATTAGGCTTCTTTATGAATGCCGCCATCGATCAGCAATGCGAAAAGTATATTACTGAAAACAAGCTGGAGCATTTAGTGGAAGCGAAGTTTAAGGAAGTATATGATGACAAAAGATTAGCAAGGCCGAAATATGATGGTGTTCTCCCAGAAGGAAACAACGGGCTTGGACTTATGCTATTAGGCCTAACCGGCGACCAGGTGTTACCAGCCGACGTTTATGAGAAGATAAAAGCCTATGCCATATCATCGGTACGTGGCACGGTGCAGGCGGATATATTGAAGGAAGACCAGGCGCAAAACACCTGTATCTTCAGCACTGAATTTGCCCTGCGGATGATGGGCGACATGCAGCAATACTTTATTGATAAAAAAGTAAGGAACTTTTATTCGGTTTCTATTTCCGGCTATCATATTGCTGAAGCAGGCGCTAACCCAATTACGCAACTGGCCTTTACGCTATCTAACGGCTTCACTTATGTGGAATATTACCTGAGCCGGGGAATGCATATTGACGATTTTGCCCCTAACCTGTCGTTCTTCTTCAGCAACGGTATCGATCCGGAATATGCGGTTATTGGTCGTGTGGCGCGCCGTATTTGGGCTAAGGCCATGAAGAATAAATATAAAGGCGGCGAGCGTTCACAAAAGCTGAAATACCATATCCAAACCAGTGGTCGCTCGTTGCACGCGCAGGAGATTGACTTTAACGATATCCGTACCACCCTGCAGGCTTTATACGCCATTTACGATAACTGTAACTCGCTGCACACTAATGCTTATGATGAAGCTATCACCACGCCTACCGAGGAATCTGTGCGCAGGGCTATGGCTATCCAACTAATCATCAACCGCGAGTTAGGTTTAGCCAAAAACGAAAACCCGCTACAGGGCGCGTTTATTATTGAGGAACTGACTGACCTGGTTGAAGAAGCTGTTATGGCCGAATTTAAACGCATCAATGATCGTGGCGGCGTATTGGGCGCTATGGAAACCATGTACCAGCGCGGTAAAATACAGGAGGAATCGCTGTACTACGAGACCCTGAAACACACGGGCGAGTTCCCCATAATTGGTGTAAATACTTTCCTAAATAAAAAAGGTTCGCCAACGGTGACACCATCCGAGGTAATAAGGGCTACTGAAGAGGAAAAGCAGTTTCAGATCTCGGCCTTAAGCAATTTCCAGCAGCGCAATGCCGAACGTGCTCCGCAACTATTAACCGAACTACAGCACAAAGCCATTGCCGGCGAAAACATTTTCAGCAGCCTGATGGAGGCCTGTAAATATTGTTCGCTGGGGCAAATATCGCATGCGTTGTACCAGGTGGGCGGGCAGTATAGAAGGAATATGTAGCTGTTAGTGATTAGAGCCTATCATTCTGTGTTTTATATCACAAAGCATGCAGGAAAAAACCATCCATATCCCATTCAACCGCGAGCATTATATAAATAACCAAAAGGTAATTTGGGATTTGATGTATAAGGAGGTTTCCGGCAGCTATTACATTTATATAGCGGCTACTGTTATTGTGCTTGCTATAGGCCTGGCGGTTGATTTAAAGGGCGGGTTCCCTATCACCACTATCATAGGTATCGGTATGCTGATCTCCATCCTCTTGAAGTTCCGGCATGTACGTAAAGTAAAAAGGAATTTCTTCACCCGGGCAAATGATATCGCAACGCTACACGAAACAGCATTAGGCGATACTACCTATATCTTCACTAACGATACCCTGACCGTTCAAAACAACCAGCAAACCAAACGATATAATTGGGATGATTTTGAACCACTGGTGTATTTTGAGAATACATTGATCCTGAAAGTAAAGAAAGGCGAATCTGAGTATATTATTGTTTCGCAATATGAAGTAAGCCACGCAGATTTTGATGAGATACACAGCATATTGAACGAAAAAATGGCGGCTTATAGTTTAGTAACCTAATCACTAATCAACCATCTCCCATCACTGTTTGCAAACGCTTAATGCTGTTCTATTTTATACAATATCCAATTATCAGTTTCGTATTTTTTCTCTACGTATAAACGGTTATCGGCATTGCGTATTTGCTGCAAATACTTTTTGGTGAGCTGCGTATAACCATAAGCCGGGTTCTTATCGCTCGCTACCAGCATATAATCGGCGTATTTGCCCGGTGCTTCAACTGCGCTTAAAAAATTCTGCTGGTAAGGCATTATCATCGATCGCACATTACCAACAAATGCCACAATAGGATAAGCTACAGCGTCATCAACCATTACATGCGGGTCGCCGGGGAGCGAGTTAATATAGTTGGCAATATCCTGGTTGCTGTCCTGGGTATCCGGCACTTCGGTTTTTAATAGTACGTTAATAAAATGGTGCTCCTCGGCTATGTACGATTTATCTAAAAACTGATACCCTGTGTATATCTGTAATACGATCACCAACAGCAGCAAAATTTTAAAATTGGTTTGGTTTTTAACAGTATTAGCCCTGAATATTACACACAACAAAGCCAATATCAAAAACAACATATAATACTGGTGGGTAAGGTATACCTTATCGTACTTTATCCGCAAAAACTCCACAAATGCAAAGGGGGTAAATAGCGTAAGTATCTGGTAAGTTTTTTGGCGGAACAGGTATAGTGCTACTAATATCAGCGGACAAAACAGTATAACCCTTAACGATATAATAATAGATGCTTCGGGCAATTTATGATGCCCGGTGGTATCCAATAACATGTTATAATCTATCTTCTCGGCCAGTACGCTCCAGGTGGCGTATGGACTATCTATAAAGTAGTTCAAGTCGGCAGCATGGGTAAGGTTAAGCATTTTATATATCAGTACCGATACCAGGGGCAGTATAAATATAATGATATACAGTGCAAACGTTTTGTTGATGAGTTTACGCCGCAACGAGGGATTATTAAAACTGGTAAATAGTCGGAATATGGATTCTTTTTCGCTAAGGTTTAAGCTTTGTATGGAAATAGACAACACCAATGGCAAAAAGAATAGTGTAAGCCAAATGAACTTGTAATCGCAAAAAACCAGCACTACCAAACATATACTGGCTATAGATACGTGAAAAGTGGTATTTGAATTATAAAACTTGAAAATATTAAGGAAGAACAAAAAGAAAAACACCATTTGCAAATACATGGATTTGCCCGAACAGGCCATATACAGGATGCCCGGATGCAGCATAAATACCACCAACAAAAGCAACAGGTAAAAGTCGTCTGCCAAGCGCTTGGTTAACGTGTTGGCCATGATATTGAACAGCAGCCCGGTGCCTACTGCCGATGCCAGTATAGGTGCCAGGTTGTAGCTGATGACCGTAAAAATAAATGTAGCATAAAAAGGAAAAATAGGTGATGTTAAACCAATCACCTTAAGCCGGTCGCCTATACCTTCAAAAACTATTTTAGATTTTTCCACATAAAACAGCGACTCCTGGTTGAAGTACCCCAGGTTATTGAGATATACGGCGCAAATCACATAATAAAGGATCAACACCAACGTAATTAAAAGTAAGAATAACGGCTTTGATATCCTCATTTCACAACGTTTGTTGGGTTATTAACTTTACTTAAACCATGGTTGGTTTTTTCCCAGTAAAAGGGGTTAGTTACCAATTGCCATAAGCCCTTATAAGCCGATGCCGAATGCATTAGCCAATAAATAGGGTTGGCTATAGCAAATAATATTAACTCGTAATAACGGCGTTTAAATACGGCCATCATATTTATATATATCATAAGGATGTTACCCACCATCAAATTAAATATGGACATGAACAGCACCCAATCCGGAAATAATTCCCTTATGCCCTCAAGGTCGAATACCACATATGCGATAAAAATGGATAGTAGCAGCGGATATACCAGAAAAGTAACAGGTGTTGCGCCAACAAAAAAATTAAAACCAAGGAAACCACGCCAGCCTACTTTTTTCAGCAGCTTACGCGGATTGCGCATATGCACCAGGTACGTTTGCATATAACCTTTTATCCAGCGCGAGCGCTGACGTATCCAGTTCAGGAAATCGTTATTAGCTTCCTCGTAAGTGGTGGAGTTAATAATGGCTACTTTATAACCTTTGGAGTAAGCACGCAACCCTAAATCGGCATCTTCAGTAACATTGAACGGGTCCCAGGCGCCCAGTTCAATCAGGTTGGCCATTTTAAAATGGTTACTGGTACCACCCAGTGGTATTGGGATATCCAGGGTATCAAGCCCGGGCAGCATATAATCAAACCAATACGAATATTCCAGGGTAAACATCCTGGTGAGGAAATTCTCGCCCCGGTTAAAATAGTTCAGCGCGCTTTGCACACATATATAGTTGGCCGGCAGCTTATTAAACAGCGCCACTACTTTTTTTAGTTGGTCGGTATCGGGTATATCCTCGGCATCGTAAATGGTAAGGTATTTCCCACGAGAAAAATGCAGGCCATAGTTACAAGCTTTAGGCTTGGTTTTAGGCATATGGAACGGCACTACGATCACCTCAAAAATTGCCGGGAAATCCAGGTCGCGAACCGCATTTAATGTTTTATCGTCGTCCTCCTCAATAATCAGTTTAATATCCAGCTTTTCCCGCGGGTAATCAAGGCTTTGTAAGTTCCATATCAGCTTTTTAATCAGCTTATCTTCTTTGTATACCGGCAGGTGAATGGTATAAACAGGCAGCTCATCGTCAACAACCTCCCTTACCTCTTCTTTAGTGACGGCCTGGAATAGCTCAAACCTCGACCCAACCAGCGCCAAAAAAAGCTTAAATACTATAGCCACCAGGAAAAAAGTGCTGAGCACTACATTGATGATAATAGATACGGTTTTAAAGTTGAGAAACAGACCAGTTACTACTACGCCCAGCAATACGAATATAAATATCAGTTGCTGTGGTGTAAAAGTAATAATGGCCGAATTACCGGGGTCCCGGTTCAATAATTCAAACACGGCCGATTTTACATATTTCTCGCCCAGCAGCTTATGGCTCATCCAGGTAATATCCAAATCCGATGCTACAATAATCTCGGGTTCCATATCAAATGTGAACCTTATAAAATCAATAAACAGCGTGTTGGTCGGGTCGGCCATTAGGGTTACCACCTTGCCGTTCTCTATCCGTAAGGGCAGCGCCAGGTGCTCGTCGGCAAATTTCAGTTCGATTTTCCCGAGCACGCTCTTATCCGATCCCTCTTTCCTAACCTGTTGGAAAGGATAGCCGGCATTGATCATAGACCGCTCGTAATTTTTACGCGATATGTACCCGAAGTTAAGCGCTACCTTTATAAAGCACATGCCCATCCTGGCGGATAGGTCGTGGATCTTTTCCCTTTCACCCGGCGTAATAAATTTATCCTTTACCAAAATTTCGGGGATAGCTAAACTCATTCGGTATCTTTATATAAACTTGGGTGAATTGGTAAAACATCCCCGGTAAAACCAGGGGTATTGTTATTTCAGCTAATCTTAATCGTTCATAATGTCCTGCGATTTTTGCACTCTTGAGCGTACATACAGGAATGACAATAATATTAATATCAATATACCCAGCAATATGTATAAGTTGTAGCTTTCCCAAAAACGCGACAAGGCGCTTTTAGTATCCACATACTCCAGGTTATCGCCTGATTTACTGATATTGAACAGGTATTTATTACCGCTAACATCGGATATACACACATTACTGCTTAGGGTTGATAACTGCTCGGTAATTGATTTGGATACTGCTAAAAACGCCTCGGCCAGGTTTTTACCCGTAGCTGTCAGCACCATGGTGGCGTTATTGGCCCGGCCATAAAATATCTGGGCTAAACCATTTGATACAGAATCGTTAAGGGCGTAAACAACCTGGTTATTATCGTTATTATACAGCCTGAATTTCTTATCAAATTTAATAGGTGCGTCGGGGAATTCGCCCAGTAGTTTATCATCACGGCTAAGCAGGGCTATGATATTATACTTTTTAATATCACTGGTGGTCACATCATCCGAATACTGGAATACAGGGAAGTTGTTAGCGTTGATGTTATTATTCAACTCGTACACCACTTCGCCCATGGCAGCTGCCGCATATTTAGAAAACCTTTTGCTAACTACAATATGGGTAGAACCCGAATTGAATGCTTCGGGATATTGATAAAAACTCAGGTCGTTAGTAATAAACGGATTTTTTGATTCCAGGTACGATTTGTCTACGTCAATCTCGGCAAAGAAATTGGTAAAGCTGTTCATACAGTTACCACTGCTTGGGTAAAACCTGAATTCGGCTTCAAGCGTGTTATATTTATGGTGTTGATAGCGGTTGATAGTTACAGATGTTTTTAACTTACCTGATGCATCCAACTTCTCACTGTTGATTAGCAAGCCATTCAAATAAATATTAAAAAAGCCCCTGTCGTTAGGGTTAAGGCTGCTGTAGTTGGCCGTAATACTTATCTCTACTTCCTTTGGCGTAAAGCTAAAATCGCTATTTTTAAAATTGTAAACACTTTTTAACGAGCCAATGCCCGACATAAAGTTAGTTACCCCGCCAATTTGTTTAAATGTAAGCTTTGATCGGTTTTGATCTACCGTTTTAAAGAAGGTATTCTCAGCATGGTCTATCACCAAATAATCGCCAAAGGTTGAATTGAGGATATTCATATTCCCCAGCGATGTTATGGTTTTTTCATACCCTTCATCATCGGCGCCGGTAATATATAAAATCTCGCTTGGTACTACCAGGTTTTCAACTGTACGCACGGGTACCAGGTGATTTTTTACATCCACCATTTTTATTACACTATCGGTTACATTAAGTACGCGTTTAGCTAAATAAAACAACCCCTGGCCGGTTTGTGGTGTAACCCTTATCATACTGCGCATGGGGGCAGGCAAATGGCCCAAAGTGCCAACCATAATATAGTTGCGTACGGTATCGGGCACATGCCCTTCTTCAAAAACCTGTATATTTTTAATCTCGGTTTTTTTCATGCGGGCATAAGCCCAGGCAACCGCTTTTAAATCTTTTAGCGTTGGATTTGCGGGGTAAACAATGGCACGTTTTGAATCAAAGCAGTTAGCAATATTTATATTACTGAAAAAGTTTTTGGTATTGCGGTTTAACGACAGGTAGGAATAGCCTTTAATTTTTATCCACATGGCCGGGTTATCCAAATCACGGCATTTATCGTCAGATATATTCAACAGGGTTTTTATTTGTACTTTCAGATACTTCCCGTCATTTGACAGATCAGCCCTTGAAAGATCGACAGCTACCTTCTGTATAGAATCCTTAGTTAACCTACCGCTATATACTGGCCTATCGGCAATAATTACGTTAATGAACGAATTATTGGGAACCAACGCCCGCGATGGCTCGAAGTAAATAACCAGCTTGCTGCCATTCATCTCCACCAGGGGATCGATCTTAAAAAAGTATGAACTTGATCCGCTCATGCCATTAATGGGATCATCATCGTGACCGTACGATTTGAACGACGCGACCACCTGCGCGGACGACGGCAGTTTTGCTAAGATCAGTATAAATGCCAGTAAGGTTAAAAATCTGTTCATCTGGTGTAAATCAATATATATTAGTTAATCACGTAAAATTCTACTCTGAAATAGTTCCCGTTCTCGTCACTTTTGTAAGTGAGTTCGCCGCCCAACTCTTTAGTCATCAGTTTGGCAATAGATAAGCCTAATCCAAGCCTGCTTTCCATATGGCCCGACGCATCGTTCAATGTTTTTAGTTTATTAAACATCATATCCAGTTCTTCCTGGCCAATGGCTACGCCTTCGTCAATAACCTCAAAAACAAAACGCTGCCGCTGCAGGCTGGTTACTACCCTGATATTATTATTAGTTTGCGAAAATTTGATACAGTTTGACAGGATGTTCTGGAAGATCTGGCCGGTAAATACTTTGTCCAGCTTCACATTCAGCGGAAGTTTCAATATATTATCTACCAGGTGAATATTTTTCATCAGCGCCGTTTCAACCAAACCTTTAAATATGGTTTGTACTTCAGCATTAATATCAAATATCTCCATATTGAATTTCAACTCAGGCGATTCAATCTCCTTCACATCCATCAGCTTATTCAACATGTATTGCATTTTATCGGCCGAATCGCTGATGTATTGTACAAATTCGCGCTGGTCTGAGCTTAAACGATAATCTTCTTCCTTCACCATGTTATTACTCATAATGATAGATCCGATCAGGTTTTTAAGGTCGTGCCCCGCAATATTTATAAAGCTGTTTTTTTGTTCATCCAGTTTACGCAGCCTGTCGTATTGCATATCAATAATGGCATTCTTTTCTGCAATATCATGGTTTTGTATTTTCAATTGTTCGTTAGATTTTTCGATCAAGATGGTCGATCGCACTTCGCGTTCAATCACTTTATACCGGGCATTAGGTATCAGGCACGATATAAACAGGATAATAATAAAATATTGCCCGCCGTTATTTACTACCAGGTCAAGATTGTAGGTATTTAACGTATTAAAAAATATAGCCAGCAGCATAATAGCCACCAGCCCCTGTATTACCGAATTAACAGGCTCCCAAAATACCTGTAAATTAAAAAACAGGATGATAACCGAATAGGTTAGAAAATAAATGGTAAGCTGTTGGTCGTTTACGATATTACATAACAGGGCCGAAATAATGGAAAGCAGCAAGAAACTGATATGAAGCAATATGCGGTAATCGTACTTGCGGTTTTGGAAATAAGTATATAATCCTAATATAACTAAAACAGTTATAATACGGACAATAAGGAATTGTATCCAGATATCGGGCGAATAAATAAAATCAATAATACTGAATATGGGGTATAGGAAAATGATAGTCCAAATAATATTGTTGGTTTGATACCAGGCTTTTTTGTTTACTTCTTTAGAAAACTCTTCCTTAGTTATTTGAACAAACATTAGTACTATTGTTTAGATTAGAGTCAGGATCAGTTAACGGCTTGCAAGGCGAAATTTAGATGAAAAAAAACAATTATAAAATATCATGTCTGCAATTCATGGCTGTTAACTTTACCATATTGGTAATAGCTATATTGTTAGTGCTAAATGCAAAAAGCAGTCCAATATTGCCAGCCCAAAGGCAACTTGTTTTTAACCGTGCTAAAAGTTTAGACAATGGCATCAGTATTTCATGGCTTGAACAAACTTGGAATAACGACATTCTAAATACCGAAGGCATAAAAGCAACCGACTTGCAGCTGCTTAAAAAATTAGGTTTTAAAAGTATCCGGCTTCCAGTGGCGTTCAAAAATTTCGAAAAGAAGAACATTCCGCTTAAGGAAGTACTTGCCCGAATTGATAAAGCGTGGAAGCTTTGCCGAAAATACGGTTTTAAGATGATTATCGATTACCATTATGGCGATTTAAACGACAATAACTTTGTAACCGAAACAAATGAAGTTATAAAAACATGGACTGTTATAGCTAAAAAATACCATAATACGGCCGAAGACGACTTGTTTTTTGAATTATATAACGAGCCGCCCCCCATCAATCCGCAGGTATGGAAAGATGCTGCTTATAACATGGTCGAAGCTATCCGCAAGGTAGATAGCGGACGCACCCTGCTGGTGGGCGCATCAAACTATAATAGTATTTATGAATTGAGCCGTTTTGTAAGATTGAAGGATGAAAATATTATTTATACTTTTCATTTTTACGAGCCTTTTTTATTTACCCATCAGGGTGCCGATTGGGTGGGCGACCAGATGGCGACTACAGGGGTAGGCTTTCCATATAGCGTAGATAAATTTCCCCAAATAAATCCTAAAGCTAAAGGCACGGCAGGCGAGGCAAACTATAACAAATATCACCTGGATGGCAACGAAGGATCGGTAAGGGATAAGCTGCAAATTGTAAAGAACTGGGCCAATAAATATAACGTGCCCATCCTGTGCGGCGAATATGGCAGCTACGATAAATATGCCGATGCCGAAAGCCGGTGCCGCTACACCAAAACCGTGCGCCACTATCTGAAACAGCTGGGTATCCCCGGCATTTTGTGGGACTATAACACCAACTTCTCTATTTTTACTAACGAACAGCCATCCCTGGAAAACCTAAGCGATTGCATGCGGGATGCGATTGGGTATAAGTCTGAACCGTGATTTAATAGATTTTCAGGATCGCAGGATTTAAATTCTGGCATAAAACAGCAAAAATCATGGTTTACACGAAATTTAATCAACTATTTGATTATCAGTTTTTTAATTAAAAAAATGCCCCGATTTTGTAAACCATGTAAACCATGATTTGACGTGATAAAACCGATCGGCATCCCATCCGTTTCGTCGATACATCACGTTAAAGCTTTATCTGTCAAGCATCCTCATCGATACATTTAGCCCGTTTGCCGACACCTTGTGGCGCGCGTGCCTAAACTATCCGCACCTTCATATTGTGTTTACGGTGCACCGCATCCACGCCAATTTTAAACCTTCATTATCATGAACCACAAACAACTATTAGCTATTGTCGCTGTAGCGGTGATACTGCTTTCACTCGCCGAATCCTGCAAAAAAGAAACTGAAGCTACCCCTGCTGCCACCGCCAATGCCACTGTTGTAATGACCACCGCGCCGGCCACTGCAGTGCAAACAGCCTTTGGAACTAATATCAATTTAAGTGCACTCGAAAACTATGCACAGCAAGCTGTCCCCAATTATATTACCCGCGATAATGGCCGGGCCAACCCTATAAACAACGCTGCGGCTACTCTGGGCAGGGTTTTGTTTTATGATAAAGCCCTATCTATAACCAACACCATAGCCTGTGCCAGTTGCCACAAACAGGAACTGGCCTTCGGCGATAACGCAATACAAAGCACGGGAGCCAACGGCATAACCACCCGTCATTCTATGCGCCTGGTAAATGCCCGTTTTGCCCAGGAAGTGAACTTCTTTTGGGATAAACGCGCCGCCACGCTTGAAGCGCAAACCATCCAGCCCATTCAAAACCATAACGAAATGGGTTACAGTGGCCTCAACGGCGATCCCGGTATTGACGTACTGATAACCAAACTGCAGGGCATTGCTTACTACAAGCAGTTATTCACCTTTGTATACGGCGATGCTACCATCACCGAAACCCGCATGCAAACCGCCTTAGCCCAGTTTATCCGCAGCATCCAATCGTTCGATTCAAAGTTCGATGCAGGCATGGCACAGGCAACTAATCTCGGTCAGGACTTCCCCAACTTTACAGCGCAGGAGAACCTGGGTAAGTCGCTGTTCCTTAACCCGCCGTCTCCTCCCGGTACTGTGGTGAATGGCGCGGGTTGCCAGGCCTGCCACCGTGCGCCGGAGTTTGATATCGACCCGAACTCGCGTAACAATGGCATCATAGGCGTAGCAGGCAGCACATCACTGGTTGATGTTACCAACACCAACCCGCCATCGTTGCGCAACCTGCTCGACCCTACCGGCAAACCAAACGGTTTATACATGCACAATGGCAGTCTTGGTACCCTTGCCGATGTGATTAATCACTACAACCAAATCCCTATCGACCCACGTAATACTAACCTGGATAACCGGCTCAACCGCGGTGGACAGGGCCAGGCCCTGCGGTTGAGTCAGGCACAAAAAGACGCCATTGTAGCTTTCCTGGCTACATTGAGCGGTAAAGATGTGTATACGAATAAGAAGTGGGCCAGTCCGTTTATTAATTAAACCTGATTCTGCGTTAGGGATAGCAGTGGAAAGCCCGGAATGCAGCGCAGCGGAATGAGGACTTGCAACGGATAGCCCGGCCCCCGATAGCATCGGGGCAACGCCCAAGCTATTCTCTTAATTTTGGTACATGTTTCGTTTACCCCAATAATAACAAAATTTAATATCACAAATACCGCGTTTATTGGTTTATATACTTAGGCGAAACCGCTTATTTTTTAAATATTAAGTTTAAATTTGACTACCTTTGACCCAAATACGCTACAATGAGATTTTTTGAAGAAAAAAGACGCGAGGTGATGAAGCATATAGAAAAATATATGCTGGAGAAGATGGATGAATATTTGAAACCTATTGAAACTAACTGGCAACCATCTGATTTTTTGCCCGATTCTACAAGAGATACATTTTTCCAGGAAATAAAAGAATTGCAGGAAAGCGCCAAAGGCCTGTCTTACGATCTGGTAGCGGTTTTAATCGGTGATACCATTACAGAAGAGGCTTTGCCTACGTATGAATCGTGGTTAACCATGGTAGAAGGGGTTGATTTGGCAGAAGAAGGCGGATGGATGAAATGGACACGCGCCTGGACTGCAGAAGAGAACCGTCACGGCGATCTGTTGAACAAATATCTTTACTTAAGTGGCCGCGTTAACATGCGCGCTATGGAAGTATCAACACAATATTTACTGGCCGATGGTTTTGACATAGGCACCGGTACCGACCCTTACCGTAACTTTATTTACACCAGTTTCCAGGAACTGGCCACTAATGTATCGCACCGCCGTGTAGCCAGTCAGGCTAAAAAACATGGCGATACTTTATTATCAAAAATGTGCGGTGTTATTGCATCTGATGAAGCCCGTCACGCAAAAGCTTATATCAGCTTTATATCTAAAGCGTTTGAGGTTGATGCCAGCGAGGCAATGATTGCCTTTGAGGATATGATGCGTAAGAAAATTGTTATGCCAGCCCATTTCCTGCGCGAAGTTGGTTTAAAGCTTGGTCAAACCTTTGGGCACTTCACTGATGCTGCACAGCGTTTAGGGATTTATACAGCTATTGACTATGTGGATATTTTGCGGGATTTGATTGAAGAATGGAAAATTGCTTCGATACCCGACCTGAATGAAGCCGGAGAAAAAGCACGTGATTACGTTATGGCCCTGCCCGACCGTTTGATCCGTGTTGCCGACCGTATGAAAAACCCTATGCTGGAATACAAATTCAGCTGGATAAGCGGGTAAGGGAAACTCGAAAGGCGAAAGTTCAATTGCGAAATGGTTCTAATTTCGCAATTGGCATTCCAGATCCAAAATAAATCATTCCCCGCTTATATACACTATATCAGCACCATCTTCTTTCACCATCCGCAGGTTATCAATAATATGCTGCAGGGTAATAAAGTTAATATCATCAACATAATGTTCCGACTTGCTGATGTATAATTTATTCCCCTGCCCTTCTATTCTAAATAAATAGCCTTCATAATACTCAGGTTGGTCTATTTCAATAACATTACCATCCTGTTTGATATTAAATTCAATATCAACCTGCCTCGATTTTTGGAAAGCTGGGTTTAATTTGTTTTGTAGCGTATTTGTTAGTAATTGGATATCCCAGGGCCGGTTAGCGGTAATAATTTTCATATCATAATCTACAACCAGGTGCATATATTGTTTCGGCAGTAAGTAAATGCTAAATTCACAAACATTACCGGCACGTTAGCGTGTTTAATAAGATATCTGCTATTATATATGAAATACAAATTATTGGGCCGCTCAGGCCTTAAAGTTTCCGAATTCTGCTTAGGCACTATGGGTTTTGGTACTGACAATGGCTGGGGTGCCGATGCGGCCGTCAGTTTTGCTATTATGGATGAGTTTGCAAACGCGGGCGGCAATTTCTTAGATACGGCTAACGTCTATCAAAAAGGCACTAGCGAAAAAATTATTGGTGATTATTTAATCAACCAAGATCGGGATTACTTTGTACTTGCAACAAAATATACACTGAAAGATAATCAAACTAATCCAAATGCCTCGGGCAATAACCGCAAAAACATGATGCGCAGTATAGAGGAAAGCCTGAAACGCTTAAAGACTGATTTTATAGATGTTTTGTATCTGCATATTTGGGATGATATTACACCTATTGACGAAGTACTACGCGGACTGGACGACTTGATCCGTCAGGGCAAAGTGAACTATGCTGCTATTAGCGATACCCCCGCCTGGGTTGTAGCCAAAGGAAACATATTAGCCGAATTAATGGGTTGGAGCCAGTTTATTGCTTTACAGGTGGAATATAGTTTGCTACAACGTACCCCTGAACGGGAATTAATCCCTATGGCCAAACATTTTGGAATGACGGTAACTCCCTGGGCGCCATTAGCCGGCGGGGCACTTACTGGTAAATATTTGAAAGGCGAAAAAGGCCGTATAAAACCCGAAAGCAATCGGCTCAATGAAAATAGCGAGCGTATAACCAAAGTGATAATGGCTATAGCTGATGAATTAGGTGTATCCGCTGGTAACGTGGCCTTGCAATGGATGCGCCAGCAAGCCTTCTCGTGCATACCTATAGTTGGTGCTACCAAAATTGAACAGCTACAGGATAATTTAAATACTGTTGATTTAACTTTAAGCGCAGACCATCTAAAGAAAATTGACGATATCAGCGCCGTAAGTTTAGGCTTCCCCGGCGATTTTTTTAGGGAAGAAAATGTAAAGCTTAATTCTTTTGGAGGATTTTATGACAGGGTTGAAAAAAGATAGCACTTATAAAATCAATCCTGGTTTACGTACTTTTTAATTGGATATTTGTAGCAGCAAATATGTTAGACCTGCAATAGAAGCTAAAAAAAATCCGAAGCACAAATTTGTGCTTCGGATGTATTGGGGCGTTTGATATTTTATCTGTCTATTGATGTTTCATTGTCCTGGTAATCACTTTATCCCGGCTAAACGTAAAGTGTACTGAAACTATTACGCCGAGTATCACAATGCAAGCTAAAACATTGGTTAAGATACCCAGAGCATCATGGATTATAATATTCATAAACAATCAATAATTAGTGTTACAATATATATTACAATCCCTATGCCGATTGGCGAAATTATATTAACTTCTGATTAAAAAGTTCATTTTAAAAGCGTAGAAGCACTTTTCAATCCAGTCACCCGCGAATCTGTTAAAACGATAGTAAACAGTTTGGGGATTTTACGGGGCAAAATTGTGGAATTAAAGAAGAAAGATTCCCCATTTAGTTTGCAAATCGACGGTAGTGTGAAGTGGGTAAAAACATTATCAGTTGGAACAATTTGCAAAGTTAGGGTAAGCAAAAGTGATACGAAATAGTTTTCTCCAAATTATCTCAACAAAAAACCCCTCATCTTATAGATGAAGGGTTTAAGTTTAACGTCGCCTGGACGATAAGATTTGGCACCGACCTACTCTCCCACATTTTACTGCAGTACCATCGGCTCTGGCGGGCTTAACTTCT